>CAZZDB010000066.1:0-18710 GCA_964652485.1 uncultured Oleiharenicola sp.
GCACCATGCTGCTCGGCACGATGTTCTTCGGCTGCATCTTCCTCGGCGGCCAGGTCTTCGAGTTCACGCACTTCGTCGAGGTGAAGCACATGACGCTTTCGAACAGCATCTTTGGCTCCACCTTTTTCACGCTCACTGGCACTCACGGCACGCACGTCGCCATCGGGGTTCTGCTGCTCGGCATGATGTATGTGCGCACCTTCAAGCCTGCCAACGGCGGCGGGCTCCTGACGAATATCCTCCACCTGCTCGCCATCGCCGTCGCGGCCGGCGTCGCCTTCATTTTCTTCGTGCCCGGCATGATCGAGGTCATCTACGGCGCCAGCCTCGGCGGACTCTTCAGCCACCACGCCAAGCCCTTCCTCGTCGGCGCGGCCGCCGTCGCCGCCCTTTTCTGGTTCGCCCGGACCAGCTCGCCGGTGGAATTCGGCGAGAAGAACGCCATCGATGTCGAGGCCATCGGCCTCTACTGGCACTTCGTCGACATCGTCTGGATCATCATCTTCACGGCCGTCTACCTCCTCGAGTATCTCTAACATGTCCGCTCCCGCCACCACCGCCGACGCCGGCCACCACGAGCCGAGCAAGTTCCATTTCTACATCGCGATCGCGATGATCCTCGCTGTCATCACCGGCGTCGAGGTCGTGCTCGTCTACCTGCCGATCGCGAAATGGTTTGTCGTCACCGCGCTGTGCCTGCTCTCCGCCGTGAAGTTCATGTTCGTCATCTTCTTTTTCATGCACCTGCGGTGGGACAAGGTGTTCTGCACGATCCTGTTTTTCATCGGATTGGTCCTCGCCAGCGGGACCATGTGGGCCCTGCTGCATCTGTTCGGCGCCCAAGCCAGCAAGCCGCTGAGCGCTGCGGCGATCGAAGCTCCGGCCGCGCACGTTGCGATGGCTTGAGCCAGAACCAGTCAGCCCCCGCCGCGCCCACCGCGCGGCTTTCTTGTGTTGGCCCCTGCCTTTTTGTGGCCATTAACCGCCTTCCGGCTATCAATGGGTGGCGATGATCGACTGGACCCACTGGCATAACGAACCCTTCCTGATCGGCGGGTTGATCTTCCTGGGCTGGCTCTTTGCCATCCTCGCCGGGCCGTTACGGGAGCGACTCGCGCCCGGGGCGCCCTACCCGCGCGGTCACGCCATCCGGTTCTATGCCGCTCTGCTCTGCTTCTACCTCGCGGTCGGCTCGCCCCTCGACCAGATCGCCGAGCGCTTCCTGCTCAGCGCGCACATGCTGCAGCACCAGATCATCATCTACCCGGCGGCTATTTTCCTCCTGCTCGGCCTGCCCGACTGGATGGTCCGGCCAGTGACCGGCCGCATCGTGTTGCGCCCGCTCCTCAACGTGCTCACTAACCCGATCATATGCGGCGTGATCTACACGGCGGTCTATTCCGTCTGGCACCTGCCTTACCTCTATGACTGGGCGCTGCAAAACCGCCTCCTACACATCGCGGAGCATTTCATGATGTTCGGCGCCGCCCTCTTCTATTGGTGGCCGCTGCTGAGCCCCTCCCGGGAATTTCCCCCGGCAAGTTACGCCATCCAGATGCTTTACCTGGTGGCGGTGATCATCGGCATGACGCCAGCCTTCGCCTATATCATGTTTTCATCCGACGTCCTTTACCCGACCTACGAGTATGCGCCGCGCATCACGGTGCTGGACGCCGCCAGCGACCAGTTGCTGGCCGGCGCGATGATGAAACTCATTGGAATGTCCGTCGCCATGGGCGCCTTTTGCGTCAGCTTCTACCGGTGGTATCAAGCCGGCGAAAAAAAGACGGGCGGGCCGAAGCCCGCCCGTTGAAAGACAAGTCCTTGTCTCAGCTCTTGGCGGCCGGGAGGAGGTCCTCGATCGAGTCGCTCTCGACGTTGACGTCGGCAAACAGCCACGATGAGAGGTAGCGCTCGGCGCTCGAGGGGATGATCGCAACGATCTGCTTGCCCTTGTTTTCCGGGCGCTTCGACAGCTGGATGGCAGCCCAGACGGCGGCGCCGGAGGAAATACCGATCGGAATGCCGTCGAGGCTGTTGACCTGTTTGGAGATCGGAGCCGAGTCGGCCTCCTTCACGCGGATCACCTCGTCGTAGATCTTGGTGTTGAGAATGGCGGGCACAAAGCCGGCGCCGAGGCCCTGCAGCTTGTGCGGCCCAGGTGTGCCGCCCGAGAGGACGGGCGAGGCGTCGGGCTCGAGAGCGATGATCTGCAGGCCGGGCTTGCGCGGTTTCAGCACCTCACCGACGCCGGTGATGGTGCCACCGGTGCCGATACCCGAGACAATGATGTCGACCTTGCCATCGGTGTCGCGCCAGATCTCCTCGGCCGTCGTGCGGCGGTGGACGGCGGGATTGGACGGATTCGAGAACTGCTGGAGGATGACGCTGTTCGGGATCTTGGACTGCAACTCCTCGGCCTTGGCGATGGCGCCCTTCATGCCCTTCGGTCCCTCCGTGAGGACGACGCGCGCGCCAAGGATCTTGAGGATTTTGCGGCGCTCGATCGTCATCGTCTCCGGCATGGTGAGGATCAGCTTGAGGCCCTTGGCGGCGGCGACGAACGCCAGCGCGATGCCGGTGTTGCCGCTGGTCGGCTCGATCAGGATGGTCTCCTTCGTAATCTTGCCGGACTTGAGCGCGTCGTCGATCATGGCGAAGCCGATGCGGTCCTTGACGCTGGAAAGCGGGTTGAAGAACTCGAGTTTGAGGAGGATTTCCGCCTGGGCCCCGTGGGCGGCGGCGGTGCGATTAAGGCGCACCAAGGGCGTATTCCCGATCGTTTCTGTGATGTCGTTGTATATCTTAGCCATGGTATTATGGGGGTTGAATACGTTGAAAATAAAGTTCTTAATTACATTACTATATTTGTCCTGATTGCAATACCCGTATTCGTTTTAAATGGCGTAGTCCTCGGCGAAGGAATGTGACTGACGGAGCCGAAGCAGGACGAGCGCGTTGACCTTCAGGTTCAGACGGGCCAGCTCGACCCGCGAGATCTCGGCCTCCACCACCTCGCGTGTCTCGATCTGTTCCAAGGTCAGGCGAGCCTGTGGGCCGGCCGCATGGACGTAGCGCAGCACTGCGGCGATGCCGGCCGCGCCGGTCTCATGAGGTACCACCTCGATGTCATGCGGGCGGACGTAGAGCCGGCCGTTGCTATGCAACGTCGCCGGGTTGGCCGGCGCGCTGCCTTTGACCAAGGCCGAGGCCCGCAGGACGTTCACATTGCCCAGAAATTGATAGACGAACGGCGACGCCGGCCGGTCATAAACCTCCTGGGGCGTGCCGACCTGCTCGATCTTGGCCTGGTTCATGATCACGACCTCGTCGGCGATCTCCAACGCCTCCTCCTGGTCGTGCGTGACGAACAGCGTGGTCAGGTGGATCTCCTCGTGGAATTTTCGCAGCCAGCGGCGGAGCTCCTTCCGGACCTTGGCATCAAGCGCGCCAAACGGCTCGTCGAGGAGCAGCACCTTGGGCTCCACTGCGAGGGCCCGGGCGAGGGCGATGCGCTGGCGCTGGCCGCCGGAGAGCTGGTGCGGGTAGCGTTCGGCGAGGTTCTCGAGCTGGACCAGCTTGAGCAGCTTGTGCACCCGGTCAACGATCTCGGACTTGGTCGGCCGGTTGTGCCGGCGCACGCGCAGGCCGAAGGCGATATTTTCCAGCACCGTCATGTGCCGGAAGAGCGCGTAGTGCTGGAATACAAACCCGACCTTGCGCTGGCCGGCCGGCACATCGGTCACGTCCTCGCCATGGAACCGAATGCGGCCGCTGCCCTCATCGGCATATTCCAGCCCTGCGATGATCCGGAGAAGCGTCGTCTTGCCCGAGCCGGACGGGCCGAGCAGGGCTGTGAGCTTTCCGCTCTTGACCTGCAGGCTCACGTCATCGAGGGCGGTGTAGCGACCGAAGGCCTTGTGGATGTTGTCGACTTGGACGCTCATTAAAAATTAGGCTGCCGTCCTTAGCGCCCGCCACTCCACAAGGGTCTTGAGCACCAGTGTCAGCAGGGCCAGCAGGGCCAGCAGGGAGGACACGGCGAAGGCGGCCACGAAATTGTATTCGTTATAGAGGATCTCAACGTGCAGCGGCATGGTGTTGGTCTCACCCCGGATGTGACCCGAGACGACGGAGACGGCGCCGAATTCCCCCATCGCGCGGGCGTTGCATAGGATGACGCCGTAGAAGAGGCCCCACTTGATGTTGGGCACGGTCACGCGCCAGAAGGTCTGCCAACCGTTTGCGCCGAGCGTGAGGGCGGCGTATTCCTCGTCGTTGCCCTGGGCCTGCATGAGTGGGATCAGCTCGCGCGCCACGAAGGGAAACGTCACGAAGATCGTCGCCAGTACGATGCCGGGCACGGCGAAGATGATGCGGATATCCTGCGCGTTGAGCCATTCGCCGAACCAGGGATGATCGCCCGCGCCAAGGTAGGGGCCGAACCAGCCCTGCAGGCCGAAGATCAGCACGTAGATCAAACCCGAGATGACGGGCGAGACCGCAAACGGCAGATCGATGAGCGTGATCAGCAGGCTCTTGCCCCGGAAGTCGAACTTCGCGATGCACCACGCCGCCGCCACGCCAAACACCAGGTTGGCCGGCACGGCGATGGCCGAAGTCAGCAGGGTGAGTTTGATGGCGCTCAGGGCGTCGGGATCAGCGAATGAGTGGAAATAGACACCAAGGCCCTTGCGCAGCGCCTCGGTGAACACCGCCACCAGCGGCAGCACGAGAAACCCGGCGACAAAGAGCAGCGCGATCGTCATGAACACTGCGCGCACCCACACCGGATTGCGGATGACGCGCGGCCCGACCGCGCGGGCCGGCGGGGGTTTGGTGCCGAGTTTGGAGGTCGCGGTCAATGCCATGACTCAAACGCGGTAGTACCGACGGCTCCATTTCTGAAGCAGGTTAATGAGCAGCAACAGGACGAAGGATGCCACCAGCATGACGACGGCGATGGCGGTCGCACCGCGATAGTCGTATTGCTCAAGCTTGGTAATGATGAGCAGCGGTGTGATTTCGCTATGCATCGGCATGTTGCCCGCGATGAAAACCACCGAACCGTATTCGCCGAGCGCCCGGGCAAAGGCCAGGGCGAACCCGGTAATCAGGGCGGGCATCAGTTCCGGCAGAATGACACGTGTCATCGTCTGCCAGCGGTTGGCTCCGAGCGTGGCCGCCGCTTCCTCAAGCTCCGGCTCGAGTTCGGCCAGTACAGGCTGCAGCGTGCGCACGACAAAAGGCAGGCCGACAAAGGTAAGGGCGAGAAAGATGCCCGGCCGGTCGAAGGCGATCGTGCGGCCCAGCCAGTTCTCCCAGTCCACCCACGGCACCAGCAGCGCAAGCCGGTGCAAGCCGCCGGCCCAAAGCGGCTCCAGCCAGTGCCCCACCCAGCCGTTCTTCGCATAGATGGCCGTCAGCGCGATGCCCGCGACCGCGGTGGGCAGCGCAAACGGCAGGTCGACCAGCGCATCCACCACCCGGCGACCGGGAAAAGTATAACGTACCAAGACCCAAGCCAGGATCCCGCCAAACAGGGCGTTCACGAGCGCCGCCATCAGCGAAACACCGAAGCTCACCCGGTAGGAGGCCATGACCCGCGGCGCGGTCACGGCCGCGACGAAGTCCGCCCAGCTCAAGCCCGCCGTCTTGATGAAAGCCGCCGCCAGCGGGATCAACACGATCAGACCGAGGTAAGCCAGGGTGAAACCCAGCGAAAGCCCGAAGCCGGGCAGAACGCGGCGACGGAAGCGTGGTAGAGTGATGGCCGTGGAGCTCACAGGTTGACGCCTTGGGCGATGAATTCCCGATACTCTGTCAGGACGGAGCACAGGGCGCAACTGATTGCTTCAACTTGCTGTGTCATCGGCGCGGCCGCCGGGGTCTCGAAGATGATCTCGAAGGGTCGGGGCCGCTGATCCGGCGGCGGGGCGAGGATGCCCTGATAGCAGTCCTCCACGATACCCTCCTCGGCCGGAAACCCATCGATGACCGGACCCGGGTTGACCGGCAGCACGTGTTGCGACGCCCGGAGTGCGGGGATCAGCAGGTTCTCGTTCAGCACCCGGCCCTGGGTGTAGCCGTAAAGGCCGTCACTGGTGTCATCGGCGTGCAAGGCGATGATCCCGTCGAATTGCCGCTGCCGCAGTTGGTCCTCGAGAATCGCGATCTCGGGTTGGACGGAACCGCGCCAGAATTCGCGGTTCAGGTCGAAACCACCGCGGTTGCACCGGGAACCGTCCTCGTAGCCAGTCGGATTGCATAGTGGGTAGAGGGTCAGCTCGTAGCCGCGCGCCGGCGACGGGTCGTCCGCGAGTGATTGGAGCAGACGTTGGAGGCCAAGGGCGCCGGCGGGTTCATCGCCATGCACCAGCGCGAACAGGCCCAACCGGATCGGGGGCATGCCTGTGGCCGGCCCGTGGAAGACAAAGCGCGGAATGGTGTAGCGCTTCTCCTCCACCTCGAAGGAACCGGCCACCGTGCCAACCACCTCGCGGCACACCTCGGCCAACGCCAAAAAAGGCCAGTAAAGCCGCCTCAGCTTGTGCGGATAGCGCGGTTCTTCCGGGTCGGTGTGAGGCATGACCATCGCGGTCTATTTCTGGTAGATCTGGTCGAAGACACCACCATCAGCGAAATGGACCTGCTGTGCCTTGCTCCAGCTACCGAAGACCGCGGGCACGGAGGCGAGTGGGATGTCGGGAAAGCGGCCCGGATACTTGGCGAGCGCCTGCGGGTCGACGGGGCGGAAATAATACTTGGCCGCGAGGTCCTGGCCCTCCCGGCTGTAGAGGTATTCCAGATAGGCCTTGGCCGCCTTCGCCGTGCCTTTCTTGTTTACCACCTTGTCGACCCATACCACGGGATTTTCCGCGCGGATGCTCGCGCTGGGGACCACGATCTCGACGGCATCGGGGCCGGACTCCTTGAGGAGAAGCGCGGTTTCATTTTCGAAGGTCAGGAGCACATCGCCGATACCCCGCTGGGCGAAGGTCGTTGTCGCCCCTCGGCCGCCGGTATCGAGCACGGGTACGTTGCGGAACACCTTCTGCACGAACTCGCGCGCGGTCGCGTCGCTGCCACCGGGCCGATGGAGCGCATAGATCCAGGCGGCGAGGTAGCTGTAACGGCCGTTGCCCGAGGTCTTCGGGTTGGGAATGATGACAGAGACGCCCGGCCGCGTGAGGTCAGACCAATCCCGGATGCCCTTCGGGTTGCCCTTGCGGACGACGAAGAGGATGGTGGACGTATAGGGCACGCTGTCGTTCGGCAGGCGCTTCGCCCAATCGGCCGGGACGAGGTTGACCTTGGCCAGCTGGTCGATGTCGGGCACGCCGTTCATCGTCACGACGTCGGCCGGCAGCCCGTCGATCACGGAGCGAACCTGCTTGGAGGAGCCGCCGTGCGACTGGTTGACCGCGAGGGTTTCACCCGCGACGGCTTGCCAATGGGCAATGAATACGGGGTTGTATTCCTTGTAGAACTCGCGGGTGACGTCATAGGAAGCGTTGAGGAGGATCGTCTCGGCGACACCAGGTTGCGCGCCACCGGCCAGGGCCAGGGCGAGCAGGATCTTGCCAAAATGATTCATGAAGGAAGACGGGAAAGTCAAAGATGCTGGCCGTAGGCGATGAAGCCCCGGTAGCGGATGATGAAGCGCTTGAGAATAGAGGCCGCGGCCTCACGATAGAGCTCCGGCGGCCAGGACGCGGGCAGGCGGAGCGTGAGCTCGAAGGGCCGGATTGGCAGATCGTCGGCGACGGAGAGCGGGCCGTCGGCGGGATGAAGTTCCGTGCCGGCCTCCCAGCGCACCGGATAGGGCTCGAAATCCTCGGAGGAAATCAGTTCCACGTCCGGGGTCGGGTTGTCGTTGGCCGCGAAGCGCAGTTGCACGGTGGCTACGTCCTGGTCCGGTACGGTCTCGAGGCGCACAAAGCCGTGGTAGCCCGTCAACCGGGCGTCCTGTTCCAGCAGCGTGAGCTCCGGCTCGCGGCGGCGGCTCCAGTGAGCCGAGGCCAGCGCCCGGTCGGGGGAAAGCCCGGCCAAGCCCAGGACATCGACCAACGGGAAGAACGACAGGTTCAGACCCTGGCCGATGTCGGGCTTGAGCGCGAGTTGCTCCACCAGGTGCAGCAGCGCCAGCGTGCTGCGCAGATCCCGGTGGTCGAGCCCCGCCGTGAACGCCAAACGAAGCGAGGCGTCGGAGGTATGGGGTCCGAAATAGACGAAGCGTGGCAGGTGGAACGAGCGCGATTCGACGGCGAAGGAGCCGAGCGGCGAGCCGAACACGAACCGGGATCGTTCAGCGAGCGTGTAAAGCGCAGCCAGCTGTTCGCCGAAGGCGGCGGTCAACGTAAGATTGGCTCTAGAGGGCAAGGCGCGGGCGACCGCGACGAACCGGGAGGAACGGAGAGAGTTCACAGGCGGAGTGGGTTGGAATCCAGACGCTGGCCCGCGCGCCGGTCGCCAGGTGGCGCGGGCCAGGTCGGGAGAAGGAGTTACTTCGTGGTGATCTGGTCGAACACGCCGCCGTCGGCGAAGTGGGTCTTCTGGGCTTTGGTCCAGCCGCCGAAGACCTCGTCGATCGTGAAGAGATCGACCTTGGCAAAGTTGACGGCGTATTTCGCCGCCACGGCCGCGTTGCGCGGCCGGTAGAAGTTACGCGCGGCGATCTCCTGGCCTTCGTCGGAATAGAGATACTCCAGATAGGCCTTGGCCACCGCCTCCGTTCCCTTCTTTCGTGCGACCTTGTCCACGACGCTGACCGTCGGCTCAGCCAAGATGCTGACGGACGGCACGACAATCTCGAACTTGTCGGCACCAAATTCCTTCAACGCAAGGAAAGCCTCGTTTTCCCAGGTCAGCAACACGTCACCAATCTCCCGCTGGACGAAGGTCGTGGTGGCGCCCCGTGCCCCGGAGTCGAGCACCGGCACATTCTTGTAAAGAGCGGTGGTGAAGGCCTTGGCCTTTTCCTCGCTGCCCCATTTCTTCTGCGCGTAGCCCCAGCCGGACAGGTAGGCCCAGCGCGCCCCCCCCGAGGTCTTCGGGTTGGCCACGACGATGCCGATTCCCGGCTTCACGATGTCGTCCCAATCCTTGATGCCCTTCGGGTTGCCCTTGCGGACGAGGAACACGATGGTGCTGGTGTAGGGCGTGGAATTGTTCGGCAGGCGCTTTTGCCAGCCCTGCGGGAGCAGCTTGGCCACGTCATAGAGCGCGTCGACGTCAGCCGCAAGGGCGAGGGTGACGACGTCGGCCTGCAAGCCGTCGATGACGCCGCGCGCCTGCTTGCCCGAGCCGCCGTGTGACTGCTTGACGACAACGTCGTCGCCGGTCTTCGCCTTCCAGTAGGTGGCGAAGGCCTTGTTGTAGTCGGCGTAGAGCTCGCGCGTCGGATCGTAGGAGACGTTGAGCAGCTCGACGGTCTTGGCGGAGGCGAGCGCCGTGGCCGCGAGGGCAAAAAGCGAAAGGACAGAGATTTTGAGATTCATGAAGTTGGTCGGTTTAGAAGGAGACTTGGAAGCGGGTGATGATCGCCTTTTCGTCCTGACGCAGAAGCGGGGTGGCGGAGACCGCCGGCGCTCCCGGGGCGAAATCGAATTTCGTCTGCAGGTAGTCGAGCTTGAGGGCAACCGTCTTGCTCAGATACCAGTTCAGGCCGAGGCCGTAGGACGTGGCCTCGTCGGCGTTGGTCGAGGCGGACGCGTAAACCGGGAACGTTGCATCATCGATCTTCAGGTCGGCATAGCGGGCGGTGACTTCAAACGCACCCCAAGTGCCGTTGGCGAAGTCGAAGTTCGCCCGCGGTGTGACACCGGTGAAGGACGAATCCTCACCCGTGAGCACATATCCGGCGCCGAGCTGCCAGGCCTTGTTCTGCAGTTCGGCCTTTTTGCCGGTGGCACTCGGGCGAACATTGACCGTGGAGACAACATATTCACCGATGGCACCAAAGGGGCCGTTGCGATAGTCGAGCTGCGGCGAGAGGCGCCAGTTCGGACCATCGTTGATGGTCGTGCTGGCATAGCTGAAAAAGGTCTGCTGACCGTCCGTCTTGTAGCCGGCGGTGTGGCCCGACGCGGTTTTTTCCCGGCCGATGCTGGCGGCAATACCAAAGGACAGACCCTGGAGCGGAGAGCCGGCGACATTCTTGAACGGAGTGGCGAAAAGGCGCCCCACGACGTCCTTCTCGTTGTCGAAGTCGGCGTTGGTCGAACTCGCGCCGTCGGCGACGCCGTTGAACACACCCGCGATATAATTCAAGGTGCCGTCAAACAAGTCGCCCGAAACCTGTGCGCCGATGTCCCGGTTTGGCACCAGATTGGTGACGAGCGAGCGCTCGTCGAAGAAGGTCCACGAGTCGGATTGGAGCAATTCAAGTCCGACCGGATACTTGAACTTGCCGAACTTGAACTGCAGCGCCTTGTCGACCGTCACCCCAACGTTCGCATCGAGGATGCTGACCGCCGTGGCGGCCGTGGCGCTGCCGCCACCGAACTCGGGCACGAGCTGGAAGGAGAAGTTCTTGGCGAACGTCCCCTCGGTGATGAGGCGCGCGCGACGCAGCAAGAACGAGTTGTTCACCAAGCCATTGTCGCCAGTGAAGATCCGGGAGTCGAACTGCACGAGACCGCGCAGCTTGATGGAGTTGGCGCCGTCGGCGGAGGCCAGCGTGAAGCCCTTGTCGTTGATGGTGATCTTGGGCAGGGTCGGGGCCGCGGCGGCGGCGGCCTCGTCCTTGATCTCCTGCTTGCGTTCGAGAACGAGGAGTTTCTGCTCGAGAGCGTGGATCTGCTCGCGGAGCTGCTGCAGGTCGTCGCTCTCGGCGGCCGGGAGCCGGGGCGCGAGGGCGGAAAGGGACACCAGTGCGGCAAGCGCCGGGGTCAGTTGGCGGACGAAGGAATGATTCATGGGAACGGTCTGGAGGTCTGATGCAATGCTTCCCGGGGTCGGGTCAGGCGTGGTGAGGGTGATGGCGGGTCGGCCTCCACTGTGCAGTGGTGGGCAGAAAGTTCAGTCGGCGTCCGATTTTCGGACACCGGGCTTAAGCCGGGTTTTCTCGGTGCGTTCGATCTGGGTGACGCGACCGTCATGAACGACGAGTTGGACGACCCCGTAACTCAGGGACTCGACCTTTTGCTGCACGAGGCGCACCCAGTCAGGCTGGGGGTCGGATTGGGACGGAAGGACGGTCTCGCTCATATGGCGTAATCTCCTAGGAGTTGATGGATGACGCCCTCGGTAGGGCTGGTAAGGGGAACGCGGGGGCGGCCCGCGCGATTTTTCGGCCGGGCGGCCCCGGTCCCAGCGGCCCCGGCCGGCACACTGAACGGCAACGGACGGCCGCTGGTGACCATCTTGCGCGTGGTCACCTCGACAACGTCCGCCAGCGTATAGCGGTCGAGAATGGCAGCGATGGCGTTGCGCACGTCGAGCATGAGCATCCGCAGGCCGCAGTGCTCCTGGTCGGGGCAATTGCACGGTTCGTAAGCCGTTTGGCTCACGCAGCCGATCGGCGCCAGCGGTCCGTCGATCAGCCGGACGATCTCGCCGATATGGATGCCGCTGGCCGCCTTGGCCAACCGGTAGCCACCGTGCTTGCCGCGCTCACTCTGCACGTGGCCCGCTTCGCGCAACTGCTGCATCACTTGCTCGAGGAACTTCACGGGAAGGTCCTCCGCCTTGGCCAGCTCGGTCACCCGCAAGAGCGGTCGCCCCACCTTGGCCGCAATGCCAAGGTTGATCAGGGAACGAAGGGCGTATTCGCCGCGTTTGGAGAGTTTCATAGGCTAGTTTCGGATACTACATTGATTTAGTATGAATTAAATCAAGCTCTATTCCACGCTTTTGTCATAATTCGAACACACCTTCCCTAGAGCTTCAGCCGCAGGCCGTCATAGGCCAGCAACACACCGGCCGGGAGCTTGTTGCTCCACTCCCCGTGCTCGATGCGATGGGTTAAATGGGTCAGATAGCTGGTCGGGGCGCCGATCTCGGCGGCTGCCGCGCAGGCTTCCTCGATGTTCATGTGGGTGGGATGCGGCTCGACCCGCAGACCATCCAGCACGACCACATCGGCGCCCTTCGCCAAGGCCACCGCCTCGCGTGGGATGCGCTTGCAGTCGTTGTAGTAGGCAAATTTCCTGCCCGAAGACTTTTCTTCGAAAACCAAGCCGAGCGTGTTGATGCCGCCGTGGGGCAGCAACGCAGAGCGGATGGTGCCCTGCGGCAGCTCAAGCACCGGTGGCATCTGCAGTAGCTTGAAAGCGGCGTAGCCCGTCGACACCGGCCGTTCGACGATCGCGTAGGGGAAAATCGAGAGCACACGGTGCATCCCCTCATCGGTCGTGTAGACCGTCAGTGCCTTGCCTCCGATCAAATCACAGAACCGCCGGAGGTCATCCATGCCCATGACATGGTCGGAATGCCCGTGCGTCAGAATGAAGAAGTCCATTTTCTCAATCCCCTCGCGGATGCACTGGAGCCGGAATTCCGGCGCGGCGTCCACCTGGACATGGAGGCCGTCCATCACCACGTGAAGGCCCGACCGCGTGCGCCGATTGCGCGGATCCAGGCTGGTGCAGACGTCGCAATGACACGCGATCATCGGCACTCCTTGCGACGTACCCGTGCCGAGAAAGATTACTTCCATGATCGGGCAGGAAAGCAGGGGTCGCCGTCCGACGGAAGCCAAGAACCGTCGAACCCGCTACCTCCCCTCACCGCTTGCTCTGCCACCGGGCGAAAGCCAGCAGGGCCAGCGCGGCTACGAACCATTCGCTGATGGCCCCCCCACCGCCCCCTCCTCCACCGCCGCTTGACGCTGGCGTTGAGGGTGTGGTCGGCGTGGTCGGCGTTGAGGGCGTGCTGGGAGTGGATGGAGTGGTCGGGGCCGAAGGATCGGTCTTCCCGTCCAGTGAAATGACCGTGGCGGAATACGGTGCAAACGATGCCGAGAACGTCGCTCCCGAAATGGTCAGAAAGGACGTCGCGATATCCGTCGAACCGCTGCCGGACTTGGCGGCATTGTCCTGCGTAATGCCGTAGGTGTAGACGCTGGCCGACGCCGGGGGCGTGTAATTCTGCAACGCGACGCTGGCGTTGAAGGTCTTGCCCGGATCCTTGTTGATCACCAGCAGGCGCACGGTGCCAGTGGAACTCTTGGCGGCATAAACCGACAGCAAGGTGTTGTCGCTGGTCGCCTTCACCACGGTGTCGCCGCCGCGCGCGAAATTCGACAGCAGCTTCATCGTGTAGTAGGTCGGATATGCGTCGTAGGCGGTGGTTTCCCCCGTCAGGCTGGACACGCTCGATAGCATGCCATAGTCCCCGAAAAGGCGCCAGCCATACAATGAGGAGCTCATGTTGCCATCCAAGGCCACCCCAGCGTTATTAATGGTGGGCGTACCGTTGCGCAGCGCCCACCACATGTACCCGTTGATCTCCGTCTGCATCAGGTTCCCCACATTGTCCGCCAGATAGAGACCGTTGACGAGGTTGGTGCTTTGCTTGCCGGGTTGCGCATAGACGCAGTTGTTTTCCGTCACGATGATTTCCACTCCTGCGCCCACGGTGGCTCCGAGATTGGTGTTCACCTGCGCACGCAGATCGGTCGCAATGCTCCCCCAGCTGTTGGAGCCGGAATCTGAAACTTGGAGCAAGGCCGCGTCCGACTCCGCAAAGGGGGCCTGCGGATAAAGGTGGTAAATCACGAAATCCGGTGTGACGCCCAACGTCTTCAACTGAGCCAGCATCGTGGGCGTCCAGTTATTGTAGTTCTTGTTCTCAGGACTCGTGACCACGACGACGCCAATCTTGATCGTCGGATCCACTGCCTTCATCGCGGTGATGTATTGCTGAACCCGGTTCGCGTAGGTCGTCGGATCGTGCGCGACGGCCTGTTGATCGTACTCCCAGCTACCGTAACATTCGTTGCCGATCTCGAAATATTCGGCGCCGACCGGGCTCGTGCGACCGATGCGGAGAAAATTCATCCCGTCGTCTGTGGCCAGAGGCGAACCGGCGCGCACTGCCGCCCAATAGCCGGAATTCTGCATCGCGAAGTTGTCGGCCGGTCCATCAAATCCCCCGATGGCGACGCTGGATCCGACGCTGGCGTTAAGATACGCGACCAGTCCCGCGGCTTCCTGCGGAGTGCCAGAACCGTAATTCACCGTGATCATCGGCTGCGCGCTGGCGTTCGTGAACAGATTAATGAAACTGCCAAAGCCTGTTACCCCGCCAGCATCTTTCCATGTCCAGGTATTGAGTACACCGTTAGTCACCGCACCTTCACTCTTATTGACGCGCCAATGGTACGTATCCGAATTCGATCCGCCCGGCATGCGGATCATGCGGATCCCCGCCGCCTGCACCATCGAGATGGTCTGCGCGGTGTTGGTATTGCCGTCCCACATCACCGAGTTCACGCCGAAGACGCGCTCGTCGACGGTGCGCACGGTGGATGTCGCATTGACCGTGAGATTTGCCGTCTGGGCCAAAGCCGCAGTCGGCAAGCCCAGCGTCAGGAGCAGGCGGATTGATTTCACCAGACACGATGATCGGTCGGAAGCGTTCATGGGGGACATGGGGTGTAACAAATAAAACCTCAGTGATGAGAAATGACAAGCCGCACCATGTTTATGCCACTGAGGGTCAGATCCGATCCCCTCGCCATTGATGGCGAAAGTCCGGCCGGTGACTGCTGGCCACAGCTCTGTGGGCCTGGTGCTTTCCGGCCATCAACTTTCCCCGGGCGCAGTCACTTCTTGGCGGCGGCGGCAACGGCGTGGAACGCAGGCTTGGGCCGGCCGGCGCGGTCGAAGAGCAAGGGATGGTTGGTGCGGCCGCGCACGGGCCAGTTGTTGAGCCAGGAGTCGCCGTCCGTCACGCCCCAGAACGTCACCCGATCGATGGCGTCGGCATGCTTGAGGAACAGCGCAAAGATATCGGCGTACCGCTTCGCAAGCTTCGCTTGGATCTCCGGCGGCAGGCCGGCGGCGTAGGGATTGTTCTCCGCCGTAGGCGCGGCTCGGGCGGTGACCTCGGCACCGCTCACATTGCGGGGTAGTACCTCGATATCGAGTTCGGTGAAGTGCACCTTCACGCCGGCGTCATGGAGCGCGACGATGCTGTGCTCGATCTCCGCGATGGTCGGGGTCGCGAGCCGCCAGTGCGCCTGCGATCCGACCGCATCGATGCGCAAGCCCCTGGCGCGCAGGTCGTGGATCATCTTCACAACGGACTCTATTTTCGCCGGTGCCTCCATGTTGTAGTCGTTATAGATCAGTTTGACCGTGGCCGGTAGCTCCTCCTGTGCGATGCGGAACGCCTCGCCCACGAAATCGGGCCCGAGGATGCGCGTGAACGGGCTGATGCGCAGGGTACCGTCGTCAAGGTAAGTTTCGTTGACGACGTCCCAGGCGTCGGTCCGGTCGCCGTAGAGCTTGGCGACATGGCGCACGCGCTCCCGCATGCGCTGCAGCAGCAGTTCGCGGGAAGCCTGGCCGCCCTTGCCGTCGTCAAACACCCAGCGGGCGGTCTGGTTGTGCCAGAACAGGCAGTGACCGACGATATACTGCTTGTTGGCCCGGCCGTAGGCAAAGTAGGCCTCGGCGGCCGCCTCGTTGTATTCGCCCGGTTGCGGGTTATAGGGACCCCACTTGAGAAGGTTGCCCGGAGTGATTGCGTTGAAGTGTTTTTCCATCAGCGGGCGCAGCGGGTGACCGGGCTGCATCACCACGTCCGCACCGATGGCCGTGCCGATGAGGAACTTGCCGGCAAAAAGGTCCTTCAACGCCGGCAGGTCATCAGCGGCTAGCAGGCCGGTGACCACGACCGAAAAGAGGGCGATACAAGACCAGGAATGTTTCATGCGTTGGAAACTGCCATGCAATGCGTTGAGGTGCGAAAAACAAGCGGTCATTCATACCAACCGTAGAGCACCGGCGCTGAAGCCGCCGGACGAGCAGCCTCGCCGGGCTCGATTGCTCGGGCGCCCGCTAGCCGGCGCATCAAACAGCGCAACCCAGCCCTTACAGCCACGGGGAACAACTTCTCAGTCCTGGGAGAGCAATCGATTAAGCCGAGCCTCGTCGATCACCGGCACACCCAGCGACCGGGCGGCCTCGAGTTTAGCTCCACTGCCCTCACCCGTCACAACATAATCGGTCTTGCGGCCCACCGTGGCGGTTACCGTGCCGCCCGCTGCCGTGATCTTGGCGGTCGCCTCGGCGCGGGTGAGATGCGGCAAGCTGCCCGTGAGCACGAATACCTTTCCGGCCAATGGCAGATTGCCGGCCGATTCCGGTTTCGGCGCCGGCGGATGCATCCCCGCGTCCAGCAACGACGCCACCAGCGCCCGGTTTTCTGGCTGTGCGAAATACGCCGGAATTGCGGATATAGTCGCTTCGCCCATCCGCGGGCCGGCCCACGAAAGAAAATCCTTTCGTTCGGCCCGGGCCAGCGCGTCGAGCCCGCGAAAGCGCCGGGCCAGGTCCCGCGCGGTCCTTTCCCCCACCTGCGGAATTCCCAGCCCGTTGATAACCCGCCACAGCTCCGCTCGTTTGCTCCGCTCGATCGCGGCGAGCAGCCGGTCCGTGGATTTCTCCACATTGGTCCCCAGCGTAAGCAATTCCTCCCGTCGTAACCGGTAGAGATCGTCGACATTCTTGACCCAGCCCTGGTCCACGAGCCTGGCAATCAGCGCCGGGCCGAGCCCGGGAATATCCACTCCCGCATCCGACGCGAAATGCTCGATGCGGCGCTTCACCTGGGCAGGACAGACGGGATTCGGACAGCGCACGATGACTCCGCCATTGAGCTTAACCAATGCGGTTCGACATTCCGGGCAGGTCGTCGGGAAAGCGTAAGCCTTCGAGTCCTCCGGGCGCCGGCTCAGGTCGACCCCGGTGATCGCCGGGATGATCTCGCCGGCTTTCTCCACGAAGACGAAATCGCCCACCCGGATATCCCGGCGCGCAATCTCGTCGCGATTGTAGAGCGAGGCGCGCGCGACCGTGGAGCCGCCGAGTTGCACCGGCGTCAGTTCGGCCACCGGCGTCAGCACGCCGGTCCGCCCTACTTGCCAGGTGATCGCCTTGATCTGGGTTTCCATCCGTTCAGGCGCGAACTTAAAGGCCATCGCCCAGAGCGGAGCCTGACTGGTCTCTCCCAGCCGTCTTTGGAGCGCACAATCATTCAATTTCACCACCGCACCATCGGTCGGAAACGGATAACCCGCCCGCTCGCGGCCGATGGCCTGCACCGCCTGCCACATGGCGTCCGGCCCTTGCACCACTCGGGGATTCTCGACCGTCGGCAGTCCCCAGGCGCGCAATCGCTGCAGCAAGTCCGTCTGCGAGTCGGGACCCGCTCCGGCTGGTTCGTAGGCGCCGTGACCATAGAAGACGATCTCCAGCCGGCGCTGGGCGGTTTCCCTGGCATCGAGCTGTTTCAGTGTGCCTGCGGCCAGATTGCGCGGATTGGCGAACGGCGCCTCGCCGGCGTTAACCCGCTCGCGATTGATGCGGATGAACTCGGCGAAACCGATATAGATCTCGCCGCGCAACTCGATCACCTCGGGAATCGGATTCGGTGCCCCTTCCTCCGTTTTCTCGCGCAAGATTCGCGGCAGGGTGCGGATGGTGAGCACATTCGCCGTGACATCATCGCCTTCGTCACCATTGCCCCGGGTGACCGCCCGGACCAACCGGCCTTTCTCGAACGTCACGCTGATGGCCAAGCCGTCGAATTTCGGCTCGACCACATACTCGAGTTCCTTGGTTCCCAGTTGCCGGCTCAGCCGGGCATCAAAGGCCCTCAGTTCCGCCTCCGTATAGCTCTTGTTCAGGCTCAGCATCCGCTGACGATGACGGGCGGAAGGGAACAGGTCCGACCGGTCGTCGCCCATCGCCGGTCCGCCGCGCCCGAGGTCGGGATGGGCTTTCTCCAACGCCGCCAACTCGCGTTTCAGCTGATCGTAGTCGGCGTCGCTGATGACCGGCGCGGCTTTCTTGAAATACAGCTCGTCGTGGCGGGCGATCTCGGCGCGCAGGGCGTCGATGTGCTCCGCCGCTTCCGCCGTGCCGGCTGGGTCCTCGGCCGCCAAGAGAAACGCGGCTGCGCCGCCCAGCAAGCATGTGACCAAAGCCAAACGACCGGCGACTGCCAGCCAGCGAATCGAACCATTGCGTGGGGCCATAAGCGTGATCTCCATGAGCGCCCTGGCCCGGGCAGTTGCGATTGAAAGTGACCAAACATGTTGGTTCGCCGAGCTCCGCCCGTCAAGAAGGTGGCATAAAAAAGGCGCGCTCCTGAGAGCGCGCCTTGAGAGTTTGAATCGGAACAGATGGCTCGGACTCAGTAGTCCATGCCGCCCATGCCGCCACCACCACCGCCGCCACCGCCGGCAGGAGCTTTGTCCTTCTCGGGGAGGTCGGTGATCATGCACTCGGTCGTCAGGAGCAGGCCGGCGATCGAGGCCGCGTTCTGGAGCGCGGTGCGGGTGACCTTCGTCGGGTCAACCACGCCGGCTTTCACGAGGTCCTCGAACTGGTCGGTGGCCACGTTGAAGCCGATGTTGCCCTTGGAGGCGAGGACCTCCTTGACCACGACGCCACCGTCGACGCCCGCGTTCGCGCAGAGTGCGCGGATGGGGTGCTCGATGGCGCGGCGCACGATCTGGGCGCCGAAGGCCTCGT
>CAZZDB010000067.1:0-18511 GCA_964652485.1 uncultured Oleiharenicola sp.
CATCATCGTGGACGAGGCGCACGAGCGCTCGCTCAACATCGACTTCATCCTCGGGCATCTCCGCCGCCTGCGGTGGGAGCGGCCCAGGCTGAAGATCATCATCACGTCGGCGACAATCGACACCGAGGCCTTTTCCAAGGCCTTTGACGGCGCGCCCATCATCGAGGTCTCGGGGCGGGTTTTTCCGGTGGAGGTGATCTACTCGCCGCTGGATGAGATGGGCGATCGCGGCGAACTCACCTACATCGATGCGGCGGTCGAGGCGGTCGAACGGGTGCTGCACGATAGCTCGCAGGGGGACGTGCTAGTCTTCCTGCCGACGGAGCGGGACATCCGCGAGGCGCGCGACCTGATCGACGGCCGCCGGTTTCCGCGGGTCGAGGTGGTGCCGCTCTTCGGCCGGCTGACGAACGCCGAGCAGCAGCGCGTGTTTTCGCCCTCGCCGCAGCGGAAGGTGATCGTCGCGACCAACATCGCCGAGACCTCGCTGACCATCCCCGGCATCCGGTTCGTCATCGACACGGGGCTGGCCCGGATGAGCCGCTACACGCCGCAGAGCCGCACGCGCCGGCTGCCGGTCGAGCCGGTCTCGCAGAGCAGTGCCGACCAGCGCAAGGGCCGGTGCGGCCGCGTCAGCGATGGCGTCTGCATCCGGTTGTTCTCCGAGCAGGACTACCTCGACCGTCCGCGGTTCACCCAGCCGGAAATCCAGCGCAGCAACCTGGCCGACGTCATCCTGCGCATGAAGGCGTTCGGCCTGGGCGACATCGAGGAGTTCCCGTTCTTGAACGCCCCGCCGGCCAAGGGCATCCGCGCCGGCTATGCGCTGTTGCACGAACTCGGCGCACTCGACGACGCGGGCGTGTTGACCGATCTCGGCCGCGAGCTGGCCCACCTGCCGGTTGATCCGACGGTCGGCCGGATGATTCTGCAGGCACGCCATGAGAAGGCGCTGCGCGAGGTGCTCATCATCGCGTCGGCCCTGAGCATCCAGGATCCGCGCGAACGGCCGCTGGACCTGCGGGAGAAGGCGGATGCGGCGCACCGGCGGTTCAATCACCCGGATTCCGATTTTCTGACCCTCCTCGCCATCTGGGAGGACTACCATGACGAATTCGAGCGGATGACGCTCGGCAAGCTGCGGAAGTTCTGCGCGACGCATTTCCTGTCGTTCCTGCGAATGCGCGAGTGGCGCGATGTGTATGCCCAGCTCGAGGAAACGCTTCGCGAACGTGAGGGCTTGGCCTGGACCTCGATCTATGACGGCGTGAAGCAATGGCGGGACGTGAAGCTCGCACCTGGCACGCCGGCCTACGGGGCGATCCATTGCTCCATCCTCGCCGGCCTGCTCGGCAACATCGCCATCCGGACGGACGAGGGCGACTATCATGCCGCGCACGACCGGCGGGTGGACGTATTTCCGGGCTCGGCGTTGTTTGAGCGGAAGGAGCAGAAGAAAAACGCGCCCGCGGGCCACATTCCACCAGGCAAGGCAACCGCCAGGCCCAAGGTGGCGAAATGGCTCATGGCGGCCGAAATCATGGAGACGGCGCGCGTGTATGCCCGCACCTGCGCGCGCATCGATCCGCACTGGGTGCTCGATCTTGGCGCGCACCTGCTCCGCATCGCGCACAGCGAGCCGTTTTGGAACGCCGAGGCCGGTCGCGTGCTCGTGAAGGAGCGCCGCCGGCTCTACAATCTCGAACTGGAGACGCGCTCGGCCAGCTACGGCAAGATCAACCCGGCGCACGCGACGGAGATCTTCATCCGCGAGGGTTTCGTTGGCGACACGATCACCTGGCCGTTCGATTTCCTCGCGCACAACCGCCGGATGCGCGAGCAGACCGAGACGATCCTCACCCGCACGCGCAGCGCTGGGTACATCAACCTCGACGAGGCGGTGTATCTGTTCTACGCACGGCAGATTACCGGCGTCTCGGCGGTGGGCGAGCTGGTGGACTTCGTGCGGCACCAGCAGACCACGAAGCCGAGGTTCCTGTTCATGACCGAGGACGACCTGCGGCCGCCCGCCGAACTCGAGCACGATCCCGCAGCGTTTCCCGCCGCCCTGCCTGTGGACAACCGGGTGCTGCCGCTGGCCTATGCCTATCAGCCGGGGCAGGAGAGCGACGGCGTCACTGTGCGCGTGACGCTGGCCGAGGCTGAGGCCCTGACCGCCGCCGCGCTCGACTGGGCCGTGCCAGGACACCTGAACGAGAAGGTGGAACTGATGCTGAAGGCCCTGCCGAAGGAGCAGCGCCGCGGCCTGATTCCCCTGGCTGAGACGGCGCAAACGCTGACCCGCGACCTCGCGTTGCTTCGCGCGCGGGCCAACCCGCCGACCCTGGCGGAGGCGCTGGCGGAATTGCTGGCCCCCCGGCTCGGCGTGCGGATCGACCCGGCGTTGTGGCGCGATAAGCCTCTGCCCGACCATCTGCGGGTGCGGGTCGAGGTGGTGGACGCGAAGGACAAGGTGGTGGGCGCGAGCCGCGACCTGACGGAGATCCAGGCGCAGCTGCACAGCCGGTCGCGGGATGTCAGCAGACAGGCGGCGACGGGGGACAACACGGGCTGGCGGGCGGCCCGGGCGAAGTGGGAAAGCGAGCCGGCCACGGAATGGAAATTCGGCGACCTGCCGGAAAAGATCATCGTCAGCGAACATAACGGCGTGCCGGTGCTGGCCCATCCCGGCCTGAAGGCGTTGGCGGCGGGCGTCGCCGTGCGGCTGTTCGCCACGCCGGAGGAGGCGGCGGGCGCCACGCGGGCCGGGTTGGCGAAACTTTTCGAGACCCAGCTGCGCTTCGACCTGGGCTGGCTGGAGAAGGACCTCAAGGCGCTGCGGATGCTCGGCCCACTGGCCGTGACCCTCACGACCCCCGAGGCGCTGCAGCAGGATGCCCTGGAATCAATCCGGCGGTGGGTCTGCGGCCGGGAAGTGAAGCCCCTGCGCGGGACGGCCTTTGCCAGGACACTGGAGGCGGCGAAGCGCGACCTGCGCGGGCTGGTGCCGAAACTCAGCGACTGGCTGAAGGACGTTTTCACGCTGCGGCTGGCGCTGGAGACGCACCCGCAGCCCTATCCTGGCCAGGCGGAGGACCTCGCCGCCTTGCTGCCGCCGGATTTCCTGCGGCGGGTGCCGTTCGAGCGGGTGCAGCACCTGCCGCGTTACCTGCGTGCCATGCAGGTGCGGGCCGAGCGCTGGAAGCGCGATGCGGCCAAGGATGCGTCGCGGGCGAAGGAACTGGCGCCGTTGGCGGCGGCGGTGAAAAAGACCGGTGATGCCGGCGACCTGCGCTGGCTCGTGGAGGAATTGCGCGTGAGCCTGTTTGCCCAGGAACTCGGCACGGCGGAGCCGGTTTCGGTGGTGCGGCTCGGACGGCTGCTGGCGGAGCAGGCCGCGCCGGCCGCGGGAACCGGCAAGGCCGCCGCGCCGGTCGCCCCTTCGGCCCGGGCGGCGAAGGGTGCGCCGCTCAAGAGCCTGGGCGCACTCGACCAGCTTTTTCGGAAATAGTCCGTCGGAATTTGCGATTGAGGCGCGCGGGCCGACGCGTATACTACGTCCACAAATACCCCATGAATACCTCCATCTCCGCCTTATTGGAAGGCAAGGGCCGTGCTTTGCGCACCGTGCCGTCCACGGTGACCGTGGCGGAAGCCGTCAAGGAAATGAACCACCACAAGATCGGCTCGGTACTCGTCATGGATGGCGCGAAACTGGCCGGCATCTTTACCGAGCGCGATGCGCTCACCCGTGTCATCTCGGCCGAACTCAACCCGCGGACAACGCCGATCACGCAGGTCATGTCGGCCAATGTGCTGACGATCGAATCGGACACGACGGTGCAGCAGGTCATGGATATCTTCGCCGAGCGGCGCTGCCGGCACCTGCCGGTCACGTCCGGCGGCCAGCTGCTGGGCTTGATTTCGATCGGCGATGTCTCGCGCTGGGTGGCCAATGCGCACCGCGCCGAGGCGGAGTCGCTGCGGCAATACATTGCCGGCGGATTGTCGACGTGAGGCTCGCCAGCGCGACCCTCGGCATCTTTTTTGTTCTGGCCGGCAGCGGCTGTCTTCTGGTCGGGGCGACCGTGGCGGCGGTCGGGGCGGTTGCGGCCACCGGCGTCAAGACGGCGGGCAAGGTGACCGTGGCGACGGTCGCGACAACCGGGCGGATAGCCGCGGCCGCGGTGAATTCGTCGGGTGAAATGAAGGATTTGTCACTGGACGCGGCGGCGAAACTGGCCCGGGCTGGCACGGTGGTTGTCGTCGACGCGGCGAGCGGCACCACGACGGCACTGCCGTGGCAGCAAGGCCTGCAACTTTACACCGCGGCATCGGCGGGCAGCCCCGGCGGCGGACTAAGGGGGGGGCAAAGATATTCCGGGCCGGCCGGATGATCCCGGCGGATCTGCGAAAGGCGGAAGCGGCCGGCCAGCGACTGGAATCCGGTGATGTCGTGGAGCTGCGCCGCTAGGGGGTTTCTGCAACACGCCGGTAGTAGGTGTTATTCATGGGCGGGCGGACTGGCGCCCAAACGGTCGCACGGGGGGAGAATTCCCTTGCGAGCGGGACTGACGCTGTGGCTTCTTTTCCGTTGTGACCTCTCCGCAAGCAGTCCGCCGAAGCGCTGGCGCCGGCCGCGATGACATCGCGCACCGCGTCGAGGCGGAGATGACGCGGCTGCTCTACCGTTCGGCGGGTTTTGGATTGTTTTCCAATTTCATCCTCGCGGTGGTGCTGGTGGCGGGAGTGTGGACCTATTTCCCGCTCCGGATGTCCTTGGGTTGGCTGGCGGGCATCACGGTGGTCACCGCCGCGCGGGTGAGCCTGAACCGGGCCTTCATGCGGCAGACCCGTCCGGACGACGAGCTGGGCCCGTGGCGGCGGGCTTTCTTCGCCGGAGTGGTCCTGGCCGGATGCACGTGGGGTCTGGCGGCCTGGCTCTTTCTGCATACCGCCGAACTCCTGCCGCGCTGCCTGGTGATGATCATCATCGCGGGCATGAACGCCGGGGGAGCCCGTTCGCTGGCCTCGGTGCCGACCAGTTACACGGCCTATGTGCTGACCACCCTGGTGCCGGGCGCGGCGGCGTTCCTGGCCTATGCCGAGACGGGCAGCTGGGCGCTCGTGGCGTGCACCGGAACCTACGCGCTGTTCCTGATGAACACCGCGCGGATGCACTACCTCGACCTGCGGAAGCTGTACACGCTGATTTTTGAGAACGAGGAGCTCGTGACGACATTGAGCGAGGCCAAACGCCGGGCCGAGTCCGCCAACCAGGCCAAGAGCGATTTTCTCGCAACCATGAGCCATGAAATCCGCACGCCGATGAACGGCATCATCGGCATGCTGCAGCTGCTGCGCGACTCGCCGCTGACCTCCGAGCAGGAACAGCAGATCGTCATCGCCACCAAGTCCGCCGACACCTTGCTGCGTTTGCTGGACGACATCCTTGATCTGACGAAGGTGGAAAGCGGCCAGCTCGACTTCGAGGAGATCGAGTTTTCGCCAGCCGAGGTGGGCGAGGAGGTGGCGGCGCTGTTCGACGTCCGGACGAACGGCAAGGATCTGCCGGTGCTCTACCAGGCCGATCCCAATCTGCCCCCCATGGCCCTGGGCGATCCGATGCGGTTGCGGCAGGTGCTGCTCAATCTCGTCGGCAATGCGGTGAAATTCACGGAAAAAGGCGGCGTGGAGATCCGGGTGGAGGCGAGCCACGTAGACGCGCGGGAAGCCATCGTGCGGTTCCGCGTCAAGGACACCGGCATCGGCATGGATGAGGCCACCCAGGCAAAGCTCTTCCAGAAATTCAGCCAGGGCGACAGCTCGATGACGCGGCGCTACGGCGGTTCCGGCCTGGGCCTCGCCATCTCGCAGAGCCTGGTCCGGCGCATGGGTGGCGAGATCAGGGTGCAGAGCAAGCAGGGCAAGGGCTCGGAATTCCATTTTGATCTGCGCCTGCCGCTCACGCGGGCGCAGGCGCGGTCCGCCAGCGTACGCGCGGCCGGGGCGGCGGACGGACTGCGGGGCAGGGTCCTGGTGGTGGAGGATGACTGGGGCAACCAGCGCGTCGTGGAGATGAGCCTCCGGAAGCTGGGTCTGGAGCCGTTCGTCGTGGACAACGGGGCCGAAGGCGTGGAGATGGCGGTGCGAGAGCGTTGGGCGGCGGTGCTCATGGACATCCAGATGCCGGGCATCGACGGTCTCGAGTCGACGCGGCGCATCCGGCGCAAACTGGCCGGTCGCCGGTTGCCGATCATCGCGTTGACGGCCAACGCCCGGGGGGAAGACCGCCGGGCCTGCGAGGCGGCAGGTATGGATGATTTCCTGACCAAGCCAGTGCGGCAGGTGGAACTGCGCAGCTGTTTGGAGCGCTGGATCCGGCCGGCTGCCTGATCCCGCGCGATTTCGCCGCGACGGGGTTGTTTTTCAATCGCGGCTGGCTATGCTGCCCGCCATGAAGTTCCACCACCTATCCCTCCTCGCGCTATGCGCGGCTGTGTCAATGAACGCCAAGATCATCACGAAGCCCGTGGCCTATGAGCAGGCGGGCGTGAAGCTGGAGGGTTACCTGGCTTATGATGACGCCAAGGTCAGCGCAGATCAGAAGGCGCCGGGCGTCCTCGTGGTACCGGAGTGGTGGGGTTTGACCGATTACGCCAGGGGTCGCGCCGAGCAGCTCGCCCGGCTGGGCTACGTGGCGTTTGCGACCGACATGTATGGTGCCGGGGTCACGACCACGGATCCGAAGAAGGCCGCCGAGCTGGCGGGGCAGTTCTACGGCAAGCCGCTCATGGCCGAGCGCGCGCAGGCCGGACTCGACCAGTTGCTGGCAACCGGCCTCGTGGAGCCGGGGCGCGTGGCCGCCATCGGCTACTGTTTTGGCGGCTCGACGGTGCAGGCCCTGGCCTACAGCGGCGCGCCGCTCGCCGGCATCGTGAGTTTTCACGGCGGTCTGATTCCCGTCCCGGTCGATGCCGCGGCGAAGAACAAGGCGAAGATCCTGATCTGCCATGGGGCGGTCGACCCGTTCGTCAGCAAGGAATCGATCGAGGCTTTCATGAAGGCGATGAACGAGGGCAAGTTCGACTACCAGTTCGTCAGCTATGCCGGGGCCGTGCATGCGTTCACGAATCCCGGGGCGGACCAGCTCGCCAAGACCGCGGGCCTGCCCATCGCCTACAACACGGCGGCGGATCACCGGTCCTGGGCGCACATGCAGCTGTTTTTCCAGGAACTGTTCGCGCGGTGAGTCGGATCGTCGTTTACACCCTGGCGAATTGCGACAGCTGCCGGCGCGCCGTGAAGTGGCTGCGGGCGCGCGGACTGGATTTCGAGGAGCGGTCCGTCCGGGATACCCCGCCGCCCGTGGTGGAATTGCGTCTCATGCTGGCGGCGCTGGGTGGCGACCGCCGTCGCTTGTGCAACACCGCCGGTCGCGACTACCGGGGGCTCAAGCTGGCGGAGAAGCTGCCCGGCATGACGGATGCCGAGGCACTGCGGTTGCTCGCCGGCAATGGCAACCTGGTGAAACGGCCGTTCCTGATCGGGGCGGGGGTTGCCTTGGTCGGTTTTGACGAAAAGACGTGGGTGGATACCTTGGGAAAATGATCAGCCCGGGGGTCAACAACCGGATCGAGGTGCGGCTGCGGGAGCTCTCGCAGCTGTTCAACTCGATGGACCCTTCGCCATTCATCGACCGGGATTTGGACGCCGCGGCGGAGGAGTTCATCGTGAGCTGGACCCGGGAACTGTCGCACAAGGCGGAACTCGAGCTCGTTATCCACCTGGCCACGCTGCCAGCGCCCGACCGGATCACCGGCACGGAGGAGGCGGTGCAGCATTACTTTGCCACTCGGGCCGACATCAAGCACCGGGAACTTCGCCTCCTGTTGCGCCGGGGCCGGTCAAGCCTGCTCATCGGCCTGCTGTTTCTTGCCGTCTGTTTCGGGCTCGGGGAGGTGGCCGCGCTTCCGGGCCCCTTGGCCAACTGGAATGAATTCCTGAAGACCGGGCTGCAAATTGTGGGGTGGGTCGCCATGTGGCGGCCGCTGGAGATATTCCTCTATGAATGGTGGCCGGTTCGCGATGACCAGCGCCTGCTTGAGCGGCTCTCCCGCATGAAGGTGCGCCTGAATTTGCCTGCCGCCTGAACCGGCGGAATTATTGCTGTAACTTCGGGGCGTTCGGCGTGTTTTCATTCACAACCACCCTATGAAATCGCTCATTCCCCTGCTCACCCTCGGGGCATTGCTGGCTGTGCCGGCTGTGCTTCAGGCCAAGATCACGCGCACCGTCGAAAAGACTTTCACCGTCCAGCCCGGCGGCAACCTGAAGGTCAGGACCTCCGGTGGTGATATCAAGGTGCTCACGGGCCCCGGCAATGACGTAAAGGTCACGGCCATTGAGCAGATTCACGCCGACACGGACAGCAAGGCCGATGAGTTGCTGAAGGACCTGGAGCTGACCATCGAGCAACAGGGGAACAATGTCACGGCAACCGCCAAATATGAAAAGTCCATGGGCTGGCACATCGGCAACTGGCCGCCGGTCAACGTCAGCTTCACGGTGGTCGTTCCCGTCCGGTACAACGTCGACCTGGGCACCTCGGGAGGGGACGTCGCGCTCGAAAGCATCAACGGCCACGCCCGGCTGCGCACCAGCGGGGGTAACCTCAAGATCGACCGGGTCGAGGGCGAGGTCGATGGGGGCACCTCGGGCGGCGACATCAGCCTGCACGAGGGCACCGCCAACGTCAAATTGTCCACCTCGGGTGGAAATATCCACGTGGATCGCGCCGGCGGCGAGGCGGACCTCTCCACCTCCGGTGGCGACATCGTCATCAATTCCGTCCAAGGGCGGCTCACCGCCGCGACTTCCGGCGGCGATGTCCGGGCCAGCATTGAGGGCGCGCTCAAGGGTGACTGCAAGCTCACGACCTCGGGTGGTACGGTCGTGGTGAACGTGGACAAGGCCGCGGCCTTCGATCTCAAGGCCCACACGAGCGGTGGAGATGTCGATGCCGCGGGCATCACCATCTCGATCGACAAGGGCGGGCTCCGCCGGAGCAGCCTGGCCGGCAAGGTCAATGGCGGCGGGCCGGAGCTTTACCTCGGTTCCAGCGGCGGCGACATCCGTATCCGGACCAACTGACTTCGCCGGGCAAACCCCGGTATGTGTGCAAAGAAGGCCAGCGCTTATGCGCTGGCTTCCGACTTTACGAACCAGCAGGGGCCAATGTCTTCTTGAACCGCGGGACGCCGGCGGATAGCAGCAATGGAGTGCGCACCGATCCGCCCACCGCAATATCCCGCCGCGAAGCCATGGGGACACTCGCCGCATTGCTTGCCGCCGGCCTGTGGCCCGGAGCGCTGCGCGCGGCGGCCACGGGGAACCCTGTCCCGGAATTCACCTTTGTCGCCACGAACGATTTCCATCACCGGGAACCGGCCTGCGATGCATGGTTTGCCGCCCTCTTTCGGCAGATCGCCGCGCACCCCGGCGTGGAATTCTGCCTCGGGCTGGGCGATCTGGCGGACAAGGGGCACCCCGAGAGCATGGCGACCATCGCCCGCTTGGCCCAGGAAAGCGGGCTGCGCTTTCATGTGACGCCAGGCAACCATGACAACGATTTGGACGCGAGCACGGCCGTCTTTGAACGCGTGCTGCCGGGCCAGCTCAACTATACCTTTGCGCACCGCGGCTGGCGGTTCGTGGTGATCGACTCCACCGAAGGAAATAGATGGGGCCAGACGCGCGTGCAGCCCGCCACGCTGGCCTGGCTGGCTGCCACGCTGCCGAAACTCGACCCGGGTGAGCCGCTTGTGCTGGCCACACATTTCCCGCTGGCGAGCAGCACGCCGCATTGCCCGCTGAACGCCGAGGAAGTGCTCGCGAAGTTTCTGAACCACAACCTCCGGCTCGTGCTGGGCGGACATTATCATGGTCGCACCGAGGTCATGCGCCCGGCCTATGCCCTGGTGACCAACGCCTGCTGCAGTCGCGTCGCGGGCAATCACGACGGCACCAAGACCAAAGGCTATTGGTTGTGTCGCACGCGGGCGGATGGCGGGATGCGGCGCGAATTTGTGGAATTCAGCGGTCCGGCGGTCTGAGCCAACCGCCGGTTCCCTCATGAACCTGATCGACACGCATACCCATCTCGATTCCTTTGCCCGGCACGGCGATCTGCCCGCGATTTTGGCCCGGGCGCGGGTCGCCGGGGTGGAGGGGATGATCGCGGTCGGAACGGACACGGACGACTGGCCGCTTTACCGTGAGCTGGCGCGGCAGCATCCGGGGCTGGTCTATTACGCGGCGGGATTGCATCCATGCAGCGTGGGCGGGGACTGGGCCGGCCGGGTGGCGCAACTGGCCGACTACTGGCGGGGTTCGCCGGCGCCAGTGGCCCTGGGTGAGATCGGTCTGGACCGTTTCCATCTGCCCAAGGATGCAGCCCGGGCGCAGGAAATCATCGGCTGGCAAAAGGCGGCTTTTGCGGAGGAGCTCGCACTGGCGAAACAGCTGGGCTGCCCCGTCGTCGTCCATTCTCGAGGCGCCTTCCAGGAGTGCTTGGAGATGATCGATGCCGCAGGCATGGATTGGAGCCGGGTAGTGTTTCACTGTTTCACCGAGGGTCCGGCGGAAATGGCCGAGCTTATGAAGCGCGGCGGGCGGGGATCGTTCACCGGGGTCATCACCTACAAGAACGCCGAACCGGTGCGTGGCGCGGCGCTGGTCCAGGGATTGGACCGCCTGCTGATCGAGACCGATGCGCCGTATCTGACCCCGATGCCGCACCGCGGAAAACCCAATGAGCCCGCCTACCTGCGGCATACGGCGGAGTTTTGCGCGGGGTTGTTCGGAGTCGGTTACGACGAGCTGGCGAGACGGACGACCGGGAACGCGCGGGTGTTTTTCGGGTTGGCGCGCGAATGACGCGACCAGCCGCCAATCACCAAGGCCGGCTCTCGCCGGCCCTGCGTTCGCCCTGATTCGCGCGGTTTGCGGGTGGTTCCGGGCTCAAGCCTCGTCGAACTTCTTGGCGAAGAGGGCCTCGAGTTCGGCTAGCATCTGCTCGGCATCGGAACCGGTGGCGATGAACTTCACCTTCGTGCCCTTGGCGGCGGCCAGCATCATGAGCCCCATGATGCTCTTGCCGTTCACCTGCTCCTCGTCCTTCTCCACAAACACCTCGGATTTGAACCGGTTGGTGACGCGCACGATCATGGCCGCCGGACGGGCGTGGATGCCCATCTTGTTTTGTACGAGAAGTTCCTTCACGTGGGTGGCAGGGGCCGTGGTGTCGCTCTTTTCCATTGCGGTTGGGCTGGGTGGTCGGATTAAAGGGAAACGCTAAAAGCCGGTAGCGCCCCGGCTTGCAACTATAAAGCCCCCCTATGCCCGCCTTTGCCATCGTTGTGCCATGCCGATTGGAGTCGACTCGATTTCCCCGCAAATTGCTGCATCCAATTCATGGCAAGCCGCTTGTGTTGTGGGTTGCTGAGCGTATCGCGGCCCAGGCGCCGGACTATCCGCTGTGGTTTGCCGTTGATCATGAATTGTTGCGCGAGTGTCTGGAAAATGCCGGGTTCAGGGCGATCATGACCGACGCCAGTCATCCCAGCGGCACCGACCGGATCGCCCAGGCCAACCGCACGGTCCGTGCCAGCTATGTGCTCAACGTGCAGGCCGATGAGCCTTTGGTCAGCGCCGGACAGCTGCAGGCGCTGGCCCGCCTGATTCAGGGCGATTGCCCGATGGCCACCCTCGCCACCCCCTTCAAGCGGGTGGTCGATTTCTACAACTCCAACCAGGTCAAGGTAGTGATGAGCCAGACCGGACGGGCGCTGTACTTCTCGCGCTCCCGGATGCCCTTCTCGCGCGACCTCGGCTTGACCGTGGACGACGCCTGGGTGGCGGCCAATCCTTGTTTCAAGCATCTTGGGCTCTATGCCTATCGGGCGGACTTTCTGGAGAAGTTCGTGGCCCTGCCGCCGGGCAAGCTGGAGCAGATTGAAAGGCTGGAGCAGCTGCGCGCCCTGGAGAACGGCTTTCCCATCGCCATTGGCGTGACGGAGGATCCGACCCTCGGTGTGGACACACCGGAGGACGCGAAGAAATTCGAGGCGATGCTGGGATAGAAGGCACGGCAGGTCTATGGCCTGCCCATCGACTGCTCGATCACAGGCGCAGAGTCAGGTCAAGGCCCTGACCCACATCAAATCCGCCCGGCCTTCCGCTTCTCCACCATGCGGTAGAAATCTTCGAACAGCGGATCGGCGTCGTTCGGGCCGGGCGCCGCCTCGGGGTGGTACTGCACGCAGAACACCGGCAGCTCCTTGTGGCGCAGGCCCTCGACCGTCCGGTCGTTAAGGTTGATCTCGGTGACAATCGCGCCGCTCGCCTCGAGTGATTTCGGATCGGTGGCGAAACCGTGGTTCTGCGCCGTGATGGAGACCTTGCCGGTCTCGAGATTCTTCACGGGTTGGTTGCCGCCGCGGTGGCCGAACTTCAGCTTAAAGGTCGTGCCACCGAGCGCGTGCGTGATCATCTGGTGGCCGAGGCAGATGCCGAAGATCGGAAACTCGGGCATCAGGGCCGTGACGGTCTGGTGGATGTAGGGCAGGGCGGCGGGGTCGCCCGGACCATTGGAGAGGAAGACGCAATCGACGTGATGCTCGCGGATCTGCGCGGCGGTCGTCCTGGCCGGAAACACGTGCACCTCGAAGCCGTGACGCACGAGTTTGCGGTAGATGGTGTATTTCGCGCCGTAGTCGAAGGCGGCGACCTTAAATTTTTTCACCGGGGTGTGCGTGGCGCCGCCGGTGGTGCCGACCGGGAGATACTGCGCATTGTGGCGCGAGGCGTCGTCGCCGCGCCAGATGAAGGGTTCCGCGCAGGTGACATCCTTGACGTAATCACTGCCGGCCATGTCGGACCAGCCGCGGGCGCGTTGGACCGCCTCCTCGTCACCCAGGGGCAGGGTGCTCAGGCAGGATTTCATCGCACCGTCGACGCGGAGCTTCTTGGTCAGCGCGCGGGTGTCGACCTCACTGATGCCGGGGATGCCGTATTTCCTCAGGTAGGCGTCGAGGGACATCGTGCTGCGCCAGTTGCTGACGACGGGCGAGACTTCGCGCACGACGAAGCCCGAGCATTGCGGCGCGCGTGATTCCTCGTCCTCGGCGTTGACGCCGTAGTTACCGATCTGGGGTGCGGTCATCGTCACGATCTGTCCGAAGTAGGAGGGGTCGGTGAGGATCTCCTGGTAGCCGGTCATGGAAGTGTTGAACACGCACTCGCCAGCGATGGTGGCCTCGGCACCGAAGGCGGCGCCGCGGAACACACTGCCGTCTTCGAGGGCGAGCACTGCGGGCTTGAAGGGGGACATCAGCGCGTGACGAAAAGGCGTCCGGCCCCGCGTGCCAAGGGGAAACCAGCCGGACCGAAAAACTTTGTGTCAAACGGCGGGTTTCAGCCGTTGGGCCTCGTGGGCCGTACCGGTGTTGCCTCGAGCAGGCGCATGAGTTCGGGGGCCTGGATGGGCTTGGTCAGGTAATCATTCATCCCGGCCTTGATGCAACGCTCGCGGTCGCCCACCATGGCGGAGGCGGTCAGGGCGATGATGCAAAGGTCGCGGTTGCGTTCCCCCGCCTCGCCCTGCCGGATCCGGCCCGTCGCTTCGTAACCGTCCATTTCCGGCATCTGGCAGTCCATCAGCACGAGGTCGTAGGTATGGTGGCCCAGGTTCTCGAGGCAGGCCACGCCGTTGGAGACCAGCTGCGGTTGGTAGCCGAGCCGGCGCAGCAGCCCGCTGATGAGCTTCTGGTTCACAATGTTGTCTTCGGCCACGAGGATACGCAGGGGATGCTGTCGGGCGAAATCGGCCTCGAATTGCGGGGCTGTCATGGCAGGCAGGTTGCCGGCGTCCGTCGGGTCGTGCTTTTCAGCGAGGGTCGTGTTGAGGGCGTCGAGCATGGCGGCTTGGCGCACCGGCTTGGTGAGCACGACGCGGAAATGATCCGAGGGATTGTGCGTCCGGAGTTCCTCGCGGCTGACCGAGGAAAGCAGGATCAAGGGCAGTTTTTCCCGGCCGGGCAGGGCGTGAAGCTTGATAGCCAGCTCGACGCCATTCATGTCCGGCATCATCATGTCCAGCAGGGCCAGCTCAACTTCCGGATGCTGGCGGAGGTATTCGATGGCGTCGGCGGGGAATTCGAAGGACTTGCTCACCACCCCCCAGCGCTGCAACTGGCTCGAGAGGATGCGACGGTTGGTTTCGTTGTCGTCCACGATGACGGCGCTCCGGCCCTCCAGCGCCACGGCCGGGCGGAGGACCCCAGCCAACTCAGACAGTTCCTGCGGGGCGGCGGCCGGCGCGGCCTGGATGGTGAAGCGAAAGCAGGACCCTTGGGCGGAGGTGGAGGCCAGCTCGATGTCGCCGCCGAGCAATTGCGCCAGGCTGCGGCTGATGGCCAGCCCGAGGCCGGTGCCCCCGAAACGTCGTGTGGTCGAGGAATCCGCCTGGCTGAAGGGACGAAACAGACGGCTGGTCCGGTCGGCCGGGATGCCCTCGCCGGTATCACGGATGACGATGGCCAGCCGCGGAGGCTGGCCCGTCACGGCCGCTTCGACGGTGACCCGGACCTCAATCTCCCCGCGGTGGGTGAACTTGATGGCGTTGCCGACGAGATTCACGAGCACCTGGCGCAGGCGGGTACTGTCGCTGACAATCCACTCGGGTACGTCGGCCTCGATCCAGTGCAACAGCTCGATTTTCTTCTCGTTGGCCTTGCTCCAGAGCAGGTCGAGGACCTCCTCGACACAGCGGCGAACCGAGACCGGCTGCTGCTCGAGTTCCATGCGGCCCGATTCTATCTTGGAGAAGTCGAGGATGTCATTGATGAGGGTGAGCAGTGATTCGCCGCTGGAATGGATGGTGTGCAGCCAGTCGCGCTGCTCGGGAGTAAGGGCGGTGTCGAGGAGGAGGTTGGTGAAGCCGAGCACGCCATTCATCGGCGTGCGGATCTCGTGGCTCATCACGGCGAGAAACTCGCTCTTCGCCCGGTCGGCGGCCTCGGCGGCCTCCTTGGCCTGCTTGATCATGTCCTCGGCATCCTTGATCTGGGTGATGTCCTTGGTGATGCCGCAGGTGCCGATGATTTCGCCCTTTTCATTGCGCATGGGCGTCTTGGTGGTCAGGCCCCATGTCACCCGCCCGTCATCCCAGGTTTCCTTTTCCATGACATCGAGCAACGGCCGGCCGGTGGCGATGATGCGCTGCTCGTCCTCAAAGGCTTTGCGGGCATGTTCTGCGGTGAAAAAGTCTGAGTCGGTCCTGCCCACAGCCTCTTCCGGGTCCTTCAAACCGAACCTAGCCGCCAGCGAGCGACTTAGGATCAGGAAACGAGACTCCCGGTCTTTGCAGTAGACATGGTCCGGAATGTTTTCGAGCAGGGCGCGCGTCAGGGTGCGCTCTTGGTTCAGGGCGTGCTCGGCCAGCTTGCGTGCGGTGGCGTCGCGGTCCATGCCGATCACGAGTTCCCGGCCGTCGATCCGGACCAGGCTGGTGAAATATTCGATCCAAAACAGGGTGCCGTCCTTCCGCCTGTGCTGGCTTTCGCCCTCCATGCGGCGGTTTTCACGCAGGCCGGTGATCCAGCCGTCCGCGTGTTCGGCGGTCCACGGCACACCCTCGATCAGGTCGATGCAATGGCCGATGAGTTCCTCGCGGGTGTAGCCGTGCATGGCGCACGCCACCGGGTTGCAGTCCACGATCTTCACGAGGATCTTCGGGTCGTTGGGGTCGATGAGCATGATGCTCAACGGGGCCTTGTCCCACAAGGCGCGCAGCTGGGGCAGGGTCGTGTTCAGCGCATGGCGGTTCTGCTCGACCTCCCGTTCGATGGCCCGGGTCCCGCGGGCGTTGCGCAGGGTCAGGATGAGCGCGAGCACGGCGATTGCGGCGATGCCCGCGGCCAAGCCGAGCAACATGGGCCGCGACACCGGATGATCCGACCAAACCGACCAGCCGATCACACCACAGAGCACCAAAGCCACGCCGGCGAGCCCACCCGTCAATGCCGTGCCGCGGCTGGGCGACGGGTATCGGCCAAATGGAGCCTCTGGGGGTGTGAACGATGAAAGCATGGCTAGGCATGCGGCGGCCTGACGGCCGTCACTTGCATGAATGGCGATAGCTCGAGTAAGTATCGACACATTTAATCGGCCCTTAATTCCTGCCGGTCATGAGATGGGGCTAAGTCCTTGTCATTGCTGGGGCCGCGTGGCCGCCGATGGCGCCAGTGTTCCCTGTTTCCATCGTAGACTGTGCCGGCCTGGTCTGATTCCGCCGTTTGACACCCCGGCTAAACCAACTACTTCTCCTGCTGCAAATGCCCTACTCTGAAGATCGCTCCGTCTGGTTCGAGGGCCGGGGGCTTTGGCAGCACGTCCCGGAATCCGACTGGAAGGACTGGGTCTGGCAGCTGAAGAACCGGATCACCACGGTCGAGCAGCTTGAGCGTTATATGGTGCTGACGCCCGAGGAGAAGGCCGGCTGCCTGTTCGCCAACCAGAAGCTGGCCCTGGCCATCACCCCTTATTTTTTCAACCTGATCGACCGCAACGACCCGAACTGCCCGATCCGCAAGCAGGTCATCCCACGCAGCGACGAGATGGTGGTCTCGTCCGGCGAGATGCTTGATTCGCTGGGTGAGGACGAACACTCGCCCGTTCCCGGCCTCGTGCACCGCTATCCCGACCGCGTGCTCTTCCTCGTTACCGATCGATGCGCCTCTTACTGCCGCTATTGCACCCGCAGCCGGTTGGTCAGCAACGCCCAGGACTATAACTTCCATCCCGAATACGAGCAGGCACTCCGTTACATCGAATCCCATCCGGAGATTCGCGACGTGCTGCTCTCCGGCGGTGACCCGTTGCTGCTTTCCGACAAAAAGCTCGACCATCTGCTCGGTCGCCTGCGCGCAATCAAGCACGTCGAGTTCATCCGCGTCGGCTCGCGCATCCCTGTGTTCCTGCCCCAGCGGATAACGCCCGAACTTGCGGAGATCTTCAAGAAGCACGGCCCGGTCTGGATGAGCATCCACGTCAACCACCCAAAGGAAGCCACCCAGGAGTTGAAGGACGCATGCGACCGCCTGGCGTTCGCCGGCGTGCCACTCGGCAACCAGAGCGTGCTGCTCCGGGGGGTCAATGACGATGCCGACGTCATGAAGGCACTCGTGCACCGCCTGCTGCGCATGCGCGTGCGGCCTTATTACATTTACCAGATGGACCTCATCACCGGCGGCGCCCACTTCAAGGTGGATGTCCGCAAGGGCATCGAAATTATCCGCGCGCTCCGTGGCCATACGACCGGTTACGCTGTGCCGCAATACGTCATCGACGCGCCGGGCGGCGGCGGCAAGGTTCCGATTAACCCCGACTATGTCGAAAAGATCACTGACGACGAGGTCGTCTTCCGCAATTTCGAGGGGAAAATCTTTCACTATCCGCTAAAAAGCGCCCAGCTTTCAACGCCGGTCGGCATGGTCGTGCCGGCGGATATACTTCTATAAAAAGCTATTGGATAGATGTTAGCGGCATAGCCGAGCGTCTGGATAGGTGCCCGCTTTTGGCCCGCCATAATTCCTGAAAAAAGATTCAACGTTTTTGCCCGGGCCACGTCTATCCTATCGACATCAGTGCGTCGTTTTTAGGAAACGAACATTGTTTGTAGTTCTTACGGTTTGCTTGGTGTTAGGTCATGCAGGGCGTCCCGCAAGGGGCGCCCTTCATGTTTATGGGGCCGGCGGTGACACATTGCGCGGTTGACTGCGCCCGTGGTGGGGTTTTGGTGGGGCTGCTCGTAGGGGTGTCCTCCGCGGAGGACTGAGATTGCGGCGCGCTCGGCTGCTCGACCCTCTGAACCTGAAACGGATCATACCGGCGAAGGAAACAAGCAAACGGCGCACCGAGCGCCACCTGTTTTCCCCGGGGGTCGGTTTGAGGTTGGGCACACCAACTCATGCAACTCCCCATCCGAATCTTCCTGCCGACTCTGGCCTTGGCCGCCGCCAATGTGCTGTCCGCCCAGTCCGTCCCCGTTGCGCTGGCCGACGATGCCGTGCAGCTTGACCGCCTCGTCGTCACGGGCGTGCCGCTCGAACAATCAGTCAATCCGCTCACCCGCGAGACCAGCTCCGTCATGGGTGACCTGCGCGGGCCGCTCGACACCCCCCGGGCTGTCAGCAGCATCACCGCCGGACTCGTCAACGAGCGCGCCGTCCACGGCCTGCGCGATATTCTCGAATACAGTCCCGGCGCCTACGCACCGTCGAGCTACGGTGAACTGACCATGCCCTACATCCGGGGCGATGTGGCCGAGGCGTACGTCAACGGCCAGCGTCGCACGAACAACGAATACGGTTTCCTTCCGTCCTTCAACGGCGTCGAGGCCGTCGATGTCGTGCGCGGCGCCGGCTCGGCCGTCTTCGGCGCCGGCTAC
>CAZZDB010000068.1:0-18395 GCA_964652485.1 uncultured Oleiharenicola sp.
AGGTGACTGTACCGCCGGCCCTTTGGATTCATTGAGCAGTCTGAACTGAATACCTGTAACATCGGCGTTGACCGCCATCTCACCGCCGAGTGCATCAATCTCCCTCACGATCTGTCCTTTCGCTTGACCACCGATCGCCGGATTACAGCTCATTTGGGCAATCGTATCGATGTTGCCGGTCAAAAGCAGGGTAGAGGCGCCCATCCGCGATGCCGCCAAAGAGGCCTCGACTCCCGCGTGGCCGGCTCCACAGACGATCACATCAAAAGGTTCTTGTCGATAGTCCATTAGCAATCAGGTTTGTCGTCAAAATATCTATTTTGATATAGCACTATTATTTACCGATACAGAATGAGGCAAATAGCTGGTCGAGGATTCTCTCGTTATCGATCTTCCCGGAAATCTGACCGTAAGCCTCAAGCGCCCCACGCAAATCACTGGCCACCAATTCCCCAGAGGTCTTTTGAAGGAACTTCTCCCGGCTCGAGGCAAGGCATTCGGTGGCCTGTCTCAAGGCCGACGTATGGCGTGCGTTGATTGCGATCAATTCATCGCCGACCATCGGTTGGAAGCCATCCGCGAGTGCCGCAATGCGATCATGCAAGGAGGCAAGCCCGGTTCCGTGAAGCGCTGAGACGGCGACGGCTGGAAAGATCGGGGCGGGACAAGCCTGCCCGCACGGTGGCAGATCGCTTTTGTTCAGCACGGCGACCGTGTTCGTGACCGTCATACGCTGCGCCAGGCTGGCCGGAAGCGTGGGCCAGGGACGCGAAGAATCAACGACCCAGAGAAAGAGATCCGCCGTGCCTGCTTGCTCGAGCGTTTTGTCGATACCCCGTTTCTCGAGCGAAGAGGGCGCGGCGTTCAAGCCCGCAGTATCGATCAGGCGCAGCCAATGTTCGCCGATCACCACGCGCTCCTCGATGTAATCGCGTGTGGTGCCGGGCTCGGAACTAACCAGTGCGCGGTCGTGGCCGACCAGTCGGTTCAGCAGGCTGCTTTTCCCCGAATTTGTTTCCCCAATAATGACGGTCTTTATGCCCGTGCGGAGCAGATCACCGTAGCGACTGGTCGAGATCAACCGGTTGGTGCCGGTAAGCAATTCGTCCAAATCGCGCACCACCTTCTCGCGATCCTCATCCGGGAGATCCTCGTCGGGAAAATCAATATAAGCCTCGATTCTAGATAAAACGCTCACCAAAAGTGAGATAAGATCTTCCATGTGCCTGCCCAGGGCACCGCGCAGCTGCTGGTTGGCGGCAGCTAGCGCTCGTTCGCTGCGTGCGTGGATGAGATCCATGACGGCCTCGGCCTGACTCAAATCGAGCCGGCCGTTCAGGAAGGCACGCTTGGTAAACTCACCAGCCTCCGCCGACCGGCACCCGCGGGCCAGCAGATCCTCCAGGATTTTTTGGGCAATGAAGGGATTGCCGTGGCATGAGACCTCCAGCGTGTCCTCCCCGGTGAACGAATTTGGCGCCGCAAAAAAAGTGAAGACCACATCATCGATCAGGCGCCCGTCGCGATCACGGTAGTCCGCACGCCGCGCCGCGCGGGGCAGGGGAGCTTCCGCGAAAATGGTCCCGACCAGTCCGGCCACCGCCGGACCGCTGGCCCGCACAACCGCGATGGCCGAGGTGCCGGTCGGCGTCGCCACGGCCGCGATGGTGTCCACGGAATAAGCCATTCGCCCACGCAAACGAACGCACCACTTTAGGCAAAGGGGAAAATCGCGGCGATCCGTAGCGGTCCCCAAAAATCAAAACGGCAGGCCTGGAGGCCTGCCGCGAGTGAAGCCGTGCTAGATCCCGATCATTCCTCATCAGCCGTGATGGACTCGCCGCCCTTCACACTGACCTTTTCCAGGATCGCCGCTTTCACCTTGGCGGCGAGGTCGGCATTCGTGCGGATCGCTTCCTTGGCTGCCTCGCGGCCCTGGCCGACGAGTTCGCCGTTGAATGCGATCCACGCACCCTTTTTCTCCAGGACCTTGTGGTCGATGCCGAGATCGATCAGCGAGCCGGTGGCCGAGATACCCTCGTCATACATGATGTCGAATTCCACCTCGGTGAACGGCGGTGCGACCTTGTTCTTCACAACCTTGATCTTGGTGCGGTTGCCGATGACTTTGCCGTCGGGCGTCTTGAGCTGGTCCTTCCGGCGGATATCGATGCGGATCGAGGCGAAGAATTTCAGCGCCCGCCCGCCCGACGTGGTCTCGGGACTGCCAAACATGACGCCGATCTTCTCCCGGATCTGATTGGTGAAAATGCACACGCAGTTCGTCTTGCTGACTACGGAAGTGAGCCGGCGCATTGCCTGGCTCATGAGGCGGGCCTGCGCGCCCACCGTGGCGTCGCCCATCTGCCCGTCGAGCTCGGCCTTGGTAACGAGGGCCGCGACCGAATCGAGCACGATGATGTCGATGCTGTTGGAACGGATGAGTGTCTCCATGATGTTAAGCGCGTCCTCACCGGAGTCCGGCTGGGACACGAGCAAATCATCGAGGTTGACCCCGACGATGCGCGCGTATTTCGGATCGAGGGCATGCTCGACATCGATGAAGGCCGCGAGGCCGCCGGCGCGCTGGGCGGACGCGATCGCGCTCAAGCAGAACGTGGTCTTGCCCGACGATTCCGGGCCGTAGATCTCGATGATGCGGCCGCGGGGCAGGCCGCCGACGCCGAGGGCGAGATCGATGGCGAGCGAACCGGTGGAAAGGGTGTCGACCACCATGTGGGCGTTGCTGCCCAGGCGCATGATGGAGCCTTCGCCGAATTGCTTGGTGATGGATGAGACGGCGAGCTCAATGTTCTTCTCCCGGGCGGGATTGTTGGATTTCTCGGCGGGGGCGACGCGGGAGTCGGACTTGGATTTATCGGCTTTGGACATGGGGATCGTGTGGGAGGGTTAAAGGGGCGATCATAGCGGATGACGCTGACAACGGTATGTCAGGAGACTTTCTTCGCCATGCCAGCCGGGCAAGCGCGGAGTGGGCAAAAAACCGCCTAAATTCAGGCGGTGGAACCGCTCAGGCCGCGGGCACCGGCGGTTTGTTGAAGCCGAAGGCAAAATACACTGCGAGGGCGAGGCAGACCAGGCTCACGGCGTAGTTCCAGCGAAGCTTTTCGCCGAGCACGAACCACGCGAAGACAACAAACACCACCAGGGTGATCGCCTCCTGGATGATCTTCAGCTGATAGCCGGTGAACTGGCCGTAACCCAGCCGGTTCGCCGGCACCATCAGGCAGTATTCAAAAAAGGCGATGCCCCAGGAGATGAGCACCGCGATCCACAGCGGTTTGTTGGCGTGGTATTTCAGGTGCCCATACCACGCGTAGGTCATGAAAATATTGGACAGGGAAAGGAGGATGATGGTCGCCATGACTTGGATTGTGACGGGGCCCGTCGGCGCGGCTAGGCGAAAATCCTCCAGTCTATCACTCGGTCAGCGCGTAAACGGCGAAGGACGCCAGCCAGTGGGCGCGGTTGAAATCCTCGGCGCTCAGCAAGGGCAGGGCGGCTTCCAGGTGCCGCACGGCGGCCTCGCGAGCACGCGCCTGGCGGGGATCCGAGTCCGCCAGCGATAGGGCCAGCCGCCGCCAGCACCAGGCCCGGTTCAGGTTCAACCCGATGAGATGGGCGATCTTCGGATCGGACGGATTGCTGACCCGGACCGGAGTGAAAAGTTTGATGGGTTCACCGGTGTGAAGATTCGGCAGGAAACGGCTGAGCCAGCGACTGAAATTGTCGGGTGGCAGCACGGCGGCCATCACCTCGGCCTCGGTCAGCGCCGGCGAAAGAAAATCCTCGCCGGACGGCTCCCAGCGGGCGCCGTAATCGACATCGTGGCCGAACCAATAGGCCATGCGGCTGGTGCAGAAAAGCTTCAGTTCCTGGTCGTCCGCCGCGCGGGTGTAGTCGATCGCGAGCTTCACCGCAAACGCCGTGTTGTTGTGCATGCCGTGCCGGACCGGGTGGGTCAGGGAGGGCAGGTAGGCGAACAGCCCGTCGCGCATGATGGTGACCAGCGGCGCGAGATTCCTGGCCAGGGCCGGGTCGTAGCGCAGTAATTCCTCCGCCAGCTTCAGGAGCCAGGCCCAACCGTAGGGCCGTTCGAAGAACCCGCGCCCCGGGGCCTTGAAATAGGCGGCCTCGGCGGCGATACTTTCCACAGTCAGGTGCTCGCGGAGCACGCCGTCGATTTCCGCCCGCTCCGGCAGGTCCGGGAACAGCCGTGCCAGCCGTGCGAGCATGCAGTGCTGGTGCACGCACGAGTGCCAGTCGTAGCTACCGAAAAAAGCCGGGTGCAGGTCACGCGGCCTACGGGCGTCCTCCGGCCCGTTCAGTTGGTGCTGGAGCAGATGTGGATATTCGCGGCGGACATTGGCCAGGCCCAAACGGGCGAATTCGGAGGCTTGCGTGATATAAAGAGCGGGAAATTCGGCGGACACGGATGAAAGGGCGGACGGGAGGAAAAAGTTTAAGTTGAAGTGGCTTCACTGCCGCATAAGTTGTGCCGACCCACGATTTAGACGACACCATGAAAATCAAAGCCTATCTTAAACCTCATTGCGGCTGGTCCAACGGCGTGCGCGCGATCATGCAGAAGCACAGCCTCGCCTATGAGGACATCGACATCATCAATAACCGCTCCAACTACGAGGAGATGGTGCGCAAGTCCGGCCAGCCGCTCTCGCCCTGCGTGGAGATCGACGGGGTGATGCTGGCCGACATCTCCGGCGAGGAGGTCGAGAATTACCTGCTCGCCAATAACCTGGTGAAGGCCACCGATGCCAAGCCCGATGTCGCCACCAACGCCGGTTGCTCGCCGGAGGAGCATGATCGGATGGCGGCCAAGCCGGTGCGCTTCTTCTGAGCGAAACCGCCCCCTGGCTTCCGGCCGGACTCGCCCGAGTCCGGCTTTTTGTTGTCTGGGGCGTTGCGTGCGCGCCGATTCCGCCTTTGCTGTCGGCTGTAATGCCCTCGAAACCCGTCCCCGGTTCCTCCGGTGAAGTGCTGACCGGCCTGCCGTCCGCCTACCTGCCGCACGCCGCCACGGGTTTGCTCCACCTGCCGCGGTTCATCGCCAAGTGCAAATACGTCCGGGAGCACGGGGCGCTCCCCGCCAGCTACGCCAAGAACTACAAGCGCGGCATGGACCGGTTTCTCTGCCTGCACCTTGGCGTCGATCCGGCGGCGGTGGAGAAAATCGTGTTTGAATCCGCGACGGACGGGGAGCTCGACGTCCGGCTGCAGGCGCTCTTTCCAGCCGACGTGCGCGCGGCTCGATGGAACCGCGACTATGTGCAGAAGGGCATGACGCCGAGCGGCCGTGAATTTCTCAGGGAAGCGTTGACCAACATGGGCTGCGCCGACCGCGTGGAGCAGATCATCAGCGTCGTAGACCTTATCGAATTCGACGAGGGCCGCATCGAATAGAGGCCGCCGGCGTCCTGTTGGTTCCCCCTCGGCCTGCTGGCCGGCGGTGCGGTCGTGGTACGACGGCCCGAAGCGCCGATTCGCGAGCATAGCGGTTCGATCCGCGACGGCCTCTGCACGTGGGAACGAATCAGCGCGGGGCGCCGAACGGCGGCACGGTCTGCAGCCGGGGTTTGGGTTTGCCGGGCAGCCAGCGGTTCACGCTGTTGCAATAGTCCGAATAGATCGCCCCGTAGCGCCGGCGCAGCGCCGGTTCCTCGTACAGCACCACGAAAAGTTGGAAGGCGGAGGCAAGGAACACGAGATAGAGCCCGAGGGCGACGCGCCGGAACAGGATGACCTCGCCGAGCACGATGAGCAGCACGCCGAGATACATGGGATTGCGCACCCAGCGGTAAAGTCCGCGCATGACGAGTTTCTTTGGCGGATCGATCGGGGCCGGCGTGCCGCGCCCGGTGGTGGCGAACTGCCACACGCAGGCGAGGTAGACGATGAACCCGATGAGCAACGGCGGGGTCGCGAGCAGGTGCGGCCCGCCCCAAGGTGTTGGCACGGGCGCGCGCCGCAGCAGATAAACCAGCGGCACCCAGCCGGCGACAAACCCCGGCACAAGGACAGTGAACAGCAGGTTCTTCAGGAAGAGCCACATGACCGGATCAGATTTTTAGGTGGGCCGCGGCGAGGGGGTCCGGATCCCGGCCGATCGTGCGGCGGAGTGACTCAAGGTTTTCCTGCACGAGCGCCCCCATGGTTTCGCAGTGCCGGTAGGTGTCCGACGAGAAATGCGCGGCCAGGCCCTCGCGCAGCGCCGCGACGTTCTCCGGTGGCGCGATGGGGTCGTGGCGCATGGCGGCGAGCAGGGCGGTGAGGCGGGTGGCGGCGAGCTCGGCGCGCTGCAGGATGAGGGTCTCCTCCTCGCGCTGGTATTGGTGCGCCGTCTTGGGATGGAGGTGTTTCTTGCAGAAAAGCGCGAGCGGCTGGTTCTCGATGAAATACTGCGGCAGGTAGAAATTCTTCCGACCGTGGTGGCTCTGCTGGTCGAAATCCATCGCGCGGATCCGGATCTGCCAGCCCTCGAAATCGGGCGTGAGGACCACGACGAAGTTGTAGGCGCGCATGTCGCCCAGCAGCCGGACAAAGCAGCGCTCGCTGAACTTCACCAGTTCCTTGGCGATACGGATGGGCTTAAGCTCCTTGCTCTGCAGCCAGCGTTCGATGAAGACGTCGCCCGGGATGCCGGCGATGTGCTCCTCGATGAGGGTGTTGCCGTAGGTGAGATAGTTGAGCCGGTTCGGGGAGAGCAGATGTTCCAGCTCGAGCCCGTAGATGCGCGACGCGTCGGCCTTCTTCACGTAGAAGTAGTCCTGGTTGTCGTTGTAGGCATTGACGATCCGGATGCGGAAAGGCGTCGAGTTGCCGAAGCTGCAGAAATCCACGCGGTCGATGTAGAGGTGCTGGATCACGCTGAAATCGCCGTCGACCTTCAGCAGCGCGTAGATGCGCTTCAGGTCCTCGTTCAGCGTGGCCATGTCGTTGGACCGGTAGGCCACGGATTCCCAGAGGGTGTTGCGGCCGTCGGGGTCGATCAGCGGGATCGACTCGTGAAAATCCCGCAGCCGCTCGTACGTCACCGGCAGATGCCGCTCGCGCCGGTATTTCCTCAGATAGCCACGCAGATCCTCCCCGATCGGGTAGGTCGGCTTCTTCTTGGTGCGCGCAGGCACGGGATCCCGGGGGGCGTCCATGGGCGGGCAGGTTACCCCGCGGCGTTCCGGTGGCAATAGCGGGGTGGCGGCCGCGGCACTAGTTCGCGGTCCGGCCCTGCCGCAGGCGGTCGAGGAACACCGCCACGATGATGACCAGGCCGATGATGATCTCCTGGAAGTACGTCGGCCAGCCCATCTGCTGAGAGCCGTTGCGGAGCACCGCCATGATGAGCGCGCCGATCATCGAGCCGAGGACGGTGCCCACGCCGCCGTTGAGGCTGGCGCCCCCGATGATGACCGAGGCGATGATGTCGAGTTCCAGGCCGACCGCGACCGTCGGGTCCCCCTGCCGGAGCCGGGAAAGCTGGAAGAGCCCCGCCAACCCGAAGAAGCAGCCGGCCAGCGCATAGATGGCCACCTTGAGCCGCGTGGTCGCGATGCCGCACAGCCGCGCCGTGGCCTCGTTCGAGCCGAGCGCGAAGATGTGCCGGCCAAAAACCGTCTGCCGCAGAAGCAACGCGGTCAGACCGGCCAGGACCAGTGCCACCCACACGCCCGCGGGCAGAGCATGGCTGAATGGATCGGCGGTCGTCATCCAGCCGTTGATGGGGGAACTCTCGTAGTTGACCGTCTGGTTGTCCGCGAGCCACTTGGCCGAGCCGCGCGCGACCCCGAGGGTGCCCAGGGTGATGATAAAGGGGGTCATGCGCAGCCCGGCGATGGCCGCGCCGTTGAGCAGGCCGATGAGCCCGCCCGCCGCGACCACCGCGACCAGCACCGGCGCCGCGCCCCAGCCCTGCTGGATGAGCCGCGCGCCGACCACGCTGGTGAACGCGATGATCGAGCCGACCGAGAGATCGATGCCGCCGCTCACGATGATCATCGTCATGCCCAGCGCGCCGATGGCCACGATCACCGTCTGCGTGAAGATGATCTTGAAATTGTTGTAGGTGAGGAAGTATTCGCGGGTTTCCGCCGGCAGCGCGAAGAACGCGATCACGAGCAGGAGCCCGAGGAACGGGCCGCCCTTGGCCAGGATGATTTTCAAGGTGTGCTTCATCGGATGATTCAGGCGCTGCCCGTGGCCGTGCGCATGATGTCGGCCTCATTCCACGCGGCGCGCGGGCGCACGGCGGCCAGTTCGCCGCGGCACATCACGCCGATGGTGTCGCACAAGCCGAGCAGCTCGGGCAGGTACGAGCTGACGATCACGACCGTCTTGCCCCCGGCGGCCAGCTCGCCCACGAGCTGGTAGATCTGCGCCTTGCTGCCGACGTCGATGCCGCGCGTCGGCTCGTCGAGCAGGAAGATCCGCGCGGGATGATCGAGCAGGCGCGCGAGCGCCACCTTCTGCTGGTTGCCGCCGGAGAGTTCGCCCACGGGCTGGTGGCCGTCGCGGCACTTCACGCGCAGTTCACGGATCCACCGCCCGGCGACCGCCAGCTGCCGGTCCCCACGGACAAATCCCAGACGGCCGAACGCCGCCATCTTCGTGAGCGTGAGGTTGTCGGCGATGGACTGGTTGAGCATCAGCCCCTCCTCCTTGCGGTTCTCGCTGAGGAACCCGACGCCCTGCCGCCAGCGCTCGCGCGGGGTCGCGTGTTCGGCCGGGGCTTCAACGACGCAAACCTCGCCGGCCCCGAGCCGGTTGAGGCCGAAAAGCGTGCGGACCAGGTCCGTGCGGCCCGCGCCGATCAGGCCGGCGAGGCCGAAAATCTCCCCGGCGTGCACCTGCAAAGTCGCCCGCTTGAGCCGCGGGGGGCCGGCCACCGCCTTGGCCTCCAACACGATCCTCCCGGGGATGCGCGCGGTGTGGCGGTAAAGGTCCCGGACGTCGCGGCCGACCATCAACCGCACGATCTCGTCGAGGCTGGCCCCGGGCATCTCGCCCGAGCCGACGGTCTCCCCGTCCTTCAGCACGGTGTAACGGTCGGCGATGCGCCCGCATTCCTCGAGAAAGTGGCTGATGTAGATGACGCTGACCCCCGCCGTCCGCAGGCGGCCGATGGTGGCAAAAAGGATTTCCGTGTCGGCCTGGGTCAGGCTGCTGGTCGGCTCGTCCATGATGAGCACCTGCGGTTGCAGCAGGAGCGCGCGGGCGATCTCGATGACCTGCTGCTCGGCGATGGAGAAGTCGCCGGCGCGCCGGCGGAGGTCGAGACCCTCGTGGCCGAGTTGCGCGAGCGCGGCCCGGGCGCGTTGGGCGGACGTGCGGCGGTCGATCACCCCGAGGCGGGTGGACTCGGCGCCGAGAAGGATGTTTTCCTGCGCGCTGAGGTGCAGCGCAAGGTTTAGCTCCTGGTAGATCATCGCGACACCCTTCAGGCGGGCGTCGTGCGGGTTGACGGGCCGGTAGGGCCGGCCGCCGAGTTCCATCGTGCCGGCATCGGCCTCGTGGGCGCCGCTCAGCACCTTCATCAGCGTGCTCTTGCCCGCGCCGTTTTCGCCGATGAGGGCGTGCACCTCGCCAGGGGCGATCTCGAGCGACACATTCTTCAACGCCCGGGTCGCCCCGAAGCTCTTCTGGATGCCGGTCAGGCGCAGGCGGGAAGCGGGCGTCATTTCAGATACTGGTCGAGGGGCGGGCTGACCAGCGCATGGATGGCGGGATCGTCGAGATTCTGGCGGGTGACGACGGTGACGCCGGTGTCCAGGACCTTCTTCACCGGCTCGCCGCGCAAGACGGCGACGGCGTTCTTCACGCCAAGATAGCCCATGCCGAAAGGATCCTGCACCATCAGGGCGGAGATGTCGCCCGCCTTCAGCGCGGCCAGTTCCACGACGCCCGTGTCGAAACCCACGAACTTGACCTTGCCGCCGGCGAGGCCGGCATCGCGCAACGCGAGCAGCAGGCCGGCGGTGGTCGGCTGGTTGCAGGCGAAAACGCCGTCGAGCTCGCGGCCGAAGCGGTTGAGGAGGTTCTGTCCGGTGCGGTAGGCATTGTCGCGCGTGACGCCGCCATGCTGATCGGTGGAGACCAGCTTGATGCCCGGAAACTCCTGGCGCATCACCTCGAGAAAACCCTCCTCGCGTTCCTCGGTGTTGGCGGAGCCGGTGGCGTTGCGCAGCATCATCACCCGGCCTTGCGGGCCGACGAGGCCGGCGAGCGTCCGCGCAGCGACCCGGCCGCCCGCGCGGTTGTCGGTGGCGACGTAGCAGGCGGGCAGCGGGGAATTGAGGCCCGAGTCGATGGTCACGACCGGGATGCCGCCCTGCACCGCAACGGCCAGTGGTGCGATCAGGGCGTTGGCATCGAGCGGCGAGATGACGATCGCACTCACGCGGCGGCCGACGAAGTTCTCGACGACCTGGATCTGCTGCTCGCGGTCGTCCTCCTTGAGCGGGCCCTTCCAGAGGACGTGTACGGGCACGCCGGCGGCGTTGAGCTCGCGCTCGGCCTTGATGGCGCCGGCCTGCACGGCCTTCCAATACTCGTGGGTCGTCCCCTTGGGGATGACCGCAATCTGGTAGGGCTCCGCGGCGGCGCCCGCCACGAGCGCGGCGCAGAAGACGAGGAAAGGCAGGAATTTCATTTGAGATACCGGTCGAGCGGCGGATGCACGATGTCAGCCATCGCCGGATCATCGAAGTTCTCCCGGGTGACGAACCCGACGCCGGTGTCGATCCGCGCGGGCACCTTTTCGCCGCGGAGCACGGCCACCAGTGTCTTGAGCCCGAGGTAGCCCATGTTGAGCGGATTCTGGACGACGAAACCCTGCACGTCGCCCGCGCGGAGTCCGGCGTTGAGGGTCTCACCCGAGTCGAAGGCCACGAACTTCACCCGGCCGCCGGCAAGGCCCGCGTCGCGCAGCGCGAGCAACATGCCCGCGGCGGTGGACTCATTGGAAGCAAAGACGCCGTTCACCTCCTGGCCAAAGCGGTTGAGGAGGTTCTCGGCCACGCGCTTGGCGTTGTCGCGCGTGGCGCCGGCGTGCTGGTCCGTGGAGAGCAGCTTGATGCCCGGGAAATCCTTTCGCATGATCTCGAGAAAGCCGGCCTCGCGCTCCTCCGTGCTGTTGGAGCCGACGGCGTAGCGCAGCATGATGACCTTGCCCTGGCCGTTGAGCAGCGCCCCAAGGTGGCGGGCGGCGATGCGGCCGCCCTCCCGGTTGTCGGTGGCGACGAAGCTCGACTGCATGCTTGACGCGAGGCCGGAGTCGATGATGACGACGGGGATCTTGCCGCGCACCGCGGTCTCGATCGGGGCCACCAGGGCGCGGCTGTCGAGCGGCGCGATCACGATGCCGTCGACGTGGCGGCCGATGAAGTTCTCGACGACCTGGATCTGCTGTTCACGGTCGTCCTCCTTGAGCGGGCCTTTCCAGATGAGGTTGACCTCGATGCCGGAGGCGGCCAGCTCCAGCCGGGCCTTCTCGGCGCCGGCATGGATGGATTTCCAGAACTCGTCCGTCGTGCCCTTGGGGATGACGGCGATGGTGTAGGGATTGGCGGCGCGAGCGGCGAGCGCGGCCGCCAGAAAAAGCGCGGCGGGTAACCAAGTGGACTTCATGGGGTGGATGGAATGGGGAGGGGTAGCGTGAAAAGGACGACAGACCGGCCGGCGAGCGTCAATCCAGCGAAGGGCCGGCTACACGTCGATGACGGCCTTGATCACCGCGGGGTTCCCCGGGAGACCGGGAAAACTTTGCGGCGTGTCGGCGAGGCTGAAGCGGTGGGTGATCCAGGGCGTCGTGTTGACGCGGCCGGCCTCGATCAGCGCAATGACCTCCCGGAAGGTGCCGGGCAGGGCATTGCGGCTGGCCAGCAGCGTGAGTTCGCGCCGGTGGAAGTTCGGGTCGTGGAACGTCACGTCACCCTGGAACAGGCCGACAAAGACGATGCGACCGCCCGGCGCCGGTAGGTCGAAGGTGCCGGTCATCGACTGGGCGTTGCCGGTGGCGTCAATGACGACAGTCGGCAGATCGCCTCCGCCCAAGGCGCGGAGCCGACTCGCGGCATCGGGACCGGCCCCGAGCGTGTGGGCCACGCCGAGCTGCCGGCGGCAGAATTCGAGACGGGGCTCGCTCATGTCCATCACGGCAAGCGCGGCGCCCCGCGCCTGCACAAACTGGATGACACTGAGGCCGATCGGGCCGGCGCCGATCACGAGGACGAAATCATCCGCCTTGACCTCGGCCCGTTCGACCGCGTGGGCGCCGATGCCGAGGGTCTCGACCAAGGCAAGCTGGTCGTACGTGAGCGTGCCGGACCGGTGCAACTTGCGCGCGGGCACGGTGAAGAACGGCCGCATGCCGCCGTCGACATGGACGCCCAGCACCTTGAGTTCGGCGCAGCAGTTGGGCTTGCCGCGACGGCACGCGATGCACCGGCCGCAGTTCAGGTAGGGCTCGACCGAGCAGCGGTCGCCCGCCACAAGACCGTGCGGATCGCTGCCGGGGTCAATGACCTCCACGCCAAGCTCGTGGCCCGGGATGCGCGGATAGGTGAAGAAAGGCTGCTTGCCGGCAAAGGCGTGGAGGTCCGTGCCGCAGACGCCGATGCGATGCACGCGCACGAGGGCTTCGCCGGGCGCCGGGCGGGGCTGCGGTCCGTCGGTGGCGGCGAACTGGCCGGGTTTTTCGAGGACGATCTGGAGCATGTCAGGAAATGATGGGGTCGCGGTTTTCGGGGCGGCCGCGGGTGAAGTTATGGTTGTGGATCGGCTGGAGGATTTCCAGCACGCGGGCGAGCAAGGCGGGGTCCGGCGCCTGGCCGACACAGGCGGCGTTCTTCCGGATGTTGTCGGGGCTGGCGGTGCCGACAAGCGTGGTGGCGATGGCGGGATTTTGCAGGGCGAACTGCAGGGCGAGGCTCGTGATGTCGGCGCCGACCGACTCGCAGTATTCCACGGCGCGCCGGCAGCCGGCCATGATCGACGGCGGGGCCGGGTGCCAGGCTGGGGCGCCCCGGGCGGTGAGCAGGCCCATGCCGGTCGCGGAGGCGTTGATGACCCCAACGCCCTTGCCGCCCAGGTAGGGCAGGAGCGGCGCCAGCCCCGTGTCATTCAGGCAGTAGCGGCAGAACGACAGGATGACATTCACCGTGCCGGCGGGCACGCGGTCGAGGACGGCGGGGAAGATTTTCAGCGGCAGGCCCGTGATGCCGATGTGACCGATCCGGCCTTGTGCGCGCAAGCGGCTCAGCGCGGGCAGGGTCTCGTCCGCGAGTTGGTTCAAGTCGGCGAACTCGATGTCGTGACAGTGCAGCACGTCGATGTAGTCCACGCCGAGCCGGGCGCAGCTCTCTTCGAGGCTCCGCGTGACACGGGCGGCGGAAAAATCGAAATTGCCCTCGCCATACTGGCCGACCTTGGTGGCGAGGTAATAGCTTGCGCGCGGAACGCCGCGCAGGGCGCGGCCGAGCACGGTTTCAGAGCGCGTGACGCCGTAGTGCGGGGAGGTGTCCAGGAAGTTGATGCCCAGGTCCAGGGCGGCGCGCACCGTGCGGATGCCCTCGTTCTCGTCGATGTCGCGGAAGGCGTTGCCGAGGGGCGAGGCGCCATAGCTGAGCACGGAGACCTTGAGACCGGTGTGGCCGAGCTGGCGGTATTGCATGGGTGATCAGGGGACGAGCCGGTAGAACCGCATCGCGGTGCCCCCAAGGATTAGGTTCCGTTCCTCCGGGCTGAGTCCCGTCACACAGCTCGCGATGAAGCGATACCAGTGCGGATACTCGGTGGCGACCAGGCAGACGGGCCAGTCGGAGCCGAACATGAGGCGGTTCGCCCCGAAGGCTTCGAGCACCACGTCGAAGTAGGGCCAGAGCAGCTCCGGGGTCCAGGCGAAGCCCGGCACCTCGGTGACGAGGCCGGAGAATTTACAGCAGACGTTCGGCCGCCGCGCGAGTTCCCCGAGCTGCCGGCGCCACTCCGGGGGCGGAGCCCCGGCGATGACCGGCTTGGCGATGTGGTCGAGCGCGAAGGGCAGATTCGGGTGCCGGTCCACGAGGGCGATCGCCGCCGGCAGTTGCGGCGCCTTCACCAGCAGGTCATAGCTCAGGCCGCAGGCGGCCACGGTGGCGAGACCCGCGTTGAACGCCGGGTCGGCCATGTAGCTGTCGGGCTCGCCCTGGAGCACATGACGCACGCCCTTGAGCGCCTTGTCCTCCCGCAGTTGCTCGAGCAGGCGGCCGACCTTCGGGTCGATCAGTGGCACCCAGCCGACCACGCCCTTGATGAAGCGATGTCGGTGCGTGTGCTCCAGCAGCTGCAGGGTCTCTTCGACTGTCTGTCGGGCCTGCACGATCACGGTGCCGTCGATGCCAGTGACCTCCAGCTGCGGCGCAAGATCAGCCGGGTAGAAATTCCGCCGGATCCCGCGCATGCGGTCGTCAATCCAGTCGAACTCCTCCGCTGTATAGCGCCAGCAATGGTGGTGGGCGTCGATCTTCACGCGGACTCGATGATCAGGTTGGCATAAGGCTGGATGTCGCCGGTGCGAATGAGCCCGATGGCGGACGGCACACGCTGCTTGAGCGCGGCATGTGGCTCGAACACGAACGGGATGCCGGTGAAACGGGCGGCCAGCGCGGCCTGCGCCGCCGCCTCATTGTGCTGCCGGAACTCCTCCGCGGCGAAGGCGCGGCCGATCCCGAAGTTCGACCGGAGGGCGTCGAGCACCTGCAGCACGGTCGGGATGCCGTCGACCAGGGACAGGTCCACGGTTTCGAGCTTCGGCCAGAACGGGAAGCCGCGGTCGGCGATGACCAGGGTGTTGGTATGGCGGACGCGCGCCAGCAGTCCGAGAAGAGCGGGGTTGAGAATGCCGGTTTTGAGCATGTCGAAGTAGGGGGCCGGACGGCCACCATCATCCCGCCGCCGGGCCAGCGCAAGTGCGACTCCAGCGAACCGTCAAGCGGCGGCCAGCAGGCGTTCGCCCAGCGCGATCAACCGGATGCGCAAGGGCTGGCTGCGGGAGGCAAAGTCGCGTTGGTAAGCCTCATATTCGGCCCGGCCTTCCCCCGTCTCGATACGGATGGGTGGGAAGCCGAGTTCTTGCAGGTCGTAGGGGCTCGCGCGCATGTCGATCTCGCGGATTTCGCGGGCTAGGGCGAAGCAGTCGGCGATGAGCTCGCCGGGGGTGAATGGCGCAAATTTGAACGCCCACTTGTAGAGGTCCATGTTGGCGTGCAGGCAGCCGCGCTGTTCGAGCTGCGGTGTTTCGGCCCGCGTGGGCTGCAGCCGGTTCAGCGGCCGGGCTGGGGCGGTGAAGAAACGAAAGGCATCGAAGTGGGAACAACGCACCGGCTGGGCCTCGACGATGCGCGCCAGCTCCTCTGGGGCGAAGCGCAACGACCAGCGGCGGTGTCGCACCTCGTCCGGCGTCTGTCGGTAAACCATCGCCCATTCGTGCAGACCGGCGCAGGCGAAGTGCGGCGGACGCTCCGCCGTGGTGCGCAGCAGGTTCACGACCCACGCGAGGCTCTCGCGCCGGTGCGGCGCTAGGGCCGCGAGGTTCAACGTGACGCCGTCGGGAGTCGCGTGATATTCCGGCCAGCGGAGAAACTCGCGCGCAGTTGCGCCCTGCAGGGCGACGTCCGGGCCGGGATGCCAGCGGCGCAGCCAGCTTGGGCGGAACGGGTAGTACTCGAACAGGAAGTCGTAGACCGGATGCTTTTCGCCGCGCGAAGTCCGCGTCTGATGCGGACCGGTCCAGCCCGACACGCGTTGCTCATGCGCCCGGCGGCGCTGCTGCCAGTCGGGTTCGGCGAGAATGGTGATCGGGGCGACGGTCGCGTTCACGGCCACACCACCAGCGCGGTGCCGAGCAAGATGAGGCCGCAACCGGCGGCGGCACGCAGGCTCAGGTGTTCCTTCAGGAAGACGGCCGCGAGCACCAACACGAGGGCCAGACTGAGCTTGTCCACGGCGCTGACCAGCGAGGCCGGCCCCAGCTGGAGTGCGCGGAAGTAGCACAGCCAGGAGGCGCCGGTGGCGCAGCCGGACAGCACCAGAAACCCCAGTGAGGTGCGCGAGATCGTGGCGACGGCGCCAAGGTTGCCCTGCAGCGCGACGAGCCCCCACGCGAGCACGAGCACGACGGCGGTGCGCACCGCCGTGGCCACATTGGAATCAACGCCCTTCACGCCGAGTTTGGCGAGGATGGCGGTCAGGGCGGCAAACACCGCCGAAAGGAGAGCATAGGTCCACCACATGCGGCCAGACTGACTGAAAATCAGCGGCCCGCCAGCAGCAACCGGCGCACACCCTCGATCGGAGGGGTGTCGATGAAACGCAGCTCCACGGGCCACTTCAGTTTGCTGGCCAGCGAACGCAACGCGAAGGCGGCCGGGACGCTGTTGAGGATCCGGCCGCTGATTCCGCAGGGAAGCGGGCCCGCCGGTGACGGGAACAGCCGGTGGATCACGTGGTCGGCCTGGCGGGCAAGCTCGGTGATGGAGTCGGCCACCACCTGCTGGGCCGGGCCGCAATCCTGAGCGGCCAGATCAAGCACGAGCGGGGTGAAGGCGGCGATTTTCACGTTCGCCTCGGCGTCGTTGTAGAAGAAACGTGAGTTGGTCGGATAATCCGCGAGGCCGGTGTGGGTGCGCAGCGCCTCGGCCAAAGCCGACAACCCGGCCGAGGGCGCCGCCGCCTGCAGTTCCAGCAGGGCGAGACCGAGCGCCCGCCGGCCGATGTCGAAGCCGCTGCCGGGATCGCCAAATTTCCACCCGAGTCCTCCCGTGTAATGGACCGTGCCATCGGGGGCACGCGCGGCGACAAAGGAGCCGGTGCCGGCGTGCAGCACAAGCCCCGGTCCGCCGGCGGTCGCCAGCTCGAGCACGGGCATCGAATCGTCGGTCGTGGTAATCCGGCCGAACCCGTGAAGGGTATTCGCGGTCTCGCGCCAGAACGCGCGGTTGCCCGCCAGGCAGAGCAACGTGCTCTGCACGCTGCCGGCCGGGAGCGCCACGCAGAGGGCCGCCAGTGCCTCGGTCAGGATGGCCCGGGCCTTTTCCGGGCCCACTTGGCTGGGATTGCAGCCGGGGGCGAGGTGACGCGCCAGCTCGGCCCCGGACTCGTCGAGGAGGATGAGCTCAGTCTTGGTGCCACCGCCATCGACCCCAATCTTCATGCGAGCTGGCGGCTGAGCCGGCCCTTGTATTTCCGTCCGAGCTCCCGGTTGTATTCTATGGCATCGGGCATGTTCTGGCTGCGCAGGATCGGCAGGGGATGGCCGCCCGTCTTGAGCCACGCGATCGTCTCGAGCGAAAGCAGGTTGAGCAGCGTCGCTCCGATGAAGGTGGACGTCGGGCCCGCCTTCACGCCCTCGGCCACTTCGGTGATCGCGTCGCCGGGCACGCCGCCGTTATCGAGGACGAAGTCCGCGATCTCGTGCAGCTTCTGGCCACCGGGGTGTACGGTGGCGGCCGTCGTTGACATGCCGACGCAGGTCAGCCCGACGACCTTCAGGCCCTTTTGCTTGGCGTAGAGGGCGACCTCGATCGGTGAGGAATTCTTCCCGGAGTTGGAGATGACGATGATGGTCTCGCCCGGCAGCAGGCCGTGGGCGCGGTCATAGCGCTCGGCGAGCTTCGTGCCGTAGCCGACCAGGTTCTCGATGAAGCCGCCGGTCGGGTCGAAGATGCCGCTGACGCAGACCAGGCCGCCGGCCCGGCCGATGATCTCGCGGGAGATGATCTCGCTGTGGCCGCTGCCGAAGGTGTGCAGCACGCCGCCCCGCGCGACCGACTCGCCAATGACGGCCCCGAGTTTCTTCAGCACGGGGGCATTCTGCGCGCAGGCGCGCTGCAGCATCGCGGTGGCGGTGGCGAGGTAGGTTTCGGCGGGAGAGGACATGGGTCAGGGGGTTGATTCCCAGCGGCCGAAGATGCCGCAAGGCAGGATTTTTCCGTCGCGCAGGACCGGCAGGCCGACCTCGCCGCCGGAAAGCGTGCCGCCGGCGCCGGCGAGCAGCGCCGCGAGCAGGTTGACGACGACCGTGGGTGAGAGTCGCGCGGTGTAGGCGTTGATCAGAAAGAACAGCGGCCGGTCACTCAGCGCCTGCCGGCACTCGTTGAGCAGTTCCCAGAGGTGGTCCTCGAGTTTCCACATCTCGCCGGTGCTGCCGCGGCCGTAGGTCGGCGGATCCATGATGATCGCGTCGTACTTGCGCCCGCGCTTGATCTCGCGGCGGACGAATTTCAGGCAGTCGTCGGTAATGTAGCGCACGGGCGCGTCGGCGAGGCCGGACAGCGCGGCGTTTTCCTTGCACCATTTCACCATGCCCTCGGCGGCGTCGACGTGGC
>CAZZDB010000069.1:0-18306 GCA_964652485.1 uncultured Oleiharenicola sp.
AGCAGACGCGGAAGATGTAGTTGCCGGTCTGGGTGACCTTCGGGTTGGTCGCGGCGGGCGCGATCATCGGGATGTGCGCGAGCTGGGCGATGGGCGCGGCCTCTAGCGAGCGGCCGGAGGAGACCTCACCGATGAGCGCCACGACCTTGTTGCGCGCGATGAGTTTTTTTGCCACTGTGGCAGACTCGCCCAACTTGGTCTGGTTGTCCTCGTAGGCGAGCTCCAGCGGGCGCCCGAGGACGCCGCCGGCGGCGTTGATTTCCTCCAGCGCGAGCACGACGCCGTGATGCGAGGTCTGGCCGAAACCGGCCTCCTTGCCGGTGAGCGAGGCGTATTCGCCGACCACGATGGGCACGGCGGCTTGAAGTCCGCTTGCGAGGCTCCAGACAGCTGCGGTGGCAAATGAAACAAGGACGGCGGGGAGGGACGGAGCTTTCATGCGGGCATCGGCGGAAACTCAGGGCTGGACATCCTGGACGAACGCGTAGCGGCCGTTCTTCACCGTCAGCACCACCGCTGACTTGGTGGGGTTGCGTTGCGCGTCGAACGTGATGCGGCCGGTGACGGCGGGAAAGTCCCGCGTGGCGGCGAGGGCGTCGCGAACCTTGGCGCCCTCGGTGGTGCCGGCGCGGCGGATCGCGTCGACCAGCACCATCGCGGAGTCATAACCGAGGGCGGAGAGGGCATTGGTGTCTATGCCCCAGCGCCGGCGGAAGCGTTCGTTGAAGGCCACGACGGTGGGCGACTTGTTTTCCGGCGAATAATGGGTCGAAAAATAGGCACCCTCGACCGCCGGGCCGCCGATCTCGATCAACTCGGGCGATTCCCAGCCATCGACGCCGAAAAGCGGCACGACGAGGCCGAGTTCACGGGCTTGCTTGCAGATGAGCGCGGCCTCGGTGTAGTAGCCCGGCACGAAGACGCCCTCGACGCCGGCGGCCTTGATCGCGGTGAGCTGGGCGCGGAAATCCTTGTCGCCCTCGCCGTATTTCTGCTCGAGGACCACCCCCCCGCCCTGACCGGTGAAGCGTTCGCGGAAGAACTTGGCCAGCCCGACGCTTTGCGGGGAGGAGACGGAGGCGAGCACCGCGGCGCGACGGATTTTCAGCGAGTCCCGGGCGAACTTCGCCATCACGGCGCCCTGGAACTCGTCGATGAAGCAGACGCGGAAGACATAGTTGCCCTTGGCGGTGACCTCGGGCGCGGTCGCGCCGGGCGAGATCAGCGGGATGCGGGCATTCTGGCAGATTGGCGCGGCCTCGAGGGTGCGTCCCGAGGTGATTTCGCCCAGCATGGCGACGACCTTGTCCCGCGAAATGAGCTTCTTGACCGCCGTCGCGGATTCGCCGGGCTTCGACTGGTCGTCCTCGGTGAGCAGCTCAAGTTGGCGACCGAGGACGCCGCCGGCGGCATTGACCTCCTCAATGGCCAGCAGCGTGCCCTTGTGGGCGTTCTGGCCGAACACGGCTTCCTTGCCGGTCAACGAGGCGAATTCGCCGATCTTGATGGTGTCCTCGGCGCAGTGGGCGGCGGCGGCCAGCAGGCTGGCGCACACTAGCGTGGAAAAGGTGCGAAGAATCATGGTGGCGAGGGGCCGGAGCTAAGGTGAGCCGGGCATCACTTTCAACCTGCAAACGGGGCCCGCGCCGCGTTCAAGGTGCGACCGCCTCGACGAACTTGGCCTGCCCATCCCGGACCACGATGATCATGGCGGGCTTGGAGGCGTTGCGCTGGGCGTCGATCGTGATGCGGCCGGTCACGCCGGGAAAGTCCTTGGTCGCGGCGATGGCGTCGCGCAGCCGGGCGCTGTCGGTCGTGCCGGCGCGGCGCATGGCGTCGAACAGCAGGATGCCCGCCTCGTAGCCGAGGGTGGTGGTGGCGTTGGGCGTTTCGCCATTCCAACGCGCCCGGTAGCGCCGGACGAAATTCTGCATGGCCGGGGTGGGCGTCTCGGCCGAGGCGTGGGTGGAATAATAGACCCCCTCGACCGCCTTGCCGCCGATCGCCACGAGATCGGGGCCTTCCCAGGCGTCGCCGCCGAAGAGCGTGCCGGTGAAACCAAGGTCGCGGGCCTGTTTGCAGATGAGCGCGCCCTCGGTGTAATTGCCCGAGTGCAGGATCGCCTCCGCGCCCGCGGCTTTCGCGGCGGTGAGCTGGGCGCGGAAATCCTTGTCGCCCTCGCTGTGCTTCTGCTCGGCCACGATGGTGCCGCCGGCCGCGGCGAAACGCTCGCGGAAAACCTTCGACAGGCCGACGCTATAGGCGTTGTTGACCGAGGTAATGACGGCGACGCGCTGCAGCTTGAGCGTGTCGCGGGCGAACCTAGCGAGGGCGGCGCCCTGGAACGGGTCAATGAAGCAGACCCGGAAGATGTAGTCGCCCATCTCGGTCACGCGCGGGTTGGTGGACGTGATGGCGATCATCGGGATCTTCGCGTTCTGGTAGACCGGCGCGGCCTCGAGTGAGTTGCTGGAAGTGTTGCCGCCAAGGACGGCGACGACCTTGTCCCGGGACACGAACTTCTTGGCGATGGTGGCGGACTCGCCCTGCTTGGACTGGTTGTCCTCGACCAGGAGCTCGATCTTCCGGCCCAGCACGCCGCCGCCGGCGTTGGCTTCCTCGACGGCGAGGATGACGCCCTTGCGCGCGGCGATGCCGAAATCGGCATCCTTGCCGGTAAAGGCGCCGTATTGGCCGATCCTGATGGTGTCCTCCGCCGCCAGGGCCGGAATCACGAGGCCGGCGAGCAGGAGGGTGAGTCGGACGTGGAGCTTCATCGGGTGCCATGGAAAGCACGCGGCGGGCCGGCGCAAACCCCAAACGGTGCAGATTCGGCTTTGCGCCGCCGTTGCCCGCTGCTTCACTGACCACGGCTTGAATCTTCTCGACCGCTACCTTCTCCGCGAGTGGCTGAAAATGCTCACGCTGCTGCTCGCCGCCACGACGGGCGTGCTGCTGCTGGCGGCGCTGTACGACGATTTCCGCGAGAACGTCCAACTCGGGGTCGGGGCGGCGGACATGTTGCTCTATTACGCGACATTGATGCCCAGCTACCTTTCCGTCGTGCTGCCGGTCTCGATGCTGCTCTCGCTCCTCTTCGTGCTGAGCAAGCTCCACCGGAACAACGAGCTCACGGCGATACGCGCCGCCGGGCTGAACATCTTCGCCACCACGCGCTCCCTCTGGCTGGCGGGCGTGGTGCTCTGCGGCGTGTCGCTCCTGCTCAACGCCAAGGTCGTACCGTGGTCGGTCGAGGCCTCGCGGAGCCTGAAGCAGTCCTTCCAATACCGCGCGGAGGCCCGCACCGCCTCGGGCGGCTTGCTCGGCCTCGTGTCCAGCGTGGCCTTCGACAACCGCCGGCAGGGCCGCATGTGGTTCATCAACCGCTACAGCCGCTACACCGCGACGGCCTACGGCGTAACGGTGTCCGAGCTCGACGGGCACCGCCGTGAAAAGACCCGGGTCATGGCGCGCGAGGGCCGCTACGACGCGATCCGCCATGCCTGGACCTTAACCGACGGCCGGGAGATGTGGTTCGACGCCGAGCAGGGGGAGCTGATGCGGACCACCACTTTTGCCACGAAGACCTTCCCCTGGTTCTCCGAGGATCCCACGCTCATGTTGCTCATCGACCGCAAGCCGGTCGACCTGTCGTTCTACGAGCTCCGGCGCATCACCGAGTATTTCTCCACCGAGGACAACCCGAAGTTCCTGCGCTACGAAGTGCGCTACTACGGCCTGCTCTTCGACACCCTCGGGCCGCTCATCATCCTCGCCATCGCCATCCCGTTCGCCGCGTCCGGCGTGCGTGTCAGCCCCGCGGTCGGCGTGTCGAAGTCCATCGGGTTGTTCTTCGTCTATTTCATCCTGAACGGCATTGCCACGCCACTCGGCGGCAACGGTTATCTGGATCCCGTCTGGGCCGCACTCATGCCGAACCTCACGATGGTCGGCCTCGCGACTTATTTCTTCGGCCGGATGCGGTGAGCCGCCGGGGTTTGGGCCGCGTCACTGCAGGAACTGCGGCGGCCAGCGGAGGAACTCGAGCGTCTGGATGCGTTGCCAGTTGGCGTAGATGATGACCCCCCAGACGACGAGGCAGTTGATGTACGCAAGGAAGACAGCCGCGCTGCCCATGTCCTTGGCGCGCTTGGCGAACGGCCGTTTTGCGAGCGAGATGTCGTCGATCGTCCATTCGATGGCGGAGTTGAGCAGCTCGGCGATGATGATGACAAAGAGCGAGGCGAGCATGACGGCCGTGGAGACGGCCTTGACGGGGAGCAGGATCGCGAACGGCGTGAGGATGACGACGAAGAGGAGGTCCTCCCGGAAGGACGGTTCATGGCGCACCGCGGCCCAGAATCCCTCGACGGCATAACGCACCGACTGGATGAAATTCCGGAAGTCGCGGCGCTTGAACTCGGGTGGCGGGACGGGTTCGGGCATGACGGCGTGGGCTCAGGACCATTCCAGCTGCCTCGGGAAACGTGGACAACCCTAAACACGCCCGCTGTGCACGGGCCACTCCGCGTGACGGAGAGATTCCATGCTACGCGCTCAGCAACCGGAAGCCCGACCCCGTCGTCTCGATGAGACCGAGGGTACGGCAGGCCTGCGCGACGGTCTCGTCGTGGCAGCCGATGAATTCCAGCAGCCGGCAGACGAAGCGGCGCTTCGTGGCGTCATCGATGGTCATCACCGCCCAATATTGCGTGCCGTCGAGCTGAATTGCGTGGTTGTGCGAGCGGACCTCGTTGATCGCCTCGCGATTGAGCATCAGGTAGCGTCGCCCGCTTTCCTGATGCGAGATGAAGTCGGCGAAATCGCACGCGTAGTTTCGCGCCACCCAGGACAGCAGCGCGAGGTAGCGTGCGGTCGAGTCGGGCTCCGAGGTGAATTCGGCGCGCGTGAGGAAGAACAGCAGGTTGTCCCCCGCGAGCGGCGGCCGGTCGGCGCCGACGAGGGCGGCGATGAGCTCGGCGGGCGAGAGTTTTTTCGCCGCGGCCAGCTGCTCCAGCGCGATGAAGGCTTCGTCACTCAACTCGACTTTCTTCATGACGCCAATGTGCGCTTTTCCTCCAATCCGGCAACGGCCGGCGCCGGAATTATTTATAACCGCTGACCAGGTTTCCCGATTCCGGGACGGGGCGAGAGTGAAGTTGCGGCCTGTCCAGCCCCCGTCATCCTGCCCGCATGCCCACAGCTCTCATCGCCGGCGCCAGCGGACTGGTTGGGAGTCACCTGCTGGAGCAACTACTCGAGTCGCCGGAATATGACCGTGTGATTGCGCTTGGCCGGAGGCCGCTGGAACGGCGCCATCCCAAGCTGGTGACCGTAGTGGCGGACTTTGGTGCCCTCGACCGGGTGGAGACCGGCCTGCGGTGCGACGACGTTTTTTGCTGCCTTGGCTCGACCATCAAGCAGGCCGGCTCGCCGGAAAACTTCCGGGCGGTCGACCAGGGCGCAGTGCTGGCCTTCGCTTGGGTGGCACAGCGCAACGGCGCCGCCCGGTTCTTTCTCGTCTCCTCGCTCGGGGCCGATGCGTCGTCCCGGTTCCTCTACAACCGGGTGAAGGGCGAAACCGAGGAGGCGCTGGAGGTGCTCGGGTTCTCCACGCTCGCCATCTTCCGGCCGAGCCTGCTGCTGGGACCGCGGCGCGAGTTCCGTCTGGGCGAACGGTTGAGCGCAGCGGTCCTATGGCTGGCCGAGCCGCTGCTGTTGGGCCGGCTGCGGCAGTATCGTGCCATTCAGGCGGAGGTGCTGGCGCGGGCGATGGTGCGCTGTTCCTTGGGCCGGCAGGGGCAGGACGTGCTGATCTTCCGTTCCGACGAGATCCAAGACCTGGGAGAATACCGCGGCTGACCCGCGGATCATGTCGCCGGCGGGGTGGCGGGAGCCGTGGACTCCGGTGTGCTCGCCGGCACGGCCCGGAGCACGATGACTTTCTTTTCGGTCTTGCCGGCCAGGTGCAGTATCAAGGTGGCCTCCACCTCGGTGACCGAGCCCCCGAGCCGCGAGCTCATCGGCTCGACCTCGGCCGATTGGCCGGGCGTCAGGACCAGCCTATCCGGCTGGACCGCAAAATTACCGAGCGGAGAGACGAAATCCACGATGTTCAGCACCACCTGCTCGGTGCCATGGTTCGTGAACTGCAGTTTGATCATTTCCGCCGGGCCCATGCTCCCCATCATCGGAGGGGCGCCCGCGGGCCGTTCGTCGCCACCAAATCCACCCTCGGGCCCGCCGTGATGCGGGCCGCCGCCGCCCATACCGCCGCCCATACCAACGCCGCCTGCGCTCAATCCCCCTCCCATGCCCCCACCAGGACGTCGTCCGCCGCCAGGCTTGCTAGGCTCGGCCCCATCCCTGATGCCGGCCAATTCCAAGGCGCCGACCCGGATGTCAACGCCCACCTTTCCGTCAAAGTATTCTCCGTGTCCCGCGATCGGCGGCGGCGGCGGGCGGCGCGGGCCGGCGGCACCGCGCCGTTCCGGGGCGTGTTCCTCGCTGGCGCAACCGCCGAGGACGAGAAGCAGTCCGAGGGTTAACAATGCCGGGAAGCGACCGCAGGTGGGGGTGGGCATGCGTTGTAGACGCCGGAATCTGCAAAAAGTTTCATCGCTTGTGCTTGGGCGCAAGCCGCGTCGAATTTATCAATCAATAGAATACCTAGGCCCGTGGCCGGCCGGCGCGGCGGTCGGGCGCAAAGTATACTATTGGTTGACATATCTTCCGGCCCGCGCGATGCCCCGTCTTGATTGAAGCCGAGGCAGCCGACGGGCTGCGCGCGGGCGGTTCAGCTCCAGTTGTAATTGAAACTCACGCTGATCCTCTCCGCGGTGATGCGGTTGGCCGCGACCTCGTGCCGGAGCCAGCTCTCGAAAAGGATGACCTGCCCCGCCGTCGCGGGATAGGTGATATGCGGCCGGTTGGCCGGGCGGGCCCCGGCGGTCTTCGGGGGCGCGGCCATGAACTTGCTCAGACGTGGATCCTCGAACTTGAGGCCGGGACAGCCGCGCGGCGTGGCGACATAATAGGTGCCGCTGATGAACGACAACGGATGCAGGTGCAGGCTGTGCGCGGCGTGCTCCGGCATGATGTTCACCCAGAAGTCCGTCATCGCGATCGTCCGGCCGCGTAGGTCCATGTCCAGGTTCCGGGCGAAGCGCCGCACGTGCGCCGTCAGCTTACGCTCAAGGCTGGCAAAGGTGGACGAGAACTTGTGCAGCTGGTTCAACGAGGCGTAGGACGTGTAGCCGCCGGGATAGTTCTTCGCCGACCACCGTCGCCCCGCCTTGTCGTAGTCGCGCAGATTACGGCACTCGTCGGCCAGTTCCGCGTTGAAGCGGGCCAGACCGGCACGCTGCAGCGGCTCATGGTAGATGTAGGTGGAAAACCAGGCGCGGATGGGCATGGCCGGGCAATTAACGGGTTTGCGCCGGCCATCGCAACCCCCAAGCGCCCGCCGCCTACCTTCCCGCCTCGTTGCGGCGCATCGCGCCCGAGAAGGCCACGGCCGGGCCCCACCAGCCACGCTGGCGGAGCTGCTCCGCCCAGCGCGCGGGGCGCAACAGCGACACCAGCGCCAGCAGCACGCAGCCGACGGCCACGAAGCGCAGGACCAGCCACGCGATGGCTTCCCACGTGCCGCCGCTGAGCGCCAGGATGGTCGCGACGATGAGCAGCGGCATCCAGAACTGCCAGTGGCCGAATTCGCGCAGCCGATGCCACCCGGCACGCGCCGGCCGGATCGGGGCGCGGACCTCCGCGGCCTCGCCTGCAATGACGCGCTGCAAAGCGGGCGGGGGTTGCTTGAGCCGCCAGGCTGCCAGCGTTGCGCCCGAGGCGACGACCGCGTGCAAGACGGCCCATGAGCCAACGAGCCAGGGCAGGCCCGGGGCCGCGATGTGCCAGCGATGGGCCAGCCACAGCACGACGGTGTCGTAGGCGCGCACGAGCTCGCCACCCAGCATCAGGTATTGCAGGAGGAATCCCTGCAGCGCCGCCCAGGCCCCGACGAGCGCGCCGCCCAGGCCAAGCGCGACGACATTCCAGCCGAGCACCTGCACGGAGGCGCCAAACAGCAGGCCCTGCATCACGATGGCCATCATCGGCCGCACGCGGTTGCCCGCAGGCGAAAGCGCCTTCAAGCCGCCGGAAATGAACGGCACCCACACCACGCGCCCCGGTTCGCTCAGGCCGCTGCCGGCAAACACCATCATGGCGGCCTGCAACGAGGAGAGCGCCAGCCCGGTCAAGGGAATCTTGGCGGCATGCAAGGCCGAACCGAGCGTCAGCTCAATGCCGCCCGCGGCGCCGCCGAAAAGGCCGATGCGCGTCCACTCGCCAAATTCCTCGCAGGCGCGTTGCAACCGCTCGAGGGCGTCCGGCGCGGTGGCGGCGATGCGCAGGTCGAAGGGCCGGCCGAGGCCGTGCTCGACTTCTTCCTCGAGGCCGGCGCGCACGGCGATGACGACGACGTCCGGCGCCGCCCCTGCCAGCACCGGCCAGAGCGGCATCAAACCCTTGCCCTGCGCCTCAAATTTGCTGAATTCATCGAGCACGAGCAGTGGGGTCGGCGGTTGGGCGCGCAGCCGGTCGGCCCACGTGCGCAGCTTTTGTTCGGTTTCCGGCTCGAAATGATAGGGCGGGCTCAGGCTCTCGTCGCGCACGGCCCAGCTGAGTTCCTGCTCGGTGCCCAGGATGCGCAGCCAGTATTCATCTGCCCCGACGTGGGGAGCGCGGCGCTGGCCGGCAATGGCCAGCACGCCCTCGACGCGCTGCCCGAGCGCCTGCCGGCTCGTGGCCAGCTCCTCCAGCAACCGGGTCTTGCTCGAGCCCGGACCGCCGGTGACGGCGATCAACAGGCCGGGGGAGGGCGGAACGAACGAAAGTTGGGCTTCAGGCATACTGGGTGACCGCGACGAACAAACGGCATTCGTCCGGTGCTGCAAGCACAACGCACGAATGTGTCACAGCAGCCAGGCGCCGGCCGCGGCGCACCCGAGTACGACGCACCACACGGGAATTTTTTGGGACAGTAATGCCCCCAAGGCCCCCGCGGCCAGCCCGAGGGAGCGTCCGCCGGTGATGCCGGAAGTCCATACCGGGTGATAGAATGCTGCCAGCAGGACGCCCACGACCGCAGCATTGGTGCCGCGCAGCGCGGCCTGCGCGGCGGATTGATGGCGGAGCTTCTGCCAGAAGGGCAGCGCACCAGCGACGAGCAGGAACGCTGGCAGGAAGATCGCGAGCAGCGCCCACACGCCGCCGAGCACTCCGCCCGGGCCGTGGGCCATCACCGCCCCAAGATACCCGCTCAGCGTGAAGAGTGGTCCCGGCACTGCTTGCGCCGCCCCGTAGCCGGCGAGGAACTGATCGTGGGTCAGCCAGCCCGGAGCGACGACCTCGCGCTCCAGCAGCGGCAGAATCACATGTCCGCCACCGAAGACCAGTGAACCGGCGCGGTAGAACCGGTCGAAGATTTCCAGCCAGGGACTGGCCGTGGTCTGGGCGAGCAGGGGCAACAGACCAAGCAGAAGAAAGAAAACAACCAGGCAGACTGTTCCGGCGCGCCGATCAATGACGGTCGGGGCGACCTGCGGGGCTGAATCCGCCGCCCGGAAGGCCAGCCAGCCGATCATGCCCCCCACCGCGATCACGAGCACCTGGCTCCATGCGAACGGCAGCCAAAGCACGATCGCGGCCCCCGCAACCGCCAGCGTCCGGCGCGGCCAGTCCGGGCAAAGAGTGCGGCTCATGAGCCACACCGCCTGTGCGACGACGGCGACGGCTGCGACTTTCAGACCGCGCAACCAGCCGGCGGTTTCCAGGTGGCCGAGCGTGCCGACGCCATAGGCGAAACCGATCATCAGGAGCGCGGACGGCAGGGTGAAGCCCAGCGCTGCCGCCAGCCCGCCGGCGAGCCCGCGTTGGAGGTAGCCGATGGCAAAGCCGGTCTGACTGCTCGCCGGCCCGGGCAGGAACTGGCACAAGGCCACCAGATCGGCGAAGTGCGCCTCGTCGAGCCAGCCGCGTTTCTCCACGTATTCCTTCCGGAAATAGGCCAGGTGCGCCACGGGGCCGCCGAACGACGTGCAGCCCAGCCGCAGGGCGACGAGGAAGATTTCGGTCAACGACGGACGCGGTGGCATCAGCCCGAGCAAACACGAGCCGGCGTTCCGCGCACGCCTTTCTTTGGGAAGTTGGCCCATCGGGGAAGACTTCCCGTCAATGTCAACCAACCCTGGGCCTCAACCCCAGGGCGCCGGAGCCCGGGCAGCCAGGGACTTAAATATACTAATAGTTTACAAATACCGCTTGCCGGCGGGTTCATCGGCCCAGGGGGAAACGGCGTACGATCTGGTAGACGGGCGGCCGGCCGGGGGGCAGATCGCTCGCCATCAGGCAAAACTCGCTCACGCGGAAAGGCGGGGCCTCGAATTGCGCGTGCCGTTCCAGGAATCTGGCCAGCGCCTTGGCCTCGTGCTCGTCGCCCGGCCGGCCGAGCGTGAAGTGCGGGTGGAAGTTGCGCACATCGAGTACGGGGTCCACCGAGAGCAGCGCCTCGTCCACCTGCTGGCGCAGCTGGTGGAGGCGCGGGTGCCCGCGACCGATCCCCGCCCACAGCACCTTGGCTAGTCCGCGCGACGGAAACACGCCAAGGTCCCCGACCGGCAGGATGAACGGCTCGACGCGCACCCGGGCAAGCGCCTGCTCCATCCGGGTCTGCTTGTGCGGTTCGGTGTCGCCGATGAAGCGCAGCGTCAGGTGCAGGTTCTCCTCCGGCGTCCAACGCACGCCGGGCAGGGGCACCGCCTGCGCCGCCAGTTCGGCCCGCACCGCCGCGGGCGGCATCAGGGCGACGAACAGGCGGGCGGAGGCCATGCGGCCACTGAATCAACGGGATCCGCGAGGGCAAGTGCCCGGCGCGTGGGACCGTGTCGCTACCAACGGCAGTTCAGGCCGGTGATAAGCAGCGAGTGCGGCTGGAGCTGGAGACCATTCCAGCGCTGCCAGACCGGAAGCTGAACGAAAGCGAAGGCGCTGACCCGGGGATTGATTCCGGCGGTCACACCAGGACTCAGAAAGGCCACGGCGCCGCCGCTGTTGTCGCGGTCGGAATTGACGCCGTGCTCCCGACCGTCAAACCGCACGTTCAACTGCAGTTGCGGGGTGAACGCGCTGGAGTTCAGCCAGCGGACCCCGCTGCTCAGGGTCACGCTGGTGGAGGGCAGGAAGCCGTCACGCGCGGCCAGCGGCTGGTCAAGCATGACCTGGGCGAAGAGCCCGACGTTGACCGCGGGCCGCGTGAACCAAGAGGCGCCGGCAAGGAGGTCGGTCGTGCCGGTGCCGAGCTGGAGACCGCGGTCGAGCAGTTCTCCGGCTTGCGGACCCGCGGAGAAATCCTGGTTGAAACCGCCCGTGGGCAGCTTCAGGCCGAACTGGAAGCTGAAGCTCTCGGCCATCGAAAACTTCTGGTACCGGGCCAGCAGCCGGATGTCCCCGAGGCCCGAGGCACGGGAGGTCGAGATGTCCGTGTCGCCCTCGGCGATCGTGGTGTGGAAGCGGTCGTGATAGGGGATCGCGGTTGACACGGCCCACGAGGAACTGAACACATAGTTCAGATCGAGCCAGGTGTTGCGGTTGACGGTGCGCTGCTGGATTTCATCGTCGTTGGGGAACGTGAGCGTGGACCGATCGACGCTGCTGGTGCCGGAGCGCAGGTCGGATTGTTCGAAGTACTCGAAGCGGACCCCGGTCTCGAGGCCGGGCAGCGTGGCGTAGCCTTGGGCGGCCCAGTCGGAGCTGAGCGAGCAGCCGCAGACGGAACAGGCTTGGGCGGCCGGGACGAGGCTGCCGAGAATGGCTAGAAGGGAAAAGAGAGTGGTGGAAAAGGATTTCATGAAAGTCTGAAAGGATGGACGCGGAGGAACGCGTGCGCGCGAACGCGGCCCGATGGGGCGAGGAAACGGGAAACACCACGTTCTGCCGGATGGCAGGACTTGCGGCGGAGTGGCTGGGGCGCGTCAGGCGCGCGGCGGGGGCACGGGCACCGAGTCGGTGCGCAGCAGGCCGACCGCACCGGCGGGAACTGGCCAGGCGAAGTCCGGCGCCGCGAGCACGAGCGCCGGGGTATTGTCAGAAAGAAGCAGAATCTTTTCCATTCCGCCGCCGAGGTCGGCGTCGCGCGGCAGCTGATCGCGGGCGGCGTCCTGGGCCTTTTGGGAGATGTGGCAGAGTTCGCAGGGTTTGCTGCCGTCGAAGGTGACCTGCAGGGCCTTGGCCGCGGGCATGATCTGCGAGTAGTCGTGAAACATCCTCGCCCAGGCGACCACCTGCACGACGTTCCAAACGGCGCCGTTGGCGCAAAGCCACGCGAGCAGGAGGCAGAAGATGGAGACGTTACGCCGCATGCGGACAAACTCGAAATCTATTCCATCGATGCAACGGCAAAGCGCGCCGAATCTGTCATAGGCAAAATCATTCAATTAACTGGCAACTTTGACGTGATGGAGTACTCGAAGCGGGATGCCATCAGCTTTAACGAAACCGTGCCGGTATTTCCTGTTCACCCTCATGCTCGTGGGGTGCCTTGCCGGGCAGGCGGCCGAGCCCGAGGTCACGCCGCGTGATACGCTGGTCTACAAAGACGGCGACCGGGTGCAGGGCCGGCTGGTGGAGCAGAAAGACAGTATCATCATCTTCCAGTCGGACCGATTTGGCCAGCTGCGCGTGCCGGCGGCGGAAGCCGTCGTCATCCCGGCCAGCCGTCCGGCCGGGTCCGCCCCCGTGCCCGCCGTGGTGGCCGGAACGCCCGTCGCTCCGCCGCCCGCCAAGCCGGCGGGCCCGGCCCCCAAGCCGGACGCCAAGGCAGCGCAGCGGGCCGAGGAGGAACGCCTGTCCTTGTGGGAGCATTTTTCGCCGGCGGTGCTGACCGCCGGGTTGCGCAACTTTTTCGGGCCATGGCACGGGAAGTTCGCCTTCACGACCGAGACGGTCTCCAACGCCGCGCATCAGACCGACACCGGGTTGGAAATGCAGTTAAAGCGCAAGTGGAAGTCTGACGAGGTGCAACTGAACGCGCACTATGACTTCAGCCAGACCAACGATCTTGCCACGACCGACATGATCAAGGCGGACGGCCTTTGGCGGCATGATTTCCCCCAGGACCGCTTTATGCTCTACCGTCCCTCGCTGGAATGGAACCGGGCCAATTTCATCAACGGGGTGCCCGCTGATTACGTGCTGCTGCAGCAGGAAATCGGCGTGGGTCTCAGTTTGCTGACCAAACCCGCCCGCAAGGTGCGCGTGGGCGTGTCGGAGAATCTGTTCGACGTCTGGAACACCAGCCTGGTCCAGACGCACAGCTCCCGGGCGGTGGAGTCCGTCTTCGTCGAGACGGAGCTGAAACTGCCTTGGGGGATGCTGTTGAGCGGCCGCGGCGTCTACTACTATGCCTTGTCGACCAAGACCGATGGTTGGGAAAACCGCGCCGAGCTGGCGAAGAAGTTCTCCGAAACCCTGAGCACTGCCCTCCGCTATGAATACCGCCGGAACAGTCCGGACGGCCGGGCGCAGGACTACACGCGGCTCAAGCTGCTGTTCGGGTTGGATTTCTAGGCGAACTTGAAGACATAGAGCGCGCCCTGGTCCGTGCCGACGGCGAGCAGCGAGTCGTCGGCCCGCCAGGCAAACTTCGTCGCGGTCGCGGGCATCCGCACCTCCGCGACCAGCGGATTCTTGCGCGTCGGCGACCAGAGGCAGAACTCGCCATCGGCGGCGGCGCTGGCGAGCAGGCCGTGCCGGTTTTGAAACGCCACCGCGCAGACGCGGGTCTTGTGCGGCAGCAGCATCGGGTCGCGTCCTTCGGGTCCGGCGCCGGCGCAGTCCCAGATGCATGCATCGCGTCCGCCGCCGGTGGCGAGCCAGCGGGAATCGCTGCTGAAGGAGAGTTCCTTCAGCTTTGTCTCGTAGCCGCTCATCTGCAGCTCGATATCCTCGGCGGGGATCCAGAGATGCACGGCGTTGTCGTGGCAGCCGGCCACCAGCCAGCGGCCATCGGGCGACCAGGTGAGGGCGAGGATGGCATTGCCGTAGGGCAGTTCGTTCTGCGTGGCAAACGTGGCCGCGTCCCGGACGACCACCTGGCCGAAGCAGGCGGAGGCGATGGCACCGCCGTCGGGCCGCCCCGCGAGCGCCGAGATGGTCTTGGGCGCATCGGGAATGGCGTGCGCTGTGGAGCCGTCCGGCCTGAGCGCAAAGAGTTTTTTTCCGGCGGCGGCGAAAAGAAGTCCGCCGTCCGGGCGCCACGCGAGATGCTCGACCCAAGCCGGGCCGAGTTTCACCCCGGCGGCCGGCTGGCCGGTGGCGGGTTCCCATACCCTCACAAAACCGTCCTGCCCGCCCGTGGCGAGCAATGAACCGTCCGGGCGCCACGCCAGTACGTTGGCGCCATCAGGGTGACCGGCGAGTTGATGTTTCAACGTGCCGGTCGCGGCGTCGTAAAGGGTCACGCCGCCCGCGGCGGACGCGGCGGCGAGGAGTGAGCCGTCCGGCGACCAAGCCAGGTCGATGACATAGTCGTCGAGGTTCGCGGCCCAGTGTTTGGAAAAGTTCATCAGGTAAATCTCGCGCAAAAGGGCGCGGACGCAAAGCGGGAAACAGGCTTCCCGGTCTACCGGGTGGCCGCGAGCACCCCGGTGGCGATCTGGTCCGCGACCGCCGACGGATCGGTACCGGCCACCGGATACTGGGCGGTCCAGGCCACGGACGCGTCCTCCACCTTCATCAGGCTGACCACCAGCCTGGTCGGGCTGGCGGCCGGCGCGGGCGGTGATGAACCGTCGGTAGGAGGCACCGGGGCCGAGGGCTCGGTCACGAGCCGGGCGCCAAGGACATACGTTGCGTCGAGCCTCTGGCCGAGGGCGACGAGGGCTGCATCGGTGCGCGGCGCGGGCAGCTTGGTGCTCAGGCCGGTGTCGCCGGGCAGCGCGACCGCGAGCCGGCCATAAAGCGGTGTGAACACGTCCCCGAGGAACTTGGCGTCGGGTCCTTCGGCCCCGAGGGCGAAGGACACGACCAGGATGCGCTTATCGGTGTTGTCAGTATCCTTGAGCTCGGCCGCGATGTTGCGGGCGATCTTCGAGCCGAGGTCGGTGAGGTGGTTGACGGCGTCAGATTTGTCGCCGGACTGGCCGAGGGCTGCGAGTTTTTCGGCCGTGGCCTGCATGGCGCGGCGGGTCTCGGCCTTGTCGGCGGCTGAGACCTTCGAGGGACTGGCCGGGGCCGGTTGCGGCCGGTTGCACTGGGCCACCGAGAAACCCCAGATCACGAACCAGATCGTGATCACGAACCGGAGCCAGCGCGGGGCGCGCTTGAACAGCAGCCAGCCGGCCGTGAGGGCCCACCAGAGGACTTCGGCGAAGAATTTCACGCGGTGGCCCAGGTGGTGGTTGTCGCCCAGTTGCGGAAACGGCGGCATCGGCGGCGGGCCGTCGGAGGGCGGCGGACCGAACGGGGCCGTGGTGGCCTGGCGCGGGCGTTTGACCGGGGGGGGCGTCTCCAGCAAAGGCGGCACGGCATGTTCGCCGCCGGCCAGGCGGGCGGCCACCGCCTCAAGCGCGGGCGTGGGCTTGCCCCCGGGTACCCGCAGCCACTGTACGGTCAGGAACTTCTCAGGCACCCGCGCGCCGGTCTCGCTGGTGTCGTCGAGCACGGCGGGAATCAGAAACATGACATCGTCGGCCATGTCCATCGTTCGCTCGGCGGCGAGCCGCCACTCGCGGCGGAAGTAGCCCTCCTTGCGGCGCTCGGTGGTCGCCGAGATCACCGGCATGAAGTAGTCGCATTCGCGGATCTGGCGGCGGATCTTCTGGTCCCAGGCGTCGCCGCCGCCGAGTTCGTTGGCGTCGTACCAGACGTCGAGGCCGGCGGCCTCCAGCGCCGCGCGCAACAGAAGGACGGCAGGGCGGTCCTCCGAGGCGTAGCTGAGGAAGATGGTGGAACGCGGGAGCGGCATGGCGCGTCGGAAAGCTCGCGCTCCACCCGGACCGGGTCAAGCGGTGAGTCGGTCCGGCGCGGTAATCCGGGATTGCGCGGAAGCCCGGGACGCGCGCAATTGCCGGGTATGCCGGAGCTGCCCGACATCACCGTCTATCGCGAGGCTTTGGAGCGCCGCATCGTCGGGCAGGTGCTGCAGAAGATCCGGATGGAGAATTTCTTCGTCCTGCGGACCGCCGTGCCGCCGATCGACTCCCTGATCGAGCGGCGGGTGGTCGCCCTGCGCCGGCTGGGCAAGCGGATCGCATTCGGTTTCGAGGGCGGCAACTGGCTGGTGCTGCATCTCATGATCGCCGGCCGGTTGCAGTGGGCGGACGAGGGGGTGAAGCCGGTCGCGCGGAACGCACTGGTTCATTTCGTCTTTTCCACCGGCACCCTGACGCTCACCGAGGCCGGGACGAAGCGGCTGGCGTCGCTGCACGTGGTGGACGGCGAGACCGGTCTAGCCGCACACGAGCGGGGCGGGATCGACGTGTTCGCGTGTTCGCCGGAGGCATTCGCGGCGGCGTTGCGCCGCGAGAACCACACGCTGAAGCGTGCCCTGACCGATCCGCGGTTGTTCGACGGCATCGGCAACGCCTATTCGGATGAGATCCTGCACGCGGCGCGGCTGTCCCCCGTGACGCAAACCGCCAAGCTGGCCACGGAGGAGATTGGGCGGCTCCATGGGGCGGCGCGGGAGGTGCTGGCGGGCTGGACCGACAGGCTGCGCCGCGAGGCGGGCGACAAGTTTCCTGCCAGAGTCACGGCCTTTCACGCGGAGATGGCGGTGCATGGGAAATTCGGGCTGCCGTGTCCGGTGTGCGGCACGGCAGTGCAGCGGATTCGTTACGCCGCCAATGAGGTGAACTATTGCCCGCGCTGCCAGACGGGCGGGAAGCTCCTCGCGGATCGCTCGCTCTCCCGCCTCCTCAAGGGCGACTGGCCGAAGACGATCGATGATCTCGAGGGGCAGTCGCGCCCGCCGGAGACCGGTTGATCACCGGGCCAGGCAGGCCTTGAAGCCCTCGGTCAGCGCCGCGCGGTCGAGGTTCTTGCCGATGAAGACAAGGGTGTTGGTCCGGTTCTCGCCGTCCTTCCATTCGCGGTCGAATTTCGCGTCGAAGAGCATGTGCACGCCCTGGAAGACGAGGCGCTTCCTCGTGCCCTTGACCACGAGCACGCCTTTCATCCGAAAGATGTCGCCGCCCTTCTCGGCCAGAAGCTTTGAGATCCAGTCGTTGAGCTTCTTGCCGTCGAGTTCGCCCTCGACGCCGATGCCGACGGAGGAGACCTCCTCGTCGTGCGAGTGCTCGTGGCGAAAGGTCTTGTCCCAGCCGTAGCGGAGCATCGTGCCGTCCGGCGCGTGCAGGTGCGTCGGCACGTCGTGGCCGGTGAAGAGCAGGTAGTGGCCGGCCTGCTCGATTTTGACGGGGAAGTGGCCGTGCTCGTCGTGGAGCTTCAGGCGGTGCATCTTGCCGTCGGCGGTGATGATTTCACCGGCCGGGGTGGCCTTTTCCCAGTCGGAGAACGCCAGGACGGTGGCGTTGATCGCCGCGTTGAGCCGGTTCTCGTCGATCGGCTGGCCCGGCGCCAGCGCCGGCCCGACGGGCGCGAGAACGACATCAAGCGAGTTGTGATCATGGCCGCAGGCCTCGCCGCACTCGTGGTCATGGTCATGTCCCTCATGCTCGTGGTCGGGTCCGTGACCGATGGCGAGCTCGTGAGTACCGGGCGCGAGTTGGTAGGAACCCGCCCATTCGAAGGGATACTCGGTCTCGAGAAACTGCGGGTCGACCTCGACGGCGCGGTCGAGGTTGAAGCCGCCGACGTTGACGATGTTCTTGATAGGAACATCGGCGTTTTGGGCCCGGTGGATCTTCGCGACGGCGTTGATGGTGTGCAGGCGCGTCTCGAGGGCGTCGAGTTCGGCGGGCGTGACGAGGTCGGTCTTGTTGAGGATGATGACATCGGCAAAGCCGATCTGCTTCACGGCCTCGGGCGAGTCGTCGAGATGAAGGAGGATGTGCTTGGCGTCGACCAGCGTGACGATGGCGTCGAGGGCGAACTGCTCCTTCATCTCCGGATCGGTGAAGAAGGTCTGCGCGACGGGCGCGGGATTGGCGAGGCCGGTCGTCTCGATGAGGATGGCGTCGAGCCGGTCCTTGCGCTTCATGAGGCGGCCCAGGATGCGGAGGAGGTCGCCGCGCACGGTGCAGCAGATGCAGCCGTTGTTCATCTCGAAGATCTCCTCGTCGCTCTGGA
>CAZZDB010000070.1:0-18240 GCA_964652485.1 uncultured Oleiharenicola sp.
CAGGGCCGTAACGGGAGGAAGCCAACATATTTTGGTTCAGAAGCAGGATGGGACGGTCATGAGCTGGACGTTCAATTACTCAAGCGAACCGGCTGCCGCGGTGGACGCCGCGGCTGGAGCGGTTACCTTTGCCGCCGGTGCCACTCATTCATTGGCGCTGAAAGCCGATGGCACGGTGGTTACTTGGATGCAACCGGGGTACAGCAATCTGGGCTCCGCCACCGTGCCCGACGGGTTGCCCGATGTCATCGCCCTTGCCGCCGGGCGAGATTTTTCGCTGGTCTTGCGCGATGCCTCGGCCGACGCCCCGCCGGTGTTGTCGGTCCTGGGCGACCAAACCGTAGTTGAGGATCAGTCCGCGACTTGGACGGTCACCGCCTCAGGTGCCGGTCCATTCACCTACCAGTGGCGCAAGAACGGCGAGAATATTGCCGGCGCCACCACCGCCACGCTGACTCTGCCCCGCGTCCTGCCTGCGGATACGGGCAGCTACGATGTCGTGGTCACGAACTACTTTGGGTCGACCACGAGCAACTCCGGAGTTCTAACAATTCTTCCGTTGCCGGCGGTGACCGCAATCAGCCCGTCCCGGCAGGTGTTGGAACCGGGACAGGCCTTGAATCTAGGTGTTTCCGCCACCGGAACCGGTGCTTTGAGTTATCGTTGGTATCACAACGGACAGGTCATCAGCCATGATAACACCAACAGCTATATTGTGGACCATTTGACCCTCGAGGATAGCGGCTGGTATGTGGTGGAAGTGACCGACACTATCGGCACCCGACGCAACAAACCCTTTTTCGTCACAGTCGCACCGACGGTCACCAAATTGCACGGCTGGGGGCCGGCTTACTCTAACATTGTGAGTGCTCTGCCGACGTTGAATGACATCATCGCAGTTTCGACCTCCGGGGACTACGATGCTTATGCATTGGCTTTGCGTCGGGACGGGACCGTTGTTGCGTGGGGTAGCTATGCGGGTTCAATGGCTGCGATCCCGGATGGCGTGAGCGATATTGTGGCGGTTTGTGCCAGAGGTTCGCAGCCTTGCGCGTTAAGAAGCGATGGGACCGTGGTATCGTGGGGAACTCTGCCTCCACATTCTACCGACATCCCGGCTGGATTGAATGACGTGGTCGCCCTCACCGGCGACGGAAGCGTGACGCTTGCCCTCAGGGCGGACGGGACGGTCGTTAGTTGGGGCGACCAGTCGGATCAAGGACTGTTGGGAATACCTTCGGGGTTGGATAGTGTGACGACACTCGCGGTTGGTTCTGGATTCGCCCTCGCGTTGAAAACCGACGGTACGGTGGTCGGCTGGGGTACGACGTCTCCCTACGTTCAAGCGCAGCAAATCCCATCCGATCTGCGTGACATCAAGGCGATCGCCGCGGCGCTAGGTGGCATGGCTCTCAAACCAGATGGCACGATCGCGATTTGGGGCTTTTCGGATTGGGGCCGGCGGGACTTTCCACCGTTGCATGGATTGCCAGTTTCGATCGCCGCGATCACACGCAGCGCTTTGTTCGTTCACAACGGCGGAGAAGTTGGCGCTGTGATATCGTCCGATTTATCTGGAATGAATATCCAGCTCAGCGCGGTGCACAACCTGTATGGATTGACTACGGCCGCCTCGACCGTCCTGGCCCTGTCCGGGGAAGGCGGACCCGTGGTGACGTGCAATCCGGTGAGCGTAACCCGGAATGAGCAACAACAAGTAATCTTCTCGGTCGGGGCCACGGGGCTCGAACCGCTCAGCTTCCAATGGCGTCGGAACGGGACGGCCATCCCGGGCGCGACGTCGCCCGACTATTTCATCGAGGAGGTCGCGCCGGCCGACGCCGGCGACTACGATGTGGTGATCACGAACAGCCTGGGCTCGGCGACCAGCCGTGTCGCCCAGGTAACCGTCAATCAGGTGCCGGTCGTAACCAGCCAAAGCCCGTTGCGAAATTATGGATTCTTGGGCGAAGATTTCACTTTCGGGGTCGCCGCGACCGGAACCGGTGCGCTCAGCTACCAATGGGTGCGCAATGGGCTGCCGATCGCCGGCGCAACCGCAGCCAACCTACCCCTGACCGGCCTTACCACGGCCGACGGCGGTTGGTATCTGGTCAATGTCACGGATGACGTCGGCACGCGGCGCAGCCAGGCCATGTTCCTGAACGTGGCGCCCCACTACACCGGGATTCGCGCGTGGGGGTCGGCCTACTACGGAGCGACGGAGGTGCCTTCCGTCCTGAATGACATTGTCGGCATTTCGGCCGGAACAGACTTTGGCCTGGCATTGCGGCGAAATGGAACCGTCGTCGCTTGGGGCGCCAATGGCTCGAGCGCGATCAATCCGCCACCTGATCTCTCCGACGTTGTCGCGGTAGCCGCGGGCTACACGGACTTGCTGGCCTTGAAAGGCGACGGGACTGTCGTCGGATGGAACACGGCCGACGAGTCCTACCTGGATGTGCCCGCAGGGCTCCATGACGTCGTCGCCATTGCGACCGAGGGCAACCATTCGCTGGCGCTCAGGAGCAATGGCAAGGTGGTGGCTTGGGGCGACGACGGCTATCACGAGTCGGCGGTGCCGGATGGCCTGAGTAACATCGTGGCGATTGCCGCCGGCCACACGTATTCGCTCGCCTTGGATGCAACCGGCCAGTTGTTCGCCTGGGGAACGCCGGTTTCAATTGGCCTTGGCCTGGTGCCCTTGGCGAAGGCTGTGGCTTCTGGTGACTCGAGCATACTCGTGCAGCGCCTGGACGGAACACTGGCGTCCGTTGGCGTCGACTACGGTAGCGGCATGGTAGTCCCGGCGAGCATCGGGCCGGTCAAGGCATTTGACGTGGGCTACGGCCATACGCTGGCCATCAAGAATGATGGCACCGTGGCGGCCTGGTTTACGGACGGCACCTTCGGTTCGGCCGCCGAGGGCGCCAGCACCATCCCGGCTGACCTTGGTGATGTCTTTGCGATTTCGGCCGGCTGGAATTTTTCGATCGCGCTATCGGAAGTTTTCCCGCCGGCACTGGTCTCCCAGCCAGTGTCGTGCTCGGTGGCGGTGGGTGGCGTGATCACCCTGGGTGTGACGGCTACCGGTTCGGGCGATTTGTTCTATCAGTGGCGAAAAAACGGTTCGGACGTCCCCGGGGAGACATTGGCAACTCTCACTATAGGACCTGCAAACCCAGCAGATGCCGGGAGCTATGATGTGGTTGTTACCAATTATCTCGGTTCGGTTGTTTCTACCGGAGCGACAGTCGCGGTGTTGAGCGGGTTTGATGCGTGGTCAAACTCCAGATTTAGCGCGGGAGAATTATTGGATCCGAACATCAGCGGGCCGAATGCCGTCTACGGCCAGGACGGGCTGCCGAACCTCGTGAAGTATGCGCTCGGGCTAGATCCGAAGCAGAATATCACGACTGGCCTCCCGGCTGTGAGCACAACGGCGACCGACTGGGTCTACACCTACACGCGGCCGACGAACATCACGGATGTCACCTATGAGGTCGAGGTGTCGAGCGACCTGGTCAGCTGGTCCTCGGCCGGGGTCATCCATGAGCTTGTCTCGTCCGACGGTACCACCGACACCTGGCACGGCCGGTTTCCGCTCGCGTCGGCCTCCACGGCGTTCTTCCACCTCAAGGTCACCCGCTGATCAAGGGGGAGGGGGCTGGCTTTCCGACTGGACACTTCGGGGTTTCGCCGGGCTTTGGCCGAGGATTCGCCGTATTTCCGCCCTGCTTCCGCCGTGGATCCTTCGCTCATCCTTGCGCTATCTTGGCGCTATCCTTGCGGATACCTCCCTAAAATCTCCCAACTGGCTTCGGGCGGGCCGAAAGGAGCCCCCTGCGCCGTAGGCCGGAACGGACCGTTTGACATCGACAAGGAAAATGCTCGAAGCGTTCCGCTCTTCTGCTAGCCGTCTTGGCCGATGAAATTCCGGCGGAGCCTCTGGTGGATGGCGGGTATCCTGATGGCGGCCGGACTGGCACTGTATTTCTGGCCGCGCAAAGTCGGATCGCCATCGGCGTCCACCCTTGCTGCGGCTCTCCCTCCCTCCGTCGCGCCGGCACCGCCTTCGCCGCGGCCGGCCGCGGCGGTTGTCGCGGCTCCAGTGAAGCACCCGACCGGCGAGGTGATCGCGGCCGGCTGGAAAACCGCGGCGCAGCCCGGCTTCGCCGCCTTTTGCGACTGGACTTCCCGTTATCTCGCCGCGGCTCCCGCGGGGCGCTCGCTGCTGCTGGCCGAGGGACTGGACCTGGCGCAACAGCGGCGCGCCACCCTCAAGCAGCTGATCCGCTCCGATCCGCGGGAGGCCCTCGCCGCGGCGGTGCCGATGGTCGTGCGTCAGCAACTGCCCGCCGAGGTCGTGCAGCAACTGGAGGAGCGCATCTCGGCCCGCGGCGAACTGGCACTGAACGCCGTGACCCCCGCGCCGGGCCAACCGGTGGCCCAGCCGGTCTACCGTTCCGCCCTGATCGACGGCGAGGAATACCAGGCCTATGTCTACGGCCGGCGCGAGACCCAGGCCACGGTGTCGGGCACTTCCATCGTGGGCATCGCGGTCGACCACGCGCTCGCGGTCAGCGAGTCGCCCCTACGCGTGCTCGAGCCGGGGGAGGTCGCGGCGGACCGCCCACTCGACCCGGTCTGCGCGATTTCGGGCAACACCACCCCGGTGGGCCCGACCACGGCATTGAATGTCTCGGGCGAGGCCACCGCGGTGGAATACAACGGCAAGGTGCAGGTGCTCTGCCATATCGCCCACGTCTCCGCCCTGGAGCAGCGCCTGCGCGCCAGCGAGGTCGACCATATCCAGACGGCGGCCGACAACCAGCCCGGCAGCAGCGGCGTGCTTTACCGGCCTGACTCCACCTGGACCCACGGCGCAAAAAGGATGCTGGTCATCCGCGTGGATTTTTCGGACAAGCCCGGCCCGCCGGTGAACACCTACGTGGACGGCAATCCGATCACCCCTGACGTGGTGGCGAACGTCATCAACGGCACGAACGGGGTGAACAGCTTCTACGTCAACGGCAGTTACAACCAGTCTTCGATCCTGCTGGGTGCGAGCGTGAGTGGCGTTTCGCCGGATGTCACCCCGGTGCTGCGCCTGCCGCACACCGCCGCCTACTACGCCGTGGGCGACGGCACCAGCGCCTACAACGACACGCTGCACAACGATGCGCGCGCCTTGGCGCTGGCGCAAGGCTACGACGAGAACAACTACGACCGCGTGGGCGTGGTGTTCACCTCGCTCGCCACCATCCCCTCCTCGCTGATCACCTACGGCGGATTGGGGGAGGTCATCGGGAAATATTTCTGGGTGAACGGCGAGTTCGACCTCCGGATCATCGCGCACGAGGTCGGGCACAACTACGGCCTCAACCACGCCAACCTCTGGCAGGTCAGCGACGGCAACCCGATTTCGCCGCCCGTTTCTGCGGGTGGCACCGGCACTTCGGTCGAGTATGGCGACGTCAACGACGTCATGGGCGGCGGCGGCACCTACCAGAACGAGTTCACGCATTGGAACAAGAGCATCCTCCAGTGGATCCCCGATTCCGATGTCACGCTCGCCAGCACCGCCGGGACCTACCGGATTTACCGGATGGACGGTGGTGCGGCCACCAACCTCGCCAATGCGCGCGCCCTGAAAATCGTGCGCGACTCCACCCGCGACTACTGGATCGGCTACCGTCGCGGCGACGGCAACGCCTCGCTGATGAACGGCGCCTACATCATCTGGGGCTTCAACACCAACCAGCAGGGCAACCTGCTCGACATGACCACGCCCGGCGTGAACCCCGGTGGCGTCCACGATGAGGGCCTCGCCATCGGCGCGACCTTCACCGACGCGGTGGCCGGCATTGCCATCACGCCGGTGGCACAGGGAGGCAGCGGCTCCGAGGAGTATCTCGATGTGCAGGTGGGTTTGCAGCCGCGGATCCAGTGGAACCAGGGCACCTACGTGGCGGATGAACAGGGCGGCAGCGTGACCCTGACCGTGTTGCGCACGCAGAACAGCGCGGGTGCGGTCAGCGTCAACTACACGACCGCCGACGGCACCGCGCTGGCGCCGGCGAACTACACCGCGACCAGCGGCACGCTCAGCTGGGCCGACGGAGACATGGCGGACAAGACGATCACGATCCCGGTGGTCGCGGGCGCGGCGGTCGGGGGCACGCAGAAGTTCACGGTCACCCTGGGTGGGGTCACCGGTGGGGTGACGGGCAGCACTGCCACGGCGACGGTGTTGATCGCCGATCCCGGAATCCGCGATACCGGGTTCGCCCCCGATCTGGTCAACGGCACGGTGCAGAAGATCCTGCCGCAGCCCGACGGCAGCCTGGTGGTCGGCGGGGCGTTCAGCAACGTCTACGATGCCAGTTTCAACAGCCACAGCCAAGGCGGCATCGCGCGGCTTTCCGCGTCCGGCACGTTCGACCCCGCGTTTGCCGCAGCCGGCGGCGCGGGTCCGGGCGACACCGTATATGACCTGGCCCGGCAGCCGGATGGCCGGATCGTCGCAGTCGGGACGTTCACGACCTTCAGCGGGGTGGCACGCAACCGTATCGTCCGCCTGCTCGCCGACGGCTCCGTCGACCCGACCTTCAATCCGGGAGCCGGGGCCGACGGCACCATCTACGCCGTGCTCGTGCAGCCGGACGGCCGGATCATCATCGGCGGGGAATTCACGAACTACAACGGCGCGGCGCGGGAATATCTGGCCCGCCTGAACGCCGACGGTTCGCTCGACACCGGTTTTGTCGGGCCGAACTTCGCCCCTGCGGGCAGCTGGCGCGTCGAGGCTCTGGCGCTGCAGCCGGACGGCCGGCTGCTAGTGGGCGGGGTTTTCTATTTCAACGGTCCGCCCTTCAAGGCCAGCATCTGCCGGGTGCTGACGACAGGGGCCTTGGACGCCACGTTCAATGGCATCACCAATGGTGCTCATGCCGCCAGCAGCACGAGTGCGCTGAGGAACATTTTCAAGATAGTGGTCCAGCCGGACGGACAGATCCTCATCGTCGGTGACTTCACGGCGTTCAATGGCACGGCCAACCCGCGTGGTGGGATCGCCCGGCTCACCGCCACCGGGGCGCTGGACGGCTCGTTCGCACCGGCGGCGCTCGGGATCTGCAACACGCTGCTCCTGCAGCCCGACGGCAGGATCCTGGTGGGCGTCGGCTACGATTACTATAACAGCGTGCCGCCGGCCAGGTATCTGACGCGCCTCACCAGCGCCGGCGCAGTTGACACGGGCTTCGTCGCGGCCGGCGATGCCTCAAGCGATGTGAAGGATCTCGAGTTGTTGCCCAGCGGACGAATTCTGTTCGGCAGTTACTTTGGCCAATACCAAGGCAGTTCCAATGGCAGCCCGGTCTGGCAGCTGGTCTCCGGTTTGCCCGCTTTGCCGGGTACGCTGCAATTTTCCAGCGCGACCTATGCGGGCAACGAGGGCGGCACCGGCGTGCTGTCGGTCACCCGGACCGGTGGCAGCCTCGGCGCCCTGGCGGTCGGCTACGCCACGGTCGATGGCACCGCGACCGGCGCAGACTACACCGCCACCAGCGGCGTCCTCACTTGGGGCGACGGCGACGCGGCGACCAAGACCATCAACGTGCCCTTGACGCCTGCTGGCCTCGCGTCGGGCACCGCGAGCTTCACCGTGAACCTCGGCCAGCCGATCAACCAGGTCGGGTTGCTCGGATCCCTCCAGCAGGCCTCCTTTCAGATCAATGTGCTGCTGACCGGCTTCGCGGCCTGGCAGGCGAACAATTTCACCGCGGGCGAACGCGCGAATGCGGCCATCAGCGGCCCCAGCGCCGTTTACGGACAGGACGGACTGCCGAACCTCGTGAAATACGCGCTCGGGCTCAACCCGAAGCAGAACATCACGAGCGGTTTGCCGGCGGTGAGCGCCTCTGGGGGGAATTGGGTTTATACCTACACGCGGCCGACGGCCATCACCGATGTCACCTACTCGGTCGAATACTCAACCGATCTGGCCACATGGATTCCGCTGGGTGCGGGAACGCAGCTTTCGTCCATTTCGGGCACGGACACGTGGCAGGCGACCGTTCCGCTGGGGTCCGCCCCGGCGGTATTCTTTCACCTGAAAGTGATCCAGTAGGCTCCCTGGGGATTTCACCTTAGGCATCGACAGACCGGGCTTGCGGGATATTACACGTCATCAGTCGCAAGACTGATTTCTCATCGGGTCACGGTCCACACTTCACATGACGTCGCATGACAATGCGGGTTTTGTTCGCTGCGTTGCGCGGCCCGGGGTGTTGCGTCTTGCCGGCTTTTCGAGCGCCGCAGTCGTTGACGGGATCTCCCGTCCCGAGACCAGCCGTGCCGCCTTTCACCTCAACCCCGCCCGGATCCCCACGCTCCAGGTCTGAACACCATGCATGCCATCCGGATCAACCTTATCATTGGAACGCTGCTGTTTTCGGCCGCGGCCCGCCTGACGGCCAACCCCACGATCAACACCCAGCCGAGTTCCGCCTCGTTCATCATGGGCGCAAAGGCGACTTTCACCGTTGCGGCCACGGCGAGCGTGGGCCCGTCCCTCGGCTACCAGTGGCAGTATAACAGCGGGAGCGGTTGGAGCAACCTGAGCGATGGGGGAATCATCAGCGGCTCGGCCACCGGCACCCTTAAGATCGACGGTCCGCCCTATGACAACAGTGGGGTGCAGGTGCGTTGCTTCATCACGGATACGGGCGACTCGAATTCGGTCACCTCCAATGCCGCGACGATGACTTTGACGGCGCCCGCTCCGTTTTTGATCCTGGCTCATCCCTTCGGTAAACCCTCCTTCCAAGGCGACGCCACGGCCAGCTTCACGGTCGTCACCTCCGGCACGGTCACCGGTTACCGGTGGCAGCTTTCGACAGACGGCGGCAACAATTGGAGCAACCTCACCGAAAGCGCCCCGTATTCCGGCACCACGACGTCCACCCTGACGATCGCCGATCCTTACACCAACTTGGGCGGGGTGACCGGCGCGGGCACGCCCAACAAATACCGCTGCGTCGTCTCCAACAGCGGCTCCAGCTATACCATCAACAGCAAGGGCGCAGCCCTGACCATTTTCGCGACCCCGGGCACTCCGCCCACGATCACCACCTTGGTGAACGGCAGCGCGGCCTCCAGCATCGCCACCAACGACCCGAGCCCGATCACCGTCCAGGTCAGCGCCATCGCCGGCGGCGGCACCGTTCGCATCGACCGCTACGCGGACCTCAACGGCAACGGCGTCATCGATCCGGGCGAGCCCCTTGTGCAGAGCATGTTGGTGCGCGACGGGACCAGCATCTTTACCTACGGCGGAGTCACCGATCCCAACATTCCCAGCGATGCGGACAACACGGCCGACGGCACCGTCAACGCGGTCTATTACCTGAAAGGCTCCGGCGAGCTGGGCCAGGCTGCCGGGAAATATCTTTTCCGGGTGGTCAGCGCCACCGGGGCCTTCGCCCCCGTCACTTCCGGCACCCTCACCTACACCCAGCCGGAACAAAGCACGACGGTCAGCGGCACCGTGACCGACGGGGCGACGCCCACCCCCAATCCTGTCCCTTATGCGCGGGTGGCCCTGCTCGACAGCAATTCCAATTTCGTCAGTGCGGTCGTGGCGGACGGCAGCGGCGTTTTCTCGATCAGCGCTGCGCCGGGCCAGTACATCGTGTTTCCCCTGGCTTCGGGCTATGTGCTCAACCAGTCGAACGCGCAGCAGGCGGACACCACCGCCAGTCTCACCGTCTCGGGCCTGTCGGTCGTGCTCACCCCGGCCGGCTACATGAACGTGGTGCAGCTGCAGGACCAGAACAGCGGCGCGGCGTTGCGCGGCGTGCAGCTCTTCATGCAGTCGAAAAACGGCTATATTGGCATGGCCGACTCCGACGCCGGCGGCGTCGTGGCTGCCGGCGCCGTGGCGGATCTCCAGTGGGGTTACGATCCCTCGAGCGCCAGCCTCAGCTCCCTTGGCTATGTCCGGCCCAGCAACAACAATGGCGGCGACAATGGCACGCCGCTGGCGTCGACCAACAGCACCGTCACCTTCCAGGCCGCCAACGCCATGATCTACGGCACGCTGACAGACAACTCGGGCACGCCCGTTCCCCTCGCAAATGTCGACATCCAGGGCACCGACCAGAACAACAATTACGGGGTGGACGCGACCACCGATGCCAACGGCAGGTATTACATCCCGGTCTACGGGAACGGTGGCAGCTGGAATGTGAACGTCGACAGTTCCAACCCGATCTTCGGCACCTCCTACTCCGTGCCGAACAGCCAGAACCTCAACACCGTCGCCGCGGGCACGGCCTATCAGGTGAACTTCGTCGCCCCCGTGGTGACGGCGCACCTTTCGGGCACGGTGACGAACAACGGCACGCCGGCCGGGGGCGTTCAGCTCGATCTCTTCGGGGTGACCGGCAGCGGTCAGAACCTGGTGAACAACTTCGTGAGCTCCGTCACGACGGACAACGACGGCAACTTTTCCTTCGGTGTCTCGGCGGGCAACTGGTCGATCAACCTGGACAACACCAATAATTCGAGGAACCTGGTCGGCCCCCTCCTGAGCTTTCCGAACGTGACAGAAAGCGTCACCGGCATCGCCTACCACGTGTCGACCGGGACCGGGACGATCAGCGGCGCGGTCACGGACCAGAACGGCAGCCCGGTGAACTTCGACAACGTCACCGCCAATGCGAAGATCGGCGAGGTGACCTATAACGCCGGGGCGCAGACCGGCAGCGACGGGCATTACTCCTTCCCCGTCATCGACGGCACGTGGAATGTCAGTGCCGGCGGCGCCAACGGGGTGAGCTATCCGACCCAGAGCCCGACGGTAACGGGCTCGACGACGGTGAATTTTGCCGCGCCGGTCTACACGTCGCATTTGCAGGGCACGGTGACCAATAACAGCAGCCCGGTGTCCGGGGTGCAGGTCGGCGCCAAGCTGCAGAACGGCGGCCAGTTTGTGCAGGCGACCACGGACAGCAACGGCCACTTCGACCTCGGCGTGAACGCCGGCACCTGGTATGTCTATCTGAACAATAATCCCACCCTGGTGGCGGCCGGGGTGTCGGAGACGATCGGCGACAACCAGACAATCCCGGGCATTGCGCTCAACGCGGTGACGACCACCGGCGCCATCACCGGCCAGGTCAAGGACGGGAGCGACAACGCGCTCGCCAATGTCAATCTCTACGCCACCGCGACGATCGACAGCGTGACCTACAATTTCGGGACGCAGACCGATGGCACCGGCCATTATTCGTTCCCGATCATCGCCGGCAGCTGGATGGTCGGAATCAACGGCAACCCCAACGGCTTGATGTACACCAGCCAGGCGGTGGATGTGGCCGGCACACCACCGACGACCAACACGGTGAATTTCACGCCGATTGTCTTCACCGCCCACTTCCAGGGCACGGTGCTGAACAATGGCACGCCGGTCGCCGGCCTGCAGGTCGGGGCCAATCTCTTCAACAACAGCTCCTATCCCAACCTGGCGGTGCAGGCGACCACGGATGCCGGTGGCAACTTCGACCTCGCGGTGCTCGGCAGCGGTTCCGGCTATTGGAACATCCAGGTACGGAACGCCAGCGCCCAGAACCTCGTGGGCCAGAACCTCAACAACCAGACCATCGCCGATGGGCAGACGATCAGCGGCCTCACCCTCCACGTGCTGGCGAGCACCGGCACGATGAGCGGCACGGTCCACGACTTGAGCGGCAGCCCCGCGGCCAACGTGTTTGTCAGCGCCAACGCCAACATCGGCGGCGTGACCTATAACGCGGGGGCGCAGTCGGGCAGCAACGGCAGCTATTCCTTCCTGGTCTTCAACGGCACCTGGAATGTCCAGCCCGGCGGCAACGGGCTGAATTTTGCCAGCCAGAGCGTGGTGGTGAACAGTGCGACCACGACGGCGAACTTCGCGGCGACCGTGATCAGCCAGCAACCGTTCGGCCAGACGGCCACCGCCGGTCAGTCGGCCAGCTTCCAGATCCAGACCAACGCTCCCGGTTCACCCACGGTGCAATGGCAGCTCTCGACCGATGGCGGGGCCAACTGGAGCGATGTGCCCGCCTCGGCCCCGTACTCGGGAACGACCAACGGCACCCTTTCGATCAATCCCGTCACCATCGGGCTGAACGGCTACAGCTATCGCAGCGTGGTCACCTTCAACGGCGGTGCCTCGTCCGAAACCTCCCAGGCCGCGACGCTGACGGTTTCACTCGCCCCTGGACCGGGCGTGGAGGTGGCGGACGCGGGCTTCAGCCGGCCGCAGTTCCGGCGCCTCTCGCTGCCCGACCGCGTCACGGTTGACCAGGCGACCGGCAAGCTGTACGCGACGATGAACATCTTTTCCAGCCTCACGGGCCTGAACAACCAGCGCCTCGGGGCGGTCTTCCGTTTGAACGCCGACGGCAGCGCGGACAATTCCTTCAATTCCGGCGGATTCCTTGCCTTGGCGTGGGCGATTGTGCCGCTGGCCAACGGCCAGGTGCTGGTTGGCGCCCAGGCCAGCAACGAGAACGCCGAGGGCGGTCTCCCGCTCTACCGGGTGTTCCGCCTCAATGCCAACGGCTCGCTCGACGGTACCTACCGTTCGCCGGTGTTCATCGGCCTGCCCCGGTTCATGACGCTGCAAGGCGACGGCAAGCTGCTCGTGGCGCCGACCTTGCCGGGTGTCGACAACGGTGGCATTTCGACGCTCGCGCGTTTGAATACCGACGGTTCGCTCGACAAATCCTTCACGATGCCGGCGTTTGACGGGCAAAGCGTGATCTTTGCTCCCATCCTGCTCGATGGCAGCGGCAACATCATCATCGGCGGCACCTTCAGCACGGTGAATGGCGCCCCGCGTGACGGTGTGGCGCGGTTGAACCCGGACGGTTCGGTGGATACGACGTTCGTCCCGAGCGGCTACACCCGCACGGCACCCGGCACGAACAAGCAGGTTCGCGGTCTCGGCTTCCAGACGCAGGGTGGCAATGCCGGCAAGCTCATCGTCGTGGGCAAGCCCTTCAACGTCGGCGGAGTCACCCGCACCATCATCCGGCTCAATTCCGATGGCTCGCTCGACAACAGCTTCACGCTGTTGTCCGCGGGTCAGGTCATCCCCACGGCCAACGGCAACCGTCCGCGGATGCTCAGCATGCTGGCCGGCGACCAGTTCGCCATTGTCTCCGACACCGTGACCCGCTTCAACGCCGACGGGTCAATCGACAACACCTATGCGCGGCCGGTCCTGAACAAGGAGGCTTACTGGATGGACACGCTCGCCGACGGCACCGTGCTCGTGCCGATGCAATATGGCACCACATTCACGGCCAACAGCGTAACGACCGCCGTCAGTGGTCCCGTCCGGATCACGCCGGGCGGGACGCTCGACGGGACCTTCACGCCCGGTGCGTTCCAGACGGAGGCCTATCCGGGCAACTTTGCGATCCAGCCGAACGGCCAGGTGCTGGTGTGGGGCAACTTCGACACGGTCAACACGACCGCCCGGCATGGCATGGCGCGGATCAATGCCGACGGCTCGCTGGACCCCTTCAACCTGAGCGGCGTGGCCAATCTTTACAGCATCCAGGACGCCACCCTGCTCGGCAACGGGCAGATCCTGGCCACCACGCAGCTGGGCTCCTACGAGAACAGCATCTCCACCACGCTGACGACCGGGGTCTCCCGCTTCAACTCTGATGGCACGGTGGATCCCGGCTTCACCCTCGATCCCTCCGCAAATGTCCTGTCCTTTCATCAGCTACCCAATGGCCAGGTGCTGGGCTGGAATCTGGATGCGGTGTCCCTGCTGGCGAACAGCGGCGTGTCCTTCAAGCGGCTCAACACGAACGGAACCATTGACAACACCTTCCCCGGCCTGGGTGCGGCGAAGTTCGGGGCGATCTATCGCGACGGTGCCACCGAGATCACGGAAGTCGTGCAGGGTGCGTTCCAGGTCACCGGCCATTATGCCGACGGCCGGATGATCGCGATCGCGACCGTGCCGAACGGTTCCTATCCGCAGGACGCCACCTCGCTCAACTTCACCGTGCTCCGGCTCAATCCGGACGGGACGCTCGACCCAGGGTTCACGGCGCCGAGCGTGCCGTGGGCCACCGTGCCCGCGTCGTTCGGGAATGTCACCGATGTCGCAATCGATCTGCTTAACCCCTCCGATGGCCCGAATCAGTGGCCCGTAGTCACGGCCAATAGCTCACCTTTCACCGGGGCGGTCCCGCAGGCCGACGGGAGTGTGATCGTCTACGGCGCCTTCACCAGCCTCGGCGGCAGCGCAGCGCCCGGCCTCGCCCGGCTGACGAACACTGGGGCGTTCGATGCGAGCTTCAATGTGGGCAGCGGTCCCCAGTTGCTCAACCAGCCGGGTCGCACGGCACTGATCGAGGGCGTCAGCCTGGCGCCGAACGGCCAGCTGTGGGTCACCGGCCTCTTTGACACCTTCGGGGGTGTGCCGGCGCCGGGCATCGTGCGTTTGAACCCCGATGGTACGGTCGATTCCTCCTTCTACACCGACATCTCCTACCAGCCCTACCTGGGCAACGGGACCAAGGTCGGCTTTGGGCCGTCGGGCGAGGTGATCATCGCCGGCACCTTTGCCGAAGGTGTTGAGTCGTTCCCGTCGGGGCTCACCCGTCTGCGGAGCACCGTGGCGCCACTCATCACCTCGCAATCATCGAGCCAGTCGGCGACCGCGGGCAGCAGGGTGACCCTCAATGTCGGCATCACGCCCGGGGTTACCGCCGCCTATCAGTGGTTCTTCAATGAGGTGCCGGTGAACGGGGCCACCACGCCCACGCTCGTCCTGTCCAATGTCCAGCCTGCCTCCGCCGGCAGCTACACCGTTGTGGTGACGAATGCCAACGGCTCCGCCAACAGCACGGCCATCAACCTGACGGTCAGTGCGGCCGCGCCGGAAATCGTGACGCCGCCTGCGTCCACCACAGTAGCGATGGGTTCTCCGGCCTCGTTTGGCGTCACGGTCTCGGGTGCCGGGCCTTTCACGTACCAGTGGTTCCACAACGGGGCGGCGGTCCCGGCCTCCAACAGCCCGACCCTGAACCTGGGCGGCGTGCAGGCTGGGGACGAGGGCTACTACACCGCGACGATTACGGAAGGGGGCACGACGCTCGTTACGCGCCCCGCGTTGCTGGCGGTGACCGACGACCCGGACGTGCTGCGGCAGACGCCAGGCATTCCCAGCACACAGTTCAAGATGGTGGCGGGGCCGAGCCGGGTCTACGTCGACGGCCGCGGTGGTTTGATCGTCACGGATTTCTTCAATGGTTTCAGCAGCCCGAACAATCTGAACGGCAACCGGCTCGACGGCGTCCTGCGGATCGACGCGGCCACGGGAGCGCCCGACCTCAACTACGCGCGAAACCCGCAGTTGTCCGTTGCCCTGGCGGCGGCGCCCCAGCCGGACGGGACGGTGATCGTCGCCGGTTCCACCGAGACGGACCAGGAGCCGGCCGTCCCGCGGGTGCGCCTCTTCCGCTACCGGACCGATGGTACGCTCGATCCGAACTACCACGGGGCTTTCCTGAGCACCAACTACGTCCGGTTCCTCACGCTCCTGTCCGATGGCCGCCTGTTGGTCTGCGCGAGCTCTTCCAATCCCCCCGTGAGCACGCAACCCGGGGCGGTCGACATCTCGGTCATCAACCGCTTCCTGACTGATGGTACGCGCGATCCGTCGTTCACGCCACCCGTGCTGAATGCCGGCGGCTTCCTCTTCGCCGAACCGCGGGTCGACAGCCAGGGCCGCATCCTCATCGCCGGCCTGTTCACCAGCGTCAACGGCACCCCTCGCAGCGACGTGGCGCGGCTGAATCCCGACGGCTCCCTCGACACTTCGTTCACTGCCTCCGGCTTCGCGGTGGATCCAGGAAATGTCCAGGGGATCCGCGCGGCGGTGCCGGTGGCGGGCGACAAGGTACTCATCGGTGGACGCCGGATGACCGTCGATGGCACACTGGTGGCGTTGGCCCGGCTCAACTTAGACGGTTCGCTCGATACCGACTTCACTCTGGTTCCGGCGGCCACCTTCGGCCTGCCGGTCAGCAATCAGCCCAATCAGGTTAACACCCGCTATATCTCCGCCCTGCCCGATGGCCGCTTTTATGCCGGGGTGGCCAACCAGGTAATCCGGTTCCTCGCCAACGGCACGGTGGACAGCAGCTTCGCGCCGGTGGTGGCACCCTGGGCACCCGGGACGCACGTCTTCACCCAGTTCTCGGTGCTCGCCGACGGCACCGTCTACACGGCCATCGACGCACCGGTCACGCAGAACGGGGTGACACGGACCAATATTCTCAAGATCAACCCCGATGGCACGTTGGACCCGGCGTTCACGGCACCGGAGTTCGCGCACGAGGTCTTCCCGACCGTCGCGCTGCCGCAAACCGACGGCGCGGTGATCGTCGGCGGCGGAACCTATGGCGACAGCTTCAACCGCGTCGGCACTTCGGCGAAGGGCGGTTTGGTGCGCATCCGGGCGGACGGCACGCTCGATCCGGGTTTCAACGCGGTCCTGCCCGCGGGTTTGGACACGCTGTTCAGCGGCGGCCTGACGAATGACGGCCGGATCTACGCTCTCGTCAGCGGCACGACCATCAGCACGGATGGTGCCTTCTCGCCCACGGCGACCAGCGCGCTGGTGCGCTACAACCCGGACGGATCGATCGACGGTGGGTTTACGCCGCCCGCCCTGCCCACCGCGCCCGCGTCGCCCTCGACGGACTATACCGGCACCTATCTGCGCGTGCAGGGCAATCAGGCTTATCTCTTCCGGAATTCGGTGGCTGATGTGACCGCCGGCACGGCCACCGCTGTGCGGCTGAATCCCGACGGATCGGTCGACACGAACTTCAACCTATCGACCGGGGCGATGGGCGCACTGGATAACGATAATGGAGTCGCGACTCTCGCCCCGTTTGACCCGATCGCCGACCTGCCCGGCGGCGGATTCCTGATGGTCACCGCCAACGGTCCGTTCACCACCACGGACACGAGCTTCAATGTCGCGCTCAAGAAACTGAAGCTGGACGGCACCTACGACCCAGCCTTCACCGCGCCGGTGATCAATGTCCCGGCCGTGGGCGGCAGTGATAACGCCACCGGATACGGCACGAACCTCGCCTCCCCGGCCTACACGGCGGCGACGGTACTGGCGGACGGCCGTGTGCTGGTCGCGGGCCGCGCGAATTCCTATGGCGCGGTGAACGCCCCGGGCGGCGTGGCGCTGCTCGACGTCACGGGCGCACCCGACCCGGCGTTTGCCGCGGCCCTCGGCGCCGGCCCGCAGACGCTGCGGGTGGCGAACACGCCGGTCCGGGTCGACCGGTTCCTGGTGCGGTCGAGTGGGAAAATCCTCGTCACGGGTTCGTTCGACACCTGGGCGGGCAAGCCGGCTCCGGGCATCATCCAGCTGAACAGCGACGGGTCGCTCGACCAGGGTTTCTACGCGGGAGTCAGCTACTACAGTTACCTGCAGAGCCCGACCAATCTCGTCTCGGCGGGCGGCAATGCCTTCTGGCTGCTCGGCCAGTACCGTCGCGGCGCCACCGGCTGGCCCGAGGCCATCAACCGGCTGGAGTTCCCGGGCGGCGCGACCGCGCAGACGATCACTTTCAACGCGCTGCCGGATGTCGCGTTCACGACGGCACCGCTCCCGCTGAGCGCGTCGTCCGATTCCGGGCTGACCGTGACGTTCTTGGTCGACTCCGGCCCCGCCACGGTCACCGGCAACAACCTGACCCTGACCGGCACCGGGATGGTGACGGTGCGCGCCAGCCAGGCCGGCGACGGCACCTACGCGGCGGCCACCGACGTGGTGCAGAGTTTCAACGTCACCGCCAGCTTTGCCTCGTGGCAGCAGTCTGTGTTCACCCCGACCGACGTGGCCAACCCGGCCGTCAGCGGCCCCAACGCCGTCTATGGGCAGGACGGGCTGCCGAACCTCGTCAAATACGCGCTCGGCCTCAACCCGAAGCAAAATGTCACGAGCGGGTTGCCCGCGGTGAGCACGTCCGGGGGCAACTGGACCTACACCTATGTCCGGCCGACCTCGGTCACCGATGTCGCCTACACGGTGCAATATTCAACCGACCTGACCAACTGGACGGATCTCGCGGACTCGTCCGTGGGCGTTTCGGGCGGCATGGACACTCGCCAGGCGACCTACGCCATGGCCTCGGC
>CAZZDB010000071.1:0-18169 GCA_964652485.1 uncultured Oleiharenicola sp.
CCGCGCTCGTCGCCCGCCAGATGGGCAAGGTCTGCGTCTGCGGCGCCGCCGCCCTGCACATCGACTACGACAAGAAGACGGCCAGCGTTGCCGGCCAGACCTTTAACGAGGGCGACTTCCTCTCGATCGACGGCACGCTCGGCGCGGTCTACGCCGGCAAGATCCCCACCGCCCCCTCCGAGATCATCGCCGGCCTCATCCATGGCGACAAGGCCGCCATGGCCACCGAGAAATACAAGAGCTACGTCCAGCTCATGAAATGGTGCGCCGCGGCGACGAAGATGTCCGTCCGCACGAATGCCGACACCCCCGAGCAGGCCCAGAACGCCATGGCGTTCGGCGCCGTCGGCATCGGCCTCACCCGCACGGAGCACATGTTCTTCGAGGGCAACCGCATCGACTCGATGCGCGAGATGATCCTCGCCGACACGACGGAGGCCCGCGAGGCCGCCCTCGCCAAGCTCCTCCCCTACCAGCGCGAGGACTTCTTCGGCATCTTCAAGGCGCTGAAGGGCTATCCCGCCACCATCCGCTTCCTCGACCCGCCGCTCCATGAGTTCCTCCCGAACTCGAAGGAGTCGCAGGCCGACCTTGCGAAGAAACTCGGCATCAGCGTCGAGAAGATCGAGCAGCGCGTGCATGAGCTCCATGAGTTCAACCCGATGCTCGGCTTCCGCGGCTGCCGTCTCGGCATCAAGTATCCCGAGATCACCGCCATGCAGGCCCGTGCCGTCTTCGAGGCCGCCGCTGATGCGAACAAGGCCGGCTTCAAGGCCAAGCCCGAGATCATGATCCCGCTCGTCGGCTTCAAGAAGGAGCTCGATCTCCAGACCGCACTCGTCCACGAGGTCGCCGCAAAGGTCATGGCCGAGAAGAAGGTCAAGATCGCCTACACCGTCGGCACCATGATCGAGATCCCGCGCGGTGCGCTCACCGCCGACGAGATCGCCAAGACCGCCGAGTTCTTCAGCTTTGGCACGAACGACCTCACGCAGACCTGCCTCGGCATGTCGCGCGACGACTCCGGCTCGTTCCTCACGGCCTACCAGGAAGCCGAGGTGTTCAAGAAGAATCCGTTCGCCTCCATCGACCAGACCGGCGTGGGCCAGCTCATGCAGATCGCGATCGAGAAGGGCCGGCAGACCCGCCCCGACATCAAGCTCGGCATCTGCGGCGAGCACGGCGGCGACCCGGACTCGGTGAAGTTCTGCCACAAGCTCGGCCTCACCTACGTGTCCTGCTCGCCTTACCGCGTGCCGGTCGCGCGCCTCGCCGCCGCCCAGGCCGCGATCGCCGACAGCAAGAAATAACCTGTAGGCCAGCGTGCTTGCACGCGCCACTCTCAAGCCCCGGCCGCAAGCCGGGGCTTTTTATTCGCCCGGCGCCGGCCGCGTCCGCCACAGGTGCCAGCCCGTCAGCACGACCGGCATGACCCAGCCGAGCAGGCCGGCCCACAACAGGAAGCCGGCCGACATCGATGTGAACCGATAGAACCAATGCGTTTGGAAAAACACCCTCGCCGCGGCATCGCCCGCGTGCATGGCGTAAGCCGACGCGCCCGAGGTGAACACCGGCGCAAGACCGAACACCGCCTTCGCCGCATACCCACCGGCCGCGGCCAGTCCCGCGGTCAACCAGCCCGCCGACACGATTCCCAGCGTGACGACGCCCAACGCCGCCACGCTCACGCTGGCCACCCCGACCCCGACGATGCCCATGCTGAGTGGCGCCACGGCGAACGGCCCGAAGGCGAACAATCCGCCCATCGCCCAACCGTCGCTGATCGCGATCCAACCCTTCACGCCCGGCGCGCGCCGCGTCGGCCGCGTGCCGAGCCGGACATGATACAACGGCAAGCCGAGGAACAGTCTTGCGCTGCGCATTTCGAAGCCTAGCGACTTCGCCGCAACCGCCGGACTGTCCCTCATTATCCGGTCCATCCGGCACTTGGCGCGCACGGCGAACAAAATCGCGGCAGCCCCGCACAACGCCATCGCCGGGAGGACGAACGGATTGAACGAGCGGGGCGCCATCCTTGGCCCCACGAGTAAAGTCAGCACGAAAATCCCGAGGGCGCCGTGCATGAGCAAGTAAGCTTTCGCCGCTGCGCGCCGCGTTGCCACGTCCTTCTGCCCGGCATTGCGGTCGTTGAACCTGATGAAGTCTTCCACGCCTTGGAGGAGCGCAGGCAGGAAGGCCAAAGCCGACAAAAGCTTGAACACCACCCCGCCCTTCGCCGCGGCGCTCCCGAGGGCCCCGGCCGCGGTGAGTGTCGTCGCCGCCGAGCCCGCGCCGAACGCCGCCTCGGTCGCCAGGGGCCCGACCGGCAGGGCGAGGATCACCATGCTCGCGAAGGCCGGCGTCGGCGCGCTGCGCTCGAGCGTCTCCTCGACGAGCTTCGCCAAGCGCTCGCTCAGCAGCGCCCGTCCCCGCGCGAGGCGTTGGCGCACCGCCTCCTCGGAGATCTCCAGCGTCTCCGCCACGGCCGTCACGGAGCGCTGTTCGCGGTAGAACAGGACCATGGGCTCGCGGTAGGTCGCGGGGATCGATTCCAGCGCATTCCACATCAGCGCCGATTCGTCCGCGGTGCTCGCCTGCTCGCGCGGGCCGGCCGTTTCCTCCGGCGTCTCGGGCGAAAGGAGTTCGGCCCGCGCTGTCGGCGTGCGGGCGGCCCGGCGGAAGGAATTGTTGACCAGGTTGCGCGCGATGCCGGCCAGCCAGCCGCGCAGCTTGTCCGGCTCGCGCAGTTCCGACAGCTGCTTCCAGGCCGTGACAAAGACTTCCTGCGCGATGTCCTCGCTGCGGGCGATGTCGCCGCAGGCACTCAGGCCCAGCGCACAAACCATCGATTGATGGCGCTCGACAATCTGGCGAAAGGCCTCCCGGTCCCCATCCAGGTGGAGGTCGACGAGCTGCCGGTTGGTGAGGGTCGTGTAGTCCAGGAGATTATTCATGTTCACCCTTGAAGTGGTCCCAAGGCGCCGGGTTGTGACAGGAAATCGTCGGATATTTACCGGTCGGGGTAAAGTCGTTCAGCAGTAAACGCGGCCTTTTTCTTGCGGCAGTCCGGTCGCATCGCTTTGTTGTCTGGCCCGCCGGCCCGCGCCGACGGCCGAATTCACCCCCGGAGCCATCGTGAACCCACTGCGCGTATTCATTTGCTGCCTCGTTGTCTCGCTTATGTCCGGGAATGCGGCGGAGCGCGTGGTTCCCGGGACAAACACCGGACCGGCAGCTGCGCCCGGCGACGGCCGGGACGCATCCCGGGTTGGCAGCAGCCAGCAACAGGAAACCGGCAACATTGCCCCCACCGGCCCCGATCCGCGGGAGATCCCCGTCCCGCCGATCCGGACCCCTCTCGGCACCATGCCGGGCGTGAATGAGCTGCCCGTCCGGCCGGCCATGCCCGAGGTGCTCGTGATGAACGATGGCACGAGAGTCACGACCGCCGCGCAATGGACGCAACGTCGCGCGGAGATCCAGCGCACCTTGGAATACTACGCCGTCGGCGCGCTGCCCCCGCCCCCGGGCAATGTGAACGGCCGCGTGCTCAGTGCGCAGACCGTGCTCGAAGGCACCGCGAACTACCGGTTGGTGCACCTGACCTTCGGGCCGGAGGAAAAACTCTCGCTCGACATCGGCATCTTCACACCACTGGGCAACGGTCGGTTTCCCGCCATCATTCTGCCCGGCGGGACGCCACCCGGAGCCACCCCGCTGCCGCGTCTGCCGCCCGGCCCCGGTCAGGGCAAGGGTGTGAACGTACTGCTCGAGACCGGCCCCGGCCAGGCCGCCGGGGTATCGCCGGACGCCGCGGTCTTGGGCGCCACCTTGAACACCACCGAGACGACCCGCCGGCCGGGTCCCGATGAGGCCGACAACGCCGCCGCCCGTTTCAGCGCGGCGCTCGCCCGCGGCTACGCCTGCGTGATCTTCAACCACAACGACTGCGGCGAGGATACCACGCTGCGCCAGGCCGACGGCGGCTGGGCCTTCCGCACCACGCGCTTTTATCCCGCCTACCCCGGCTACGACTGGGGCCTGCTCGGCGGCTGGGCGTGGGGCGTTTCGCGCATCGTGGATTACCTCGTGACCGATCCCGTCATCGACAAGACGAAACTAATCGTCTCCGGTGTGTCGCGCACCGGCAAGGCCGCCCTCGTGGCCGGCGCCTTTGACGAGCGAATCGCGCTGACCGCCCCGGTCGTCTCCGGCGGCGGCGGCATCGGAGCGTATCGCTTCAGCGGCGAGGGCCGCGGCGGCAAAGAGGGCCTGGGCGAGATGATGAAGAAATATCCCAACTGGTTCTCACCGCATCTGCATGAGTTCTGGGGCCGGACCGACCAACTGCCGTTCGACCAGCACTGGTTCATCGCGCTGATTGCGCCGCGTGCCTTCCTCGCCCTCGAGGGCACCACCGACCCGGTCTCGCTCATCAACGCGGTCCGGCAATCCTGGCTCGGTGCGCAACCCGCCTTTGCCCGGCTCGGCGCGACGGACCGCCTCGGCGTGAACTATGCAGAGCACGGCCATGCCTTCACGCCTGATGACTGGACGGCGCTGATGGATTTCGCCGACCTGCACCTCCGCGGCCGCAAGATCGACCGTCGTTTCGACCGATTCCCGTCGGACCGACCGCTGGAAACCAACTGATCCCTGTCATGAAAAGATTCTGCCTGCTTCCCCTCCTGCCGCTCGCTTTGCTCGGCGCGACCTACAATGTCCGCGAGTTCGGCGCCACGGGCAACGGCCTCGCCAAGGACACGGCTGCGATCCAGCAGGCGCTCGATGCGTGCGCTGCCGCCGGCGGCGGTGAGGTCCGGGTGCCGGCCGGCACCTACCTCACCGGCAGCCTCGAGCTGAAATCCTCGACCTCGCTGCGCCTGGAGCGTGACGCCACCCTGCTGGGCAGTCCCGACCTCGAGGATTACCCCGTCATCAAGGCCCGCTGGGAGGGTCACATGGTCGATGCGCACCGGGCGCTGATCTCGGCGAATTTCGCCAGCCATCTTGCCATCATCGGACTGGGCAAGATTTCCGGTGATCCGGCCCTCGGCGGCCGCACCATGCCGCGCCGGCCGTGCGTCATCGAGTTTACCGAATGCACGGATATCCGTTTGGAGGACATCACCGTGACGCAAAGCCGGATGTGGACCATCCACCCGACCTTCAGCGATGAGATCTATCTCAAGAACGTTACCATTCGCAGCACCGGCGGCAACAGCGACGGCGTGGATATCGATTCCTGCGCGCATGTCCGCATCGAGGGTTGCGACATCGAGTCGGGCGACGATTGCATCGCGATCAAGTCCGGCCGTGGGATGGAAGGCCTCCGCGAGGCACGGCCGAGCGAGGACATCATCATCCGCGACTGTGCCTTGGCTGACACCGGCTTTGCCTGCATCGGCATCGGCAGCGAGACATCCGGCGGTATCCGCGGGGTGCACATCGAGGACTGTCGTTTCCGGTTCGCCAACACTTACGCCATCTACGTCAAGAGCCGGCCCGGCCGCGGCGCCTTCATCGAGGACATCAGTGGGCGGAATCTTGACGTCCGGACCGCCCCCGGCGGTTTCCTCCGGATCAATCTCCTGGACGGTGGACTGCCGGATACCGGGCCCGTGCCGGGCCTCGACGGCGTGCCCGCGGTGAAGAATCTCCGCTTCGCCAACGTGAAGGTGAACTGCGGCACCCTCGTAGACGCAGTGTCGGTTTCCCCCGAGAAGCCCGTCAACGGCCTCGTACTCGAGAACATCACCGGCACCGTCGCGAAGGGCATCATCCTCGCCCACATGATCAACGTCGCTCTTTCCGGGCTCAACGTCACGGGCGTCGAGGGCGAGTTCCTGTCCACCGTGGACGTGACCGGCACCGGCCTCGACCAGGCCGCGGTGCTCAAGGATCGTGTCACGCCCTCGGCCGGCCGGCCGGGCGGGGATTGAGCGGACAATTGAAGCGCAGCCTTCGGCAAGATCGGCGGGGCCGGGATTTTAGGAAAGGAGCATAGTGCCGACATGACCCCAGTGCGTGACCGCACGGCTTGGTTGCAGGGTGGCGACGCTGTTTGCCTCCAGCCCCCCCCTCTTGTGCACCGAACCTGGCGGCTTGTATTGCTCGGACCCCCCGGAGTTGGCAAAGGCACCCAGGCCGATCTCCTTTCCCGCGCCCTCGGCGCTTGTCCTCTGTCCACCGGCGACGTCTTTCGCGCCGCCCGCGGCAAGATGGCGGAGCCCGGCTCGGCGATGGCGCGCGCCCAGGCCTGCATGGAACGCGGCGAACTCGTCTCGGACGAGATCGTCCTCGGCCTGATCCGCGAGCGCTGCCGCTGCCTGCATTGCAAAGGCGGGTTCATGCTCGACGGCTTCCCGCGCACGGAGCGCCAGGCGCTGGCGATCGACGCCCTCCTCGCCACCGAGCACCTGAAGCTCGACGCGGTGATCAGCTACGAGCTGCCGGCCGCCGAGATCCTGGCACGCATCACCGGCCGCCGTGTCTGCCCAAAATGCAAGGCCGTGTTTCACGTGACCGGGCGCCCGCCCCGCGTCGCCGGAGTCTGCGACAACTGCGGCGGCCCGCTCGTGCAGCGCGCCGATGACCGGCCCGAGGCCGTGAAAGTGCGCCTCGACGCCTATGCGGCCGACACCAAGCCGCTCGCGGAACACTACCGCGCGATGAACCTGCTGGTCCCCATCAACGCCGCCCGGAAGCCCGAGGAAGTCTTCGCCCATACCCTGGACGCCCTCGCCGCCCTCGTGCTGCCTTAGTCCACCTCTTCCCGCGCCCCGCCGCGCGGTTTCCCCATGCTCGCCGCCGCCGAACAGGGCCACGCCCTGACGCAGAAGCGTTATGACGCCGCGTTGCCCGGGCTGCGAACCAGCCTGCTCCGCGCGCATTTTGAACTCCGCCAGCGCAAATTCCCGGTCATCGTCATCGTCTCTGGCGCGGACGGCGCCGGCAAGGGCGAGCTCGTCCACCGCCTCAACGAGTGGCTCGACCCGCGCGGCGTGGCGTCGCACGCCTTCTGGAACCCAAGCGACGAGGAGCGCGAACGGCCGGCCTACTGGCGGTTCTGGCGCGCCCTGCCCGGGCGCGGACGCATCGGGATCTTCTTCGGCTCCTGGTATACGGAGCCGATCATCCGCCGCGTCTACCGCCGGACCAAGGGTCGCCAGCTCGACGCCGCACTCGACCGGATCGTCGCGTTTGAAAAGATGCTCGCAGCCGACGGCGCGCTGATCGTGAAGCTCTGGCTCCACCTCCCGAAGGCGGCGCAGAGGCGGCGGCTCCAGAAACTGGAGAAGGACGGCCGGCTGGCACCCGACGACTGGAAACACTACAAGCTCTACGGCCGCTTCACCAAGGTGTCCGACCGCGCCCTGCGCCACACGCACACTGAGGCCGCACCGTGGCACGTGGTCGAGGCCACCGACCGCCGCTACCGCGAGCTCGCCGTCGGCAAGATCCTGCTGGCCGGGCTCACCCGCCGGCTGGCGGAGACGGCCACCAAGCCCGCAAGCCAGACCGGCCTGCCGCTGCTCGCCCCCGCCCGGCCGCCGCGCCGCAGGACGCCCTCGCTGCTTTCACTCGTCGACATGGACCAGTCGTTGACCGACGCCGAGTATACCCGGGCCCTGGAGACCCAGCAGACGAAGCTGAGCAAGCTCGCCTGGGTGGCGCACGAGAAGAAGCGCTCGATGGTCCTCGTCTTCGAGGGCTGGGACGCCGCCGGCAAGGGCAGCGCCATCCGCCGGGTAACGCAGGCAATGGATCCACGGCTCTACCGGGTCGTCGGCATCGCCGCGCCAACCGACGAGGAGCGCGCGCAGCATTACCTCTGGCGCTTCTGGCGGCATCTGCCGCGCGCCGGCTACACGACCATCTTCGACCGCTCCTGGTATGGCCGCGTGCTCGTCGAGCGCGTCGAGGGTTTCGCCCCGGCGGCCGACTGGGGTCGCGCCTACGGCGAGATCACCGACTTCGAGGAGCAGATGGCCGGGCACGGCATCATCGTGAACAAGTTCTGGGTGCACATCAGCCCGCAGGAGCAGCTCCGACGCTTCCGCGAGCGGCAGCGCATCGACTACAAGCAATACAAGATCACCGAGGAGGATTGGCGCAACCGCGAGAAGTGGCCCGCCTACGCGGTCGCCGTCGAGGACATGGTCGCGCGGACCTCCACAAGGTTCGCCCCCTGGACCCTCGTTGCGGGCAACGACAAGAAATTCGCCCGCGTGCAGATCCTGAAGACCATGGTGAAGCGCCTCGAAGCCGAACTCTGAACCGGACCGGGATTGCGTTCGCGGCCCGCGCCCTCATCCTGACTTCCATGTCGGCCGACCCAGGTCAGGCCAGTTCCTCTCCCCGGAAGATTCTCGCCGGTGACCTCTGGGGTGGTTTTGCCGCCATGTTGGTCGCGCTGCCCTCGTCGATCTCCTATGGCGTCGCCGTCTACACGGTGCTGGGCCCGGAGTACACTGGTCAGGGCGTGCGCACGGGCATCGTCGGGGCGATGGTCCTGGGGGTGGTGGCCACCGTCCTCGGCGGGGCGCCGCGGCTGATTTCCTCGCCCTGCGCCCCGGCGGGAGCGGTGCTCGCCTCGCTCGCCGGCAGCCTGCTCGCCAACCCGGGTGCGCCGGTCGCGCCTGGGCGCATTGTCGCAATGTTGCTGCTCCTGGCGGTTTTGTCCGGCGGGTTGCAGATGCTCTATGGCCTGCTGGGCGGTGGGAAGCTCATCAAATACATCCCCTACCCGGTTGTGTCCGGCTACCTGAGCGCCGTCGGCGTGCTGATCTTCTTGAGCCAGCTGCCGAAATTCCTCGGCGTGTCCACCGCCACCGTGCTGGTCCCGGCGCAGTGGCAGGGCCCCGCGCTCATCGTCGGCGTGGTGACCATCGCCGCCGTGCTTCTTGGTCCGAAGCTCACCCGGGCGGTCCCGGCTGCCATCCTTGGCCTGGCCGCAGGCCTGCTCGCCTACTTTGGCACGGCGTGGTTCCGACCGGAGCTGCTCTCGCTGACGCGCAACCAGCTTGTCATCGGGCCGGTGGGTAGTGGCGAAAACGGCGTGTTCGCCGGCATGACGCAGGTGTGGCCGGCACTCGCCAGCCTGCGGCCCGCCGACCTCGGCCTGCTGGTGATGCCCGCGCTCACCCTGTCTGTGCTGCTCTCCATCGACACCCTGAAGACGTGCGTGGTGGTCGATTCGCTGACCCGCAGCCGGCACGATTCGAACCGCACACTGCTCGGCCAGGGCGCGGGCAACCTCGCCTCGGCGCTGGTCGGCGGCATGCCCGGCGCCGGCATGATGGGCGCCACGCTCGTCAGCGTGGAAAGCGGCGGCACCACCCGGCGGGCCGGCGTGCTGGAGGGCGGCTTCGTACTCATTGCGGCGCTGCTGCTCGGCAACCTGATCGCCTGGGTGCCGGTCGCAGCGCTCGCGGGCATCCTGATCGTCGTGGCCGTCCGCATGATCGACTGGGGCAGTTTCGCGCTCTTGCGTCAGAGATCCACCATGCTGGACTTCGCCGTCACGGCCACGGTCGTGACCGTGGCCGTGACCGCCAACCTGATGGCCGCCTCTGGCGCCGGCGTGGCCCTGGCCATGCTGCTCTTCATCCGCGAGCAGATCCGCGGCTCGGTCATCCGGCGCAAGGTCGCCGGCAATCGCATCTCCTCCACCCAGCACCGGCTGCCGGCGGAGCAGGCGGTGCTCGAGCAGCACGGCGCGCAGACCGTCGTGTGCGAGCTGCAGGGCAGCCTGTTCTTCGGCACCACGGATCAACTCCGCACGGAGCTCGCGGCCGATCTTGACCGCTGCCGCTACCTGATCCTCGACCTGCGCCGAGTGCAATCGATGGACTACACCGCCGCGCACCTGTTCGAGCAGTTCGAGGCGATGCTCGGCGCGCGGCACGGCTGCCTGGTCTTCAGCCGGCTCCCGGCGCGGCGCGAGTTGCAGGAATATTTCGCGCACGTCGGCGTGCTGAACGGCCGGGACACCGTGCGGAAATTCGACACGCTCGACGACGCGCTCATGTGGGTGGAGGACCGGATCCTGACCGAGCAACTGCCCGCCCGTGCCGGCGACGCCCCGCCGCTCGAACTGGCGGATTTTGAACTCCTGCGCGAGTTCGAGACGGACCAGACGCTCGCACCGTTCTGGCCTGCCGCGGTTCCGCGTTCCTATGCGGTGGGCGAGATGATTTTCCGGAACGGCGACACGGGGCAGGAACTCTTCCTTGTACGCCGTGGCGTCGTGCGCGTGATGCTGCCGCTCAAGGACGGCAGCCACCACAACCTCGCCTCGTTCGGGCGCGGCAGTTTTTTCGGGGAGATGGCTTTCCTCACCGGCGAGCCGCGCTCCGCCCAGGCCGTCGCCACGACGGCCACGGACCTCTTCATCATCGACCGCAAGCGCTTCGACGCGATCTCGCTGGCCCATCCGCTGGTGGGCGTGCGGGTGTTCGCCCGCATCGCGCGGACCCTCGCCGTGCGCCTGCGTCATGCCGACACCGAGCTGCGGACCTTCTACGATGCGTGAGCCCGACGCTCAGGTCGTGATGAAATCGAGCACAACCGGCCGCGCCAGCCCGTCGAAGTCCTCGTAGTCCATCTTGATGACCTCGGTGTGCGTGCCGGCGTTGAACGCGATCTCCGGCTCATGCGCCAGGCTTTCAGCGACATAGACCGGCAGACCGTACAGGTGGCCGAACGGCGGCATCGCGCCCAGTTCGCAGTCCGGAAACAGGCCGCGGATCTCCGCCTCGGTGGCGAGCCGGATCACCGGAGTCTGCAACAGCTCGCGCAGGTCCGTCAGCATCAGGCGGCGGCTGGCCGGCAGCACGACCAGCGCGAAGCTGTCGTCGATCCGGACAACGATGGTCTTGGCAAAATTCCGCCCGGCCACATGCGCCGAGGCGGCCACCTCCGCCGCCGTGAAGGCCGGCGAATGCCGGATGCTCACATATTTCACGTCGTGACTGTCGAGGAACTCCGTCAGTTTTGTCGCAGGCATAAGTCCTCCTCTCGGTTGGTTCTTCAAGGCACGCACGTCGGGCGGGGAGCAGCACCGGGATGGCGGAGCATCCCTGCCGACTGCCGGCAGGATACTCCTGTTGGCGGGGAAAGTAAACCCCGCCGCGGGGTTACTCCTTCGGCCAGTCGCGGAACATCCAGCGGAGTATGTCGGGCAGCAGCGCACCGCCGTGTGTGTCGGAGTGGTTGCCGTCGCCCCACTCGTGCTTCACATCGTAGCGCGGTCCGTCGAGTTTGCGGCGGTCGGCGTTGACGTTGGCGAATTCGAGCGCCGAGAGCATCTGCTGGTTGGCGAGGTGCCAGTTGCCATGCTCGTTGGTCAGGGCTGTCCACTCGGGCTTGAAGCCCTTGGTGTCAGTCAGGTTGCTGAGATCGTTTTCGCCGTCCTGCAGGAAGATGCGGATCGGCTTGATGGGGTTCTTGCGGATGAGCGTCGGGTAGAGGTCTCCGCCGGGTACCATCGGCTGGTTGCCGCGCGCGGGCCGGTAGCCGATCGAGGTGTAGCTGCCGATCATGCTGATGACCTTGCGAAACTGGTCGGGCCGCTCCCAGGCCACCGTCCAGGCGCAGATGGCGCCGCTGCTCGTGCCGCCGATGACCCGCCCCATGGGGTCGTCGGTGATCTGGTAGGTCTTGCGGAGTTCGGGGATGAGCTCGTCGATAAGCAGGCGCGCGTAGGCGTCGCTGAGCGCATCGTATTCATTGGCGCGGTTGTTCGGATTGCCCATGGCAAGGTTGTCCGGGTAATGGTCGCTCAGGTTGCCCGGCGTGATGAACAAGCCGATGGTGACTGGAATGTCTTTCTTCGCGACGAGGTTCTCCATCACCTGGTCGACCCGGAGCGGGCCTCGGGGATTGAGCGCGCGCTGGCCATCCTGGAACACAAGGAGGCACGCAGGCTTCTCGCCCGTGTATTGCGCGGGCACGTAGACCCAGTAGCGCCGAACCGTGCCGCCGATAATCTTGCTGTTCCACTCGAACGGACCCGCGAGTTTGCCCTTGGGCACGCCGACCTGTGGCAGCGAGTCCGCGGTGAGCGGGTATTCGCCGGGCTGGCGGGCCGGAGCGGCATCCGAGGCGGAAAGCCGGGTCAGGCCCAGCACGAGGGAAAGGAGGTAAAGGAATTTCATGAAGCGTGGATGGGGTGGTGGAGGGGAAAGGACCAAGCAGGGGGAAATCAGGGGTTGTTTTCCGGACTACCTCGGGTGGCCGGAATATCGAGCCATGAAGGGCTGCCGCTCCAGCCAGGCGACGAGTTCGTCCGCCATCGCGCGATCGTCGCTCACACGCGGATGCGTCTTGGACCAGTGCTGGAAGACGAAGTGACTGACCTGCGCATCTCCGGCCTCGATCTGGTTGACGGCCTCCGCCCATGCCGCGAGCAGCGGCGCGCTCCGGGCCCCGCCCGACATGCCGCCGCGCAAGAGCACGATCTGCGCCTGCGGGTAGGCCGCGCGGATGGCCCGCACCAGCGTCACATAGCCCGGCACGTAGCCGGCGGGAAACGGCTGACCGTGCGCATGCGTGAACGAATCGTCGTTCTCGCCGAGGTTGATCAACAGCACGTCGGGCGACCAAGCCTTCAGGTCAGCCGGCACCGACGATGCCTGCGGATAGATCCGGTCCCAGAGCTCCCCGGCCTTCACGTCCGTCCAGCCGGTGACAATCCCCATGCCGCTTACCGCGATGCAACGATAGTCGGCCCCGCAGGCCCCGGCGGTGAGCGCGGTGTAGCTGAGCGCATTGTTGTGCGTGCGGCGGCTGTCCCACTGGTCCTCGGCACCGTCTTCGTTGCAGGCGCCGGCCGAGATCGAGTCGCCGAGAAATTCCATGCGCAGCCGGTAGGTCGGCGCCGGCGGGGCCCAAGCCCGTGCACCCACCCCGATCTCCACGCCGAGGAACCGCACCTGGCCGGCGGCGGCCTCGCTGCGCTTGAAAAGCACCAGCTTGTGCCGGCCGGGAGCAACCGCCGGCACTTGCACACCCGCCGCCGCACTCACCACCCCGTTCATTCCGTCCACCTCGGCGTTGAAAAAATTCTGGCCGACGGGGCTCGCGAAACGCAGGAACAGTACGTCACCCTCGAAATCCAGGCTGATGCGGCTACCCTCCCAGATCACCACCGGCTCGGACTTGTTGGCGAAATCAAAGCGCCCCTCGTAACGGAACCGCCCGTCGTCAGCCGGGATGAACTGCCGGACGGCCGTCTCCGCCGCCAGCCCGACAACCGGGCTGATGATCAAGGCCACGACCGCCAGCCACGACCGCCTGGGGAACCATCCGTCTGCCTGCTTCATCCGCAAGCACTAGCGGGGTAATCCGGCTTCATCAAGTCCCCTGTGGCGCCGGCATTTTGCTCAACCCGGGCGGGAAACGGCCGATATAATGACGTTCACCTTACCACCACGCATGGCCGTATCCCCACCGATCACCGACCAACTTGTCCAAGAAACCTTCGTTCACGCCGTATGCAACGTCAGCCAGACGATGCTGCGCCGTGACGCCACCTTCATGGGCCGCACCGTCGAGCCGGTGGCCGACACGACCTACCAGATCATCGGAAACGTGGGCTTTGCCGGCGAGGCCAACGGCATCGTCTACCTCTGCTTCACGGAACCCTTCGCCCTCCACGCCGCCGGACTGATGCTCGGCATGAGCCCCGGCGAGATCGAGATGCATGGTCCTGACGTGGTGAAGGACGCCATCGGCGAGATCACCAACATGACCGCTGGCGGTTTCAAGAACCAGCTCTGCGACATGGGCATGCCCTGCAAGCTCACGTTGCCTACCATCGTACGCGGCAGCAAACTCTCCGTCGCCGCCATCAAGGCGGCCCATCGGCACGTGTTCGAGCTCAAGTGCGACGGCCACACCTTTGTCGCCGACATCCAGATGAAGGCGGAGTGATTCGCGGAAAGCTTCGCGCGCGTTCAGAGCCCCGTCTGATCCCGACTGTCGCGGCGCCATGTGCGCGACGCTGTTTCCGACGGTCGGGGGGAACGGGACCGCGCATGTGGTTGATGCGGTCGACGGCGCAGTGGGCTTACACCCCATATGCCCGCTCCGACCCGGCCGCTATCCTGCGGCGAATCGGACAGACGGATTCCACCAGCGGTTTCCCCCGGCCGAGTCCCGCTTACCAAAACCATGACCGCCAATACATATTTCCGGCCGACGAGCGCCCTCGCCTTCGCCATCCTGCTCGGCCTCGGGCTGCCCGCGGGCGCCAGCACCACAACGTTTCAGCCGCTCCACGATCCCGCCACCAATGAACAGCACCCCGGTAAGTTCGTGTGGGCCGATCTGTTCACGACCAATCCCACGGCCGCCACCAAGTTCTACTCCGGCCTGTTCGGCTGGACCGCCAACATCATCGACCTGGACGGCAGGCCCTACACCGTGTTCAGCAACGGCAGCCGGCCGGTGGCCGGACTGGCCCCCCGCCACGCAGCCGGCAAGAACCGGCCCTCCCGCTGGATCAGTTACATCGCCGTCCCGGACATTGAATCCGCCTTGGCGCGAGTGGCCCAGGCCGGCGGAAAGGTGCGGGCTCCGGCCCGGGATTTTCCCGCCCGCGGCACACAGGCGATCATCGCCGACCCGGAAGGTTCTCCGGTCGGCCTGCTGCAATCAAGCTCGGGTGACTCCGCCGAGATTGAACCGGTGCCCGGCGACTGGAACTGGTTTCAACTCTATGGCCGTAAGCCAAAAATCGCCTCCGAATTCTATGCCCGGGTTTTCAGTTACACCGTGGCACCGGACAACCGCACGGAACGGAAAGACGACTATCTCCTGAACAGCGACAATCGGCCCCGCGGCGGCGTGGCTCCGCTCCCGACGCGGGCGGATGCCCAGCCCGGCTGGCTCGGCGTCGTGCGGGTCGCCAGCATTGACGAGGCGCTGAAGCGGGTGACCGCGCTCGGCGGAGAAATCCTGGTGGCCCCGCGCGCCGCCGCCTACGAAAGCCGCTTTGCCATCATTGCCGATTCCACCGGCGGCACCATCGGCTTGGTCGAGTATGTGGCCAACGCCAGTCTACCCACCAGCCCATGAAACACCTCACAAAAGTTCTCCTTGGTTCCCTGCTCCTGTCCGGTGCGCTGTTCGCTTTCAGCGGCTGCGTCGCCGACGGTTACGCCAGCGAGGGGGTATATTACGGCCCGCATCGCGACCCTTGGTTCCGGGACGATCCATGGATGGACGGTGGCCGCCGCTGGTATCGGGACGACCCGAGCCCCAGCGTGGGCATTTACATCCATCCGCCCCGTTATCAGCACTGAGACCACGGCCGAACCCGCGGCGGCCGGCCGTTCTCTGCTCCATCAACTCTCGCCAAGCGCGCCGCGCAACCGCGTGAGCTCGGCCCGCAGGTATACCACCTCGGCTTCCAGCGCCACCAACCGGCGTTCCACCTCGGGCGGCAGTGCGAGCGTGATCTTGAGCGGCTCGGACTCCCCGGCCGGGCCGACGGGTCCGGCGGGTTCCCCGGTGAGCAATTGCGCCCAGCGCGCCTCCTTCTGTCCCACCTGGCGCGGCAGCTGGCGCATGAGCGCCCCGTCGGACCGCTGCGTCAGTTCGGCCAGCAGCGGTTCAAATTCCTCCATCGCCGGCATCGGCTGCATGCGCTCCGCGTTGGCGCGCAGCCCGGCGAGGGTCTGCGGCCCACGCAGCAACAGCTCACCCAGCAGGGCGCGCGCCGGTGGGGACAGGGGATAGACGGCTTCGAGCTTCTGTTTGAACTTGGGGACCCGCGCGTCCGCGCCCGAAAAGAGCACCGCAAGGTGCTTCTGCCGCAACAGCTCAAGCGCCGCCGCCACCTCGCGCGCGCCCGTGTCCATCACCGGATCACGGTTGCTCCGCTGGTTGCAGGCATGGACGAGCGCATTGAGAGTCAGGGGATAGACATCCGGCGTGGTGAATTCCTTCTCGACGAGACAGCCGAGCACGCGCGCCTCCAGCGCCGAGAGCAGCGCGGGGGTGGGGCCGGCCGGGGAGGGAATCGTGGGATTCATGCCAGCCATCCAATGCTCGGGAAGGAATGCATGCAAGACCCGGCGGTACGGCGGATGCGGCTGCCTTCCGGCCCTTCCCCGCGAGTCATAAAGCGACTGGACGAACCCCCGTGTTCGGCTCCAAGCTCCCTCCGCGCCCAGATTCGAAACCCCTGTTCCATGCACATGAACTCTCCTCGCAAATTCATCGCGACGTTCTTCGCTGTCACCGCTCTCTCCGTCGCGGCCTTGGCCGCCGACGTTTCCGGCAACTGGAAATGGACCACCCAGGGTCGCAACGGCCCGATGGAAGCCACCGCCCGGCTCCAGCTTAAGGACAGCGCCCTCACCGGCACGGTTTCGGGCCGGATGGGCGATGCTCCCATCGGCGACGCCTCTTACAAGGATGGCCACGTCGCCTTCACCGTCACGCGCGAGTTCAACGGCAACAAGATCGTTGTGAAATACGACGGCAAGCTCGAGGGCGACACCATCACCGGCACGATCGAGCGCCCCGGCCGCGACGGTGACGCCCCGCTCACGCTCGAGTGGAAGGCCACCCGGTTGCCCTGAAGGTTAACCACGAAGGGCCGCGCGTGCCCAGCGATAATCGCCTCACGCCGTCTCGCGTTCGGACGGACAACGCACCATCTGCGGTGCGGCCGCCAGCGCCCGCTCGGACGATTCCCGCATTTGCGCGCCGATGCGCAGCACCACCACGCAGACGTTTTCCCGCACCACCCGGTCATCGGAAAACACCGAGCAGCCCCGCCGCTCGGCCTCCAGCCACGTCTCGTCATGGATGATCTGGTGAATCATGGGCAATTCGCGGAAAATGATGGAATTCAGCTGGGCCATAAAGGGGATGCCTACCGCCTCCTTCAGCGGCCACCATAGCCCACTTCCCGGGGTTCCACACTGGGGTGAACAGCTACGGACCGCGGGCGAAGCCACTCTTCGCCTCCTTCGTGGCTAAAACACAAGCAGGACGCCGGCCCCCTACAGGCCGGCGTCGCACTTAGCTGCAGACACACACCAAACTATTTCGTGCTGCCGAAATCGAACTCCTGGCTGGCGGCGACGAGCACAGGCCGGCCGTTCTGCCTCGCCGGCTCGAAGCGCCAGTCACGCAAGGCTGTCACTGCCGACTCCGCGAGATAGGACGATGCGTCGGACGCGACGACCGGCATGCGCACGGCGCCCTTCTCGTCGATGTAGAAACGCACCTCGACCCGGCCGCGCACCCCCGCCTTCTCGGCCTCGACGGCATATTTCGGTGCGGGACCGTCGAGCGGGACCGGCGGGCGGTCGAGTTCGCGCGCAGGGCACTCCCGGCGGACCAGACGGCGGTCGACCACGCCCTCGTAGTTGTCGAAGAAGAAATGATTCACGATGTTGGCAGAGATCACCGCCCCCTCGAGACTGAAGTCGAACGTGAGCTCGGTCTTGACGGGAACGGGGGTGCCATCGAGCTTCGCGGGCGTGAAGCGCCACGCTGGCAGTGCGGCGAGACAGGACTTGGCGAACAGCTCGTGCGTGGAGCCGAGCACGAGCAGGTCGACCGGCCGCCCTTCGTCACTGATGCTGACCGCGATGATGGCCTTGCCCCGGGTGATCCCGTCGACCTTGAGCGACAAAGGAAACTCCGGGAGCGGGTTGTCCGCGTTGACCTTGTAGGATTCGAAGGCGGCACTCGCCGCGGTGGAGAGCAGCGCACCGAGCGCCAGGGAAACGGAGAGCCGGAGGAAGTCTTTCATGGGGATGAGGGTTCATCCCGCATAACACCGGTCCGTTCCCGGTCCCTTCAGGATCAGCTCCGGTGGATGCACCTGAAGATTCTGCGCTGGCCGCTCACTCCTGTCCGCGGACGCATGCGGCGCGGAAACGGCCGCGAATTTCCTCGAGGTCGAAGGGGGCCGCCGAGGGGCTCAGTTCAGTCGCGAGGCTGAGCCACGCGCGTGCGTGCAACTCGCTCGCGAAGCGCCGGTGCACAAGTTCGTCGTTGAGGATCACCGCCGCCTCCCAGTGGAGTCCGCGGCCCCGGGCCGGCGCGACGCGATACAGGCGGGTGCCGCGCAGCCCGGTGTCAAGCGGCTGCCAGTCGTCGGCGGGCGCGACTGGGTCGGAAACGGCCCGTGGATCCGGCG
>CAZZDB010000072.1:0-17891 GCA_964652485.1 uncultured Oleiharenicola sp.
CAAAACCGGCGCGGCCCGGCGCGTGCCGTTTCCGCTTGGCTCCGGCCTGCCGGGGCTAAGACGGAACGATGGGGCGCGAAGGGGAACCTCATCTCCAGGACCACCGGCGGACACGGTACGAGTCAAAAACGCCTCAGTCCATTTTAAGCATTTGGATCGGATCGATCCGCGCGGCACGCCGGGCAGGAATGGATCCCGCTGCCAAAGCGGCGAGGAGCGCGATGGCTGCGGCCGCTAGGGCCGGGCCGACGCCTGGCGTCGTGGGCAGGACCGCCTTGGTGACGGGCCATAGCGGCAGCAAGCAGACCAAGGCGATACCAGCGGCGCTGCCGAGCGCACCGAGTCGGAGGGCATCGCCGAGGACGCCGCGAAACACCCGCCCCGGGACAGCGCCGATCGCCATGCGCAGGGCCAGTTCACGCTGTTGCAGTATCACCAGGTAACCGAGCGAGCCAGCGACACCGGCACCGGCGATTAGCACCGCGCAGGCGCCAAAAATCGCCGCCAAACGGGTCGTCACCCAGTCGCCACTCAGATCATCGTCCATCCGTTGTCGCAGCGTCTTCCAATTCCCCAGCACGAGCCCGGGCTCGGCGCGCGCGAGGGCGGAGCGCAGGCTCTCCTGCACCTTGGCCTCCGGCCCGGCAAAGCGAATGGCCATGAACTCCGGGATTTCGCCCACCCATTGACTCGCCGGAGTGTAGAACATCGGCGGCGCGGGCGCGCGCACGCCGTTCACCCGCACGTCGGGCACCAGGCCGATGATGGTCCAATCCTCCGGCGACGTCTGCGCACCGAATCCGAAGGACTGGCCGAGCGGATTCCTGGTGCCAAAGACATCCCGGGCGAATGCTTGGTTCACAATGGCCACGCGCAAGCCTCCCGCCTTGTCGCTGGCCTCGAAATCGCGCCCGAGCACGACCGGCACTCCGATCACATCAAAATACCCGGGCATGACCGAGTCATGCTGATAGTGCCCCTGCCGAACCCGGGCCTGCGGATCGCGCACATAGATTCCGGACGCGGACTGGCTGCCCGCAAGGATTCCCGTGGAGGCAAAGCTGACGCGGGCCACGCCCGGAATCCCGAGCGCCACCTCGCCCAAGCGTTCCACAAGCGGCAGGGCCGCCTCGGCATCGTAGCCGGCGCTCGAAGCGTCGAAGACGGCGGTGACGATATGGTCGCGCTCGAAGCCCGGATCCGCCGCCGTCACCCGCTGCAACTCGGTCCCCAGCGCGGCGGCCACCGCCACCAAGACGACGGCGATAGTGAACTGGACGACGACCAGAATGCGGCCGAAACGCACCGGGGCGCGGCCCAATCCCCGGTGGCCCGCCAGCGCATTCAGCGGCTGCACGCGGGACATCCACCAGGCTGGAGCCAGGGCGCTCAGGGTGGCCGTGCCCAGGGCCAGCCCGGACATGAAGATCCCCGAACGTAAGCCCAGCGCCGTGTCCAAATCCTGGCCCGGCGCCAGGAGGTGCGCCGCCACTGGCAGCAGCCAGAAAGCCAGGACCCAGCCGCCCGCGCCTCCCGCCACGCATAGCAGCACGGCTTCCATGCAGCCCAGCCGGACGACCCGGAACGAGCCCGCGCCCAACGCCAGCCGCACGCCGATCTCCCGATGCCGGGCCATCGACCGCACGAGCAACAGGCCAGAAACATTCACGCCGACCAAGACCAGCATCACGCCGACAACTCCGGCCAGCAGCCGGCTGGTCGCCAGAAAACTGCCGCGCAATCCCGATTGCCCGCCGGGCGCAGGAGCCAGTTGCCAGGACCGGTGTTTTATCTCGGCGCGGCTCGCCGGATCGTCAAAGCTTACGATCAGATCGTCCCGCTGCGGTTCCCACGCGTGTTGGAGCTCGGCTGCGGGCAACGGCGTGCCCCGGCGGACCCGGAGCAGGATCTGCAACCAGGAAATGCGCTCGTCGCGATTCCAGTCGGGATCGTTCGGCCGGTCGTCACCCGACGAGATGCTGGCGTTGCCAAAGATGCGAAGCGCCGGCTGGAGCGCCGTCGCAAACCACAAATCCGTTGCCTGCCCCACCGCGACCCCGCGAAAGCCCGGTGGCAGGACGCCCACCACGGTGATCGGGATCCGGTTCACCACCAGTTCGCGGCCTATCGCGGCGGCCACCGCTCCGAAGTTCTTGGCCGCCCAGGCATGCGACACCACCGTCACGCGGGCCGGCGTGCCCGGGACATCGTCGCCCGGTTCAAGCAGGCGCCCTGCCGCCGGCCCGATTCCCAAGGTACCGAAGAAAGCGCCGTTGACCAGCCGCGTGCTGGCACGGATGGCCGCCAGGGCGCCGATTTGCACGGTGCAGCGCGCGCCGCCTCCATACGCGATCACCGATCGATCCGGCAGGACGGCTTCCAGACGTCGCACTGTGCCCCGGCTGAGCCGATCGGCCGCCCCCGGCTGCGCACTCACCACCGCGAAGAGTTCCGCCGGGTGCGGCACAGGCAAAGGACGAAGGAAGACCGCGTCAATCAGGCCGTAAATCGTCGCGGCCGCGCCCAGGCCGAGGGTGAGGATCAGGATGATCGACACGGTCAGCCACGGGCGCCGCGCCAAGCCGCGCCAGGCAAACCTGCAGTCACCCGCCAGTTCATCCCAGGACGGAAACCCGGCCCGGGCGCGGAGATCCTCCCGCGACTGCAGGACATTGCCAAATTCCCGCACGGCGGCCTCACGGGCCTCCTCCGGCGAGGCGCCACGGTCGCGATACCGTTGCTCCAACTCGCCGAGGTGAAAGGCCATTTCCTGCTCAAAAGCCCGGGCAATGCTCCGGCGGCGAAAAAGGTCGCGCAGGCGCGCCAGCAAGGAACGCATGGGTTTATGCCTCCGCCTCGGCTTTGCCTTCGTCGGCCACAATGTCATTCACCGCCCCGCTCACGCGCTGCCACAGGGTAATCTCCTCCGCGAGACGCGCCCGGCCCTTCCGTGTCAGCGTATAAAAGCGCGCCCGGCGGTTGTTGGAACTCGTGCCCCATTCCGACTCGATCAGGCCCTGCTGTTCCAGTCGGAGAAGCGCAGGGTAGAGCGTGCCCTGGTTGAGCGCCAGCACGTCGGCCGATACCTGCTCGATGCGCCGGGCAATGCCAAAGCCGTGCTGCGCGCCGAGAACATCGAGAGTCTTGAGGATCAGGAGATCCAGCGTCCCCTGTAACAAATCCGCCCGTGGGTTGGTCATGTTGTTTATCAACAGGACGCTCGTGTTGACTGTCAACATGAATATGCGCCCCACCCACGGACGGACCCGCTTTCCCGATCCCGCTGCCACAGGGTGAAGGTTCGACCGCATCGTTTGCCCGGCAACATGCGCCACTTCGAGGACCTGCTGCTGCCGCTTTCCGCGTAACCACCTCTCACCTGCCCGGCATTGCGTTGCGCACCTCACCTGTGGCCGTGAACGTGAAGGCCAGGTCGAAGGACGCGTCCACATTCTCCTGGTCAACGATACGCCGGTACGGCTCGCCGCCGGGAGGCGTGACAAGCTCCGCATGATACATCTCCGCCGGACTGAACCGCCACCGGCTGACCGCCGCGCGCACCGCTTCCTGAAATTCGGCACCGAACTTGGTCAGGATGGACACGGCCACCAGACTCGGGCCAACGTCGGTCACCCGACCCTCTTTGTTGACGGTCACCCGCACGCCAATCACCGTCAGGCCGACCTTCGCCGCGAGTGCCCTGGGCGGGTAGATTGGCATCACGAGCGGCAGCACGGGCGTCGCGTCCCGGTAAAACTCGCCGATTTTCGGTTCCACCACCGTGACGTTGGTCGCCTTGCTCACCTCGGCCTCGGGTCGCTCGATAAATCGAAACGAACTCTGCCCGATCCCGGCCGGCGCCGCCACTTGCCGGCAACCGAGCACGAAGAGCAAAACGCCCAAGGCTACTCCTCGCCAGATTAGTGCCTTTATCCTCGGCTGCACACCACCAGTCAGGACATTTTCCCCCCGCTGCGCAATCCACCGGATCAGATTTCGCTAGCCCTATTGCTGACGGGCTTTGTTTTCGTTGGGTTCATTGAACAGGCGGTGAGGCCAGCAACTCGGGATGTCCGGCGCGAATGGCGTGTTCCTGGACAATCCCCCTCGTCACGTTCGAGCTGTCGAGGGCCAATAGTTTTCCCGTCAGGGTACGGGCGGAATCGAGCTGTCCCGATCCAGCCAGCACCTCGATGTTCTTCGCCGTGGTCTCGATCAGGTAATTACGAGCCGTCGGAACGTTTGGGAGGGCCGCCGAAACGGTGTCAAACTGCCGGACCATCTGGCTGAAAGGCAGCGCTTCCGCTGCGTCGGCATAACGCTGGGACGCGAGGAGCTGGGGATAAACCCGCCCCAGCAGGCCCTGCCGGCGAGGATCACCCGGCGGCAGTTGATTGAAGGCGGTCAGGTTGCGGTCATCCTCTCCCAGTGTCGCGTTGAGCGCGGCGAAATCCGCCGCCGCCGTCTGGCCATTGATGCCCACCAGCATCTGCTGCTCGGACTGCTCCTGCCGTTCCCGTAACGCCGTCATGGCCGGTGGATACGAGGTGGCCAGACGGGCGATCTCGCCCAAAAGAAAGCTGTTTCGCACGCCTCGGAAACTCGCGATCTGCACCATGCCGTGGTCGTAGCACCATAGAAACTCCGCGAGTGCCCCTGCGAAATCTCCCTTTCTGCCCAGGTCCTGGCCATGCTTGTAGCGTGATTGCACCAGTTCGTCGGTTACGGGTGCTGGCGGTGTTTTGGCCTCGGTCTCCGCCCGGTCAATCGCCATCAGCAGGACATCCGCGGTCCTGTTCGCGGTGTCTGCTTTTGCCGTTTCCGCCTGCAGCGCCCGCTCCGCTTTGTGCAGCCGCCCTGCGGCCACGTTCAGTTCGCGCCGGGCGCTGGCCAGCTCGCTGCGCGCTTGGCTGGACTCATTGGCTTGGTTGACCGCCACTCCCAAGGCCGCAACCGCCGCGATCCCGGCGACGGTAGTGATGATTTTGGATGTGCTCATAAGATTCAACAAAGTCAGTCCGGTTGCGCCCGCCGCGACTGCAGCTGTCGACACGCCGATCACCTTTGCGGCGAATCCCACCGGGGCGGTGACGTCGGCTTGGCTCGTCAGGACCAAGCTGAGCGCGCCGACCGTCGAGTTGACCCCACGTCGTGTCAGCCGCCCGTACATCTGCTCGAGGGCGCGGTGCACCCGCATCCGCGCGGCGTTCTCCGTCAGTCTTAGCCTTGCGCCGATGTCGGCCAGAGACCTGCCCTCGAAATAGCGCAGGATGACCGCCTCACGATCGCGTTCATCGAGTTCGTCCAGTGCTCCGTCAATCACCGGGCGCAGTCGCTCCCAGTCGGCGGACTGGGCAGGTTCAGCTATGGTGGGATCGTTCATGACATGAACAGCGAGTTCGCGTGCGGCGCGACGGCGTTCGCTTCGGACGACCTGGGCCGCGATGTTGCGCGTGGTTATGTGCAGCCATCCCGCCAGGACCGGCCGGCGGGCTAGTCGGGAGGCGCCTGTTGCCAGTGCCGTGAACACCTCCTGGGTGACGTCCTGGGCCCGATGCGTGTCGCCGCCCAATCGTCGAATCGCTCCGGCGTAGACCAGATTGACGTGTCGCCTGACCAATTCGGCGAATGCCTCCTCGGATCTCTCCTCCACATAGCGACGAAGCAGTTCGGAATCCTCGATCATGGCACTTATCCTCTAGTAGCCGCCGGCCGGAAAATCGCACAACAAAAACAGCCCTTCCGCGCCCCTATGCCGAGGCGGATCTTTAGTGGACGCAGGTTCGCCCCACCCCACTCCGCCCGGAAAGCATCACTCCATCGATCCTTGCCCTTGACGTCTTCGACGGATCGCCCGGCCAACGTGAGCCACACTCCCGCGACCGGTTTCATTTCCTGACCTGGCCCCACTTGTCTACCGGGACGATCGGGTGCTTCGCGGCGTTAGCCCCGAGCGTGCCCGACTCGGTCGGGCCCGGCCGGTCTGACCAGATAGCCTCATCAAACTGCACGTAAGCCTGGTAGCGCGCGGGACCCAGTAAGGCGGCCACCCCCTCGCGCAGTCCGTCGTCGATTTTTCTAATCTCGGCCCAGTCTCCACTCGCTCGGATCAGGGCGATTTCGTATTTCCTGCGAAGCCACCACAAATCCAACGCGGTCTTAGAGCCTGTGCCGTCAAGGTGGCGCACCGCCTGATCCACCTTCGCGAAGCCGGGACTCACGCGGCTGAGATATTCCTCGAAGCGCTGGTCGCCCAGCAGCTCGCGAATTCGCGTCCAGTGATCCAGCAATGCCTGATTGCGCCAAGCACGCTGGGAGCGGTTCGCGTATCCTTCCGGCGGCCCCTGCACTTCGTCGAATTCCTGCTGCCATTCGCAAATCGTCCTGAATTGGTCGATGCTTATGCCCAGCCCATTTACCAGCTGGGTGACCTGATCCGCTGATCTCGAGTTCAAGAGGCGAAACTCCGACAGTTCTCGGAGATCCATCACTCTCCGTAGGGCGCGCTGCCAGTCCCGTCCCACCGTTTCCAGCTTCTCTGGTTCATGGTATCCCACACGAATGCCGGTCTCGGCGTAAAGCCGGGCCGCCCTCAGCCGGACGCTGAAGGTGCGATCCACCTCCAGTATCCGGTCGATCGTCTCCCTCGACAACCAGCCGTAATTCCGCGCGATGGTGACATCCCAGATTGCGGTCATCCGGGGTTCAATCAACTGAACCTCGGCGTCCGTGAAACCCTTGTCCCGCAGGAGCCGAAGATTCGCGGCGGCGTCCTCCTCCACCCGGGTCAGCCGCCACATGGCATTTTCCCGGTCAATCGACGCGAGCTACGCCCCGGTCATGAGCCGGTCACTGTCCGGAGTCGCGAAAGCCAACCCTGGCCAGAGCAACATGAGACCTAGCAGCTCGTATTTCGACGACATGATCCAACCGTCGGTATACCTCACTCCGCCCGCAGGGCAATCACCGGATCGACCTTAGTCGCCCGCCGCGCCGGCAGCCAGCAGGCGGCGACAGTCGCCAGCGCCAGACAGCCGGCTGCCAGACCGAATACGAGGGGATCGGCGGGCCGGACACCCACCAGATAGGCGGCGAGCGCACGTCCCGTCAGCAATGAAAGCACAAGGCCAACCGCACAGGCGAAGGCGAGCTGCCCGAGCCCCTGCCGCAGGATGAGCCCGAACACACCGCGCCGGTCCGCGCCCAATGCCATGCGGATGCCTATTTCCCGGGTTCGCCGCGACACTGCATAAGCCTTCACGCCGTAGATCCCAATCGTGGCCATGGCCAGGGCGAGTCCGCCGAACAAGCCGAAGACCCAGGCGCCGAGGCGGATCTGCCATAGGCTGATGCTGTCGAGCATGTGTTCGGCGAACGGGCGAAGCCCGACCAAAGGCAAATCGGGATCGAGGTCCAGGAGTTCCTTGTGGAGCTGGGCCGACAAACGGCGGGCAGCCTGGAGTGAACCCTCCGTGCTGCCCACGTTCAGGAAGATGGTTGGCGCGTAGCCCAGGCTGAGCGGCACGTAGATGCGGGGGAAGGGCTCCTTGTTGTCCTGTACGTCCTGCGTGTGCCGGCTCACCACGCCCACGACTTCCATCTCCCCACCGAACGGTGCCTCGGTCAGTCGCACCCGCTGGCCGACCGCCTCGGCGCTCGGAAAGAGCCTGGCCGCCATGCGCTCATCTACGAGGCAGACTGCATCCCGCCCGATCCCACGCGCCTCGCCCTCCGTGAAATCGCGTCCGCGGATCACGCGGACCCCGAGGCTCTCGAGAAAGCCCGGTGCGATCGCCCCAAGTACGCCGACGGAACCGCGAGGTTCCTTTCCCGTTGCGCCAAGGCCGGCGGCCAGCGGAACCAGCCGGCCGGTCGGACTCAGATTGGCAAACGGCACCAAAGTGCTGGCGCCCGCCGCCCCGACCCCGGGAACCGCGCGCAGCCGCTCGGCGGCGGCCAGGGCCCGCCGGACGGACTCGGCGCGGGGAGCCGGCGTAAGAGAGAAATCCAGCTCGGCGACGATCATCGCGCGCGGATTGAGCCCCACCGGCGCGGCCGTCGACTGCAAGGCGGCCCGCAGGAACAGTCCCGCGGCAAACAGCAGGACGAGGGACAGCGTGGCCTGCACGGTTACAAGCAGGTTCGCACCGGAGAACAGCCGGTCCCATGCGCCGGATTCTCCGCCGAGGCCCGGTGGCGCTTTGAGGTCGCGCACCAGGTTCACCCGGGAGCTCTTGACGGATGGCCCGAGGCTGAAGACGAGGGTTGCCACCACGCAGCCAAGCACCGTGAAGCCGAGCACCCGCAGATCGGGCTGCAATCGGGTCGTGACGACCAAGCCCATCGAGGCCACGCGACTTTCCAGCGCCCGCTGGCTGACGGCGATGGCCCACGAACTCAGCAACGTGCCGGCGATGCCGCCGGCCAGCGCCAGCGCCAAGCCCTCGACCACCAATTGCCGGATAATCCGCGCACGCGTGCAACCGAGGGCGAGGCGGATCGCGAACTCGGTCGACCGGGCCGCACCACGCGCCAGCAGCATGTTGGCAAGATTGAGACTGGCAATGAGCATGAGGAGCGTGGACATGCACAGCGTCAGCGTGCTCACCAGGGCGAGCGGCCGGCTGCTGTTCGGCGTCGGCGAAATGCTGAACGGCTTGGCCAGCACAAGCTCGTGCGCGACGTGGTCGTCGGCCGGCGCCAGCGCGTCGAGCCGGTCGGCGATCGGCCGAAGGCTGCCTTGGGCCGTGCCGATCGTAAGCCCGGGGCGAAGGCGGGCAAAAAGCGCGAGCGCATGGTTGGCCGGGTCGGCGAGATCGCCAGCCGTCCGGGAACCGCCAAAGGCGGGCACAATCTCCGGGAACACACCGAGCGGAAGCCAGAGCTCAGGTGCGAGGATCGCGGTCACCCCGCTGAAGCCCTCCGGCGCGACGCCGATCACGGTGTAGGGCTGCCCGTTCAGGCGCAGGGTGCTCCCGATGAAGTCAGGCCGGCCCCCGTGTCTCTGCCAGAGCTGGAACCCAGCGACCACCACATGCCGGGCCGCATTGGGGCGCGTTTCCGCGGCGTCGAAAAACCGGCCGGCGACGGGCCGGGCGCCGCCGAGACCGAAGAAGTTGTCAGAAATCAGAAAGGCGAAGGCTCGCCGCAACCCGGACTCGTCGGCCAGGCCGACCTGGCTGAAACTGAGCGCGGCCACGTCGCCGAAGACCCCGTTGCTCTCCCGCAGCAGCGTGAACTCCGCGTGCGAAAAGGGGCGGAATTTCCTGGAGGCATCGCGCTGCGCGAGGTACACGCCGACATAGGCGCCGGTCCGTTCGTCCACGACCGGACGGAACAGCAGGCCGTTGACGACGGAGAAGATCGTGGAGTTCGCGCCGATCGCCAGAGCAAGTGTCAGCACCGCCAAGGCCGAGAACCCCGGCTGCCTGGCCAAGAGCCGCAACGCAAAGCGAAAGTCCTTGCCCAAGTCCTCGAGCCAGATCCAGCGGTCCTGTGCCCTCGCTTGCTCCTGGATGCTCGCCACGTTGCCGAACTGCCGAAGCGCGGCGTAGCGCGCCTCGTCAGGGTCCATCCCGGCCTTGAGGTTCAAATCCGTCTGCAGCTCCACGTGGTGCCGCATCTCCTCGGCCATTTCGGAATCGAGTTTATCCTTCCGGAAGAGTGATCTGATCTTGCGGAGGAGCTTCATCTTCAGGTCTCAGCTTTCAGGATTCCATCAGTCTCACTCTGCCCTTAACGCCACCAGCGGGTCGATCTTGGTGGCCCGCCGCGCCGGCAGGTAGCAGGCGACGGCCGTGACGACGGCCAGCACGAGCGGCACGACCAGGAAGACCGCGGGATCGTGCAGAGAGGTTTCATAGACCATGTTTTGCAGCAACTGCGCGGTGGCGAACGAACCCGCCAGTCCCAGAACCAGCCCGAACCCGACCAGCTTTGCTCCCTCGCGCATCACGGGCACCAGCACGTCCAACGGGCTCGCCCCCAGCGCCGTGCGGATGCCGAATTCGCAGGTGCGCTGGGCGACGCTGTACGCGACCAACCCATAGAGGCCGATGCCGGCGAGCAGAAGCGCAAAAACGGCGAAGAGACCAAAGAGGACGAGATAGAATCGTGGCTGCATCACGCTGCGGTTGACGTAGGTGTCCATGGTGGCGACGTCCGACACCGGCGTGCTGGCATCGACCCGCCAAAGGGCGGCCTCCACGGATTTGGCCAAGGTCGCCGGCGGCAGGGCGGTATGGACCATCAGCGTGCCAAAAGGCGGCGGGTGTTGCGCCAATGGGCGATAAACCTGCAACGGAATATCCGAGGCGAGGCCGGCGCGGCGAACATCCCCGACCACACCCACGACTTCAAAACGCGTTTGCTCGCCGGACGTGATGAAACGGCCAAGCGGATTCTCAGCCCCGAAGTATACCCGGGCGGCCGCCTGGCTCAGGATCACGACCGCGGGCGACTTGGTGTCGTCGGCGGGAGTGAAAAGACGGCCGGCCCGCAAAGGACAGCCTACGGCCCTGAAGTAGTCGACGCTCACCGCGTCGGAATACGCCTCGGGCAGGTTGGTCGCGTTCGCTGCGCCCTCGGCTCGCACCGGAACAAAGCCCACGGGAATGCCCCAGCGAAATGGCGGCGTTTGAGAGAATCCGGCCGCTTCGACCCCGGGCACGGCTGCGACCTCGGTTTCGGCGTGGGAAAAGAACGCCCAGCGTTTGTAGGCCGTATCGTATCGCTTCGCAGAAAGCGAAACGGTCAACGAAAGCAGGCGCCCCGTATCGACCCCCGGTTTCCGTTGCAGCAGTCCGAGGAAGCTTCGCCCCAGAAGACCGGTGCCGGTGAGCAGAACCAGCGCAAGCGCGATTTCGACGACAATCAGCGTGGCGCGCAGCCGCGCGGCGGAGGGGCCGGCCGAACCCCGCGTGCCGTCCTTGATCGCGTCGTTGGCGTTCACGCGCGAGGCCGTCAAACCGGGAGCGAGCCCGGAAGCCAGACCGCTCAAGAGGGTTAGGGCGAGGCTGGCACCGAGGACCGGAAGGTTGAGCGAAACCTCTTCCGCCCGCGGCAGCCAGCCGTCCGGCAGGCTGGCCAGCAGCGCGCCCAGACCCCAGCCGCCGAGCAGCACGCCACCCCCGCCGCCGAGTAAGGCCAGCAGCAGGTTCTCCGTAAGAATCAGGCCCACGAGTCGTCCACGCGATGAACCGAGCGCCATGCGGATGGCTAGCTCCTTGCGGCGGGCGGCCGCGCGAACAAGGGAAAGGCCCGTGACGTTCGCGCACGTGATGAGCATCACGCACCCGACAGCGCCGAGAACGACCAGAAGTCCGGTGCGATAATCACCAACCAATTGGCTGCGCAGATCAACCGCTTCGACGGACCAGCCTTCGTAGTTTCGGGGATGGGCCTGCACCAATTGCTGGCTAAACGAAGCGAGTTCGACGTTGGCCCGTTCCAATGTCACTCCCGTTCTCAATCGCCCAAAAATGGTCCAGTAGCGGGAGCTGCGATTCGTGAAGTCGTCGACTCCCGGGCGCATCGGCCGCCAGAGCTGGCCGACCCCGGCCGGGTCCTTGAAGGACTCGGGCATGACTCCGATGACGGTGAAGGCAGTTTCATCGAGCATGATTTGCTGTCCGATGATCGAATCGCGTCCGTCGAACTGACTGCGCCAAAGGGAATGCCCGAGCACCACAACCGGCGGCGCCCCAGGCCTGAGGTCCTCCGCCGACCAGGTCCGTCCGCGCAGCGGCGCGACGGCAAAGAGCCGGAAGAAGTCCGCCGTGACATCTGCGCTCGTCAGCAGCGACGGCGTGTCGGTTCCGGTGAGATTGACGTAATAGTAGTATTGGGCGGCAAGCGCCGCGAAGGCGGCGTTACCCGCGTAAAGGTCACCAAAGGTCGCCGGCGCGACGTCCGAGATCTCCCCCTCCTTCTGTCGCGACCGAAGCTGCACGATCTGTCCGGCCTCATGGTAGCGCAGTGGCGTGACCAACAGGGCATGGACGACGGAGTAAATGGCGGTCGAGGCTCCGATCCCAAGGGCCAGGGTGAGGACTGTGACTACACTGAATCCAGGAAACTTGGCCAGCTGGCGGACGGCGAGACGGAAATCCTTGATCGAATGCTCCAGCCAGACCCAGCCGCGACCTTCCCGCGCCTGCTCCTGGACGCTCGCGACGTTGCCGAACTGCCGGAGCGCGGCGTAACGCGCCTCGTCCGGATCTATGCCGGCCTTGCGGTTCAGCTCCATCTGCAACTCGACGTGATGCCGCATCTCCTCGGCCATCTCGGCATCGAGCTTCTCTTTACGGAACAGCGTCCGAAGTTTGCGGAGGAGTTTCATCTTCAGGTTTCAGGTTTCCACCAGCTCATTCCGCCCGCAGCGCAATCACCGGATCGACCTTCGCCGCCCGCAGCGCCGGGAGCCAGCAGGCGGCGACAGCGAGGACGGTCAGCACCCCGGTGGCGAGCGTGAAGGTCAACGGATCCGTCGGCGACACGCCGAGCAGCACGCTTTGCAGCAGGCAGGTGACCGCCAACGCCGCACCCAGACCCAGGGCCAGGCCGATCACGACCAGCTTCATACCCTGCCGGAGGACCAGCCCAAGCACATCGACCCGGTCGGCACCGATCGCCACCCGGATGCCGATCTCCCGCGTGCGGCGCGCGACTTCCTGGGCCACTACGGCATAAAGGCCCATCAGCGCGAGCGCCACGGCGGCAAGGCTGCACCCCGTCACGAGCTGTCCGACGACCCGTTGTTGCCAGAGGGCGCGTTCACCGACCGACTGCAGTGTGCCGGTTTGAAACAGCGGCACGTTGGGATCGAGGCTGCGGAGCGCCGCCTGCACCAGCGGCAGCAGCGCGGTCGCATCGCCCGTCGCGCGTACCTGCAGGCTGGCGGCCGCCAGCGGTTGTTGCGTCATGGGAAGATAACAGACCGGGTGCGGTTCATCCGCTGCGGGCGGCGAGTTGAGGAACGAATCATCACTCACAACGCCGACCACCAGCCGGGCCGACTGGCCGGCATTGGCAAAATTGAGCATACGGCCGAGGGCGTCGCCATCGGGCCAGAGGCTTTGTGCCAGCGTACGGTTGATGATCACCACCGGTGCTGCGGCCGGTCCGTCCGTCCGGGCAAAGTCCCGGCCGCGGAGAAGACTCAGGCCAAGCGAGGCGAAATAGCCGTCACTGACCAGGTTGATGTTGGCGGATTTGCGCGAAGCCGTCTCCCCGGGTGCGGTCGCGACGTCGCTTACGTCCACCGGGCCGTCGTAAAACGGCGTAACATTCGCCCAGCCCGCCGCCCGGACCCCGGGCATGGACCGGACCTGTTCGAGCAGCGCACCGTAGAGCGCCTGTCCTCGTGCGGCATCGTAGCCATTCAACGCCGGGTCGACTCGCGCCAACAGCATCGGATCAGTCTGCGCAGACGCCGCCATCGTCTCGAGTGTCCGCTGACTGCGATACATGAGCCCGGCCGCGACCAGCAATACCACGCAGAGCGCAATCTGCGCGACCACGAGCACGGAGCGCAGCCAGGAACGTCGCCCGGACTGGCCGCCCTCGCCGGCCTTCAGCGCGGTGAGCAAATCCACCCGTGAACCCTGCCAGGCGGGCAGCAGCCCGACCGAGAGCGTTGCGACGGAAACCAAACCGAGGCCCGCCACGACCAGGCGCCAGTCCAGCGCGAGATTCACGGCGATGACCTCGCCATTCTGCCCGGGAATGTTGGCGACGACCCATCCGCCCGCGAGATTGGCCGCACCCAGCCCGAGTGCGCCGGCGGCGGTTGCGACCGCCAGTCCCTCCGCGAGAAACTGGCGGACAACGCGTCCGCGCGAGGCCCCCAGGGCGAGCCGCAGCGCCATCTCCCGACGGCGCGCCAGGGCGCGCGCCAGGAAAAGACTCGCTACGTTGGCTGAGATCGTGGCGAGAACGAGCGTCGTTATGGCTGCCAGCAGACCGAGGAAGATGCGGGGAGCCCGCGAATCGGTGCCCGGGAAAGGACTATAGGGACCCGCCCAAAGCGTCCACGGGCGGTCCGTCGCCGTGATCGTGACCGGCGAACTCCGCGCGGCCACGGCCGTCAGCTGTTCCCGCGCCAGCGGAAAACCCTGCCCCGGAGCCAGTCGCCCGATAACCCGCTGCAGCCAGTGGGACTGCCGGTCGGTGTAGGGATCCGTGGTAGCCGGCTGCAGCACCCCGCGCATGTGCAGCGGCACCCAGAGATCATGGGCGCTCGGCAACTGCACGGCGCGGTAGCCCCGCTCCGCCACGCCGACCACCGTGAACGCGCGGCCGTTGATCGTCACCTCCCGGCCAATCACCCCCGGGTCGCGCTGCCAGCGCTGCTGCCACAGCCGGTCGCTGATAATGGCCACGGGATTTCGCCCCGACACGAGATCTTCTTCCGGCAAGAAATCCCGTCCCGCGGCCATCGTTACACCGAGCGTCCGGAAATAGTTGCCGGACACGAACTCGCCGAGCACGCGCTCCGTGTGCCGGTCCGCCGCCAGCGTGAATGGGGCCTCGCGGTAGGCCGCCAATTCGCTGAAGGCGGTGACCGCCGTGCCGCACTCGGCAAATTCGGGATACGACAAGCCGGACACGCTGTAGCCCTGCGGTTGCCGCCCGACGCGGACGAGCCGGTCCGCGTCGCGCACGCCCGGCAGCGCCCGGGAAAAAAGAGCGGCGCCGAGGGACACCACCGCCAGATTCAGGCCGATGCCCAGAGCAAGAGTAAGGACCGCGAGCGCGGTGAAGCCCGGGTGCTTGCGCATCGCCCGGACGCCGTGCGCGAGGTCATGCCCCAATTGCTCCAGCCACACCGAACCACGTTGCGCCCGGGCGTGTTCCTGGATGACGGCCACGTTGCCAAACTGCCGGAGCGCGGCGTAACGGGCCCCGTCGGGATCCATCCCGGCCCTGCGGTTGAGCTCGGTCTGCAACTCAACGTGATGCTGCATCTCGTCCGCCATTTCGGCATCGAGTTTCTCTTTACGGAACAGCGTCCGAAGTTTGCGGAGGAGTTTCATGGTCAGGTTTCCGTGTCAGCGGGTGCTTGGGCGAAGGTCTCAAGTTCCAGGTTTTCACCAGCCTCACTCCGCTCGAAGGAGCTTTGTCACGTCGACTTTCGTGGCCCGATACGAAGGAAGGATGCAGGCCAGGGCCGCGACCCCGAGCAGGATACCGCTGACGGCGGCAAGGACCACCGGATCCTGGGAGGACGTATTGTAGAGCATGGCCTGGATGGAACGCGCGAGGGCCGCGGCGCCGGCGAGCCCGAAAATCAGACCGGCGATGACCAGAACCAATCCGCGTCGGACGACATGGCGCACCAAATTCGCACGCGAGGCACCGAGCGCCAGCCGCACACCAAACTCGTGCATCCGGCGATCGACGGCGTAGGCCAGCACGGAAAACAGGCCGACCATCGTCAGGACGCCTGCCGAAGCCGCCAGCAACTTGAGCGTCGCATCCACCAATTTCTCCGTGCCGACCTGGTATTCCCACAGGCGGTCCAGACGAACGACCCGGATCACCACGATCTGTGGGTCGAAAGCATACAAGGTTCGCCGGATCATAGCTTCCACTTCCGGGAAATATGGGACGTTCAGCCGCGCGACAAAGGTGTCATAGTTGATCGGGTTCCAGGCTTCGTCGGAATAAAAGACGAGCCCGGGGGCCTGACGGACGCTGACCCGGGTGTCAGCGACAACGCCCACGACCAGCCATCCCTTCCAATCGTCGCCAAAACCCGGCGCCCCACCGACCGGCCGCAACAGCTGTCCGAGGGGGTCCTTATCCGGCCAGCACCGGCGGGCCAGCGACTCGCTCACGAGCACTTCATTGCTGCGAATCTGATCGAGCGGCCGGCCGCGTTTCAGGCGCAATCCCGAGGTTTGCTCAAACCCGCGGCTGAAGCACCGGATCATCGCCTTCACGGGGACTCCCCCGGCGCCCTCGACTGTGTGGGTTCCTACGAAATATTGCTGCAGCAGCATGTCGTTGCAAAATCCGGCAGAGTCGACCCCGGGCAACCGCTCCAGCACCGCCTGAATTTCGTGTAGCTTTGCCAGTCGTGGCTGCCAATCCGCCGGATAGGTTGGAGGATAGCCCAGCAGCACCTTGACTCGCTGGGTGCCGTCATACCCGAGGTCGAGGTGCGTGAGATTCGAAAAGGTTCGCGTCATCAGCCCGGCTCCGACGAGGAGCACCACGGCAAACGCGGTCTGCAAGACCACGAGCCCGCTGCGCAACCGTCCGAGCCCGCGGCTTTCGCCGAAGGCAGCGCTACCTTCCTTCAAGCTTGATGAAATCTGCGCCCGCAAGATGCGCGCCGCCGGAACAACAGCCACCGCCAGGCTCGTCGCGATTGCGAGGAAGGCCAGCAAGATCAGTTCCTCGCCGTCCATCATCCGCCACGACGCGCGACCTTCCCCAAGGAGACCGTCCGAGAGCGAGCGCAGCAACAAGGGGAAGAGCCAGTTGGCCACGAGGATACCTGCGGCGGCGCCGGTGAGCGACAGGATCAAGCTCTCGGCCATGAGCAGGCGCGCTACTCGCCAACGACCGGCGCCAAGAGCCAGTCGGATACTGAGCTCGCGGCTCCGCCCCAGCATGCGCACCAGCATCATGTTTGAAGTGTTGAGGCAGGCGATTCCGTAGAGGAAACCGACCGCCGCCAGCAACACCCATGAAACCCCCGTCGGGCCAAACTGGCGGTTGAAATCGACCAGACTTAAGAGAACGGCTCGTGGCTGCTCGCCATACGAAGGCGCGAACCGCGGCGCATCGAGTTTGATTCCTGTAAGCGCCGCGCCCGCCTGCTCCGGGGTGAACCCCGCGTGCAATTTCGCGAGGAGAAGCAAGGGCGGGGCCCACGGACGCTGCGGATCCACCTGGTACACGAGCGGTCGATAGAGGTCGTCGCTGAGCCCGACGGGAAGGGTCTGGTGCGCCTTGAGCACACCCACCACCGAGCAAACAGCGGGCCCAAAGCCGATCCTCCGCCCGAGGATGTTTGGATCGGCGTGGAAGTTTCGCCGCCAGAATTCATCCGAGATGATGACGACGGAATCGGCTCCCGACCGATCCTCGCCGGGCAGAAAACCACGGCCGAGTGCCGGGATCACGTCGAGCATGGAGAGCAGATTGGGCGAGATCCCGCACCAGCCGTTGGCCACCGGCTGGCCATCAACGGCAACGTTGCCGCCCATGTGGGCGGATTTTGCAAATTCAGATATCGCCGGCGAGCTCTCGTAGCCCCGCGTCATGTAGTCGTTCAGCTGGGGGTTCACGGATTCGCCGCCGGCCCGCAAGCAAACCATGAATATACCGTCGGGAAAGTGGCTCTGCCGCAGAAGCGCCCCTTCAATCACGGTGAAGATCGCCGCCGCCGCCCCGATCCCCAAGGCCAGGATCAGGACGACCGTGGCAGAAAATCCCGGACTGCGCATCAGTCCGCGCCAAGCGTGAGCCCAATCCTGCCACAGCTGTTCCAACCACACGTAGCCACGGCCTTCCCTCGCCCGCTCCTGGATGCTCGCCACGTTGCCGAACTGCCGCAGTGCGGCATAGCGGGCCTCGCTGCGATCCATGCCGGCCTTGAGGTTCAACTCCGTCTGTAGGTCGACATGACGCCTCATCTCCGCGGCCATCTCGGCGTCGAGCCTTTCTTTCCGGAACAGCGAGCTGATTTTGCGGAGCCAGCGCATGAAGCGGGAGCGATCAGGCGTTGCCGAGCACGAGGTTGATGGCGACGGAAAGCTTGGCCCAGCTCTGTTCCTCGACGTGCAGCTGCTTCCGGCCGGTGGCAGTCAGCGAATAGAACTTTGCCTTCCGGTTGTTATCGGAGACACCCCACTCCGCCTTGATCCACCCCTGGTCCT
>CAZZDB010000073.1:0-17255 GCA_964652485.1 uncultured Oleiharenicola sp.
TCTGTTGCTGAGCATTGGCCGGGTCCTCCTTTTGCTGGCAGTCGCTTACGCGTTGCTGGCCGGAGGTGCGCATCTGGTCGCTCCCCGTCTGCTTTTCCCGCAGCCGCCGGTGAAATATGAACTTACGGCCGACTACATCCAGTTAACCACGCCGGACGGGGTGAAGCTCGCAGCCCGCCACTGGCCGAACCCGGCGGCGAAATACACACTGCTCTACCTGCATGGCAATTATGAGGACCTCGGCAGCATCGGGGAATACATGCCGCAATTCATCCACGCCGGCTATGCGGTCTTCGCCCTCGATTACCGGCACTACGGGCACAGCGGCGGCTCGCCCACGGAGGCCAACACCAATGCCGACGTCCGGCTGGCTTACGACTACCTGCGCTCCCGGCTGCACGTGCCGGCGGACCGGATTGTGGTTTTCGGCTACTCACTCGGCGGCGGCCCCGGGGTGGAACTGGCGCTGCACCAGCCGGTGGCCGGGCTGGTGCTGCAGGGCGCCTTTGTCAGCGCCTACAGGGTGATGACACGCATTCCGCTGTTTCCGGGCGACATGTTCGTGAACCTGGCCAAGGTGCCGCAGCTGCGCTGTCCGGTGCTCTACCTTCATGGCACGGAGGACCGCACGGTCCCGTTCTGGCACGGCGAGGCGCTCTATGCGGCGACGACGGCCCGCAAGATGAAACTTTTCGTTGCGGGCGGGCACCACGGTGGCCTCGCGGATTTCACCGGCTCGCGTTACTGGGAGGTGCTGCAGGAGTTCACTGACTCGCTGGGCACCCGTTGATGTCAGCCAATAGAATGCTTTGAGACCGAAGCCGTCCCACCCGGATCGCCCGGCCCGGGGAAGGCCGGGGACCTTGGTATACGATTGGGTGACATCAGCCGGCCCCGCGCCGCGCCCTCACCAGATCGCCGGCCAGGACTCCACCTTTTCGGTGCAGCCGAACGCCGCACGGAACTCGGGGAAATTCGCCACGGAGCCGATGACGCGCCAGCGCACCGGGCTGTGCACGTCGCTGGTCACCGACAGCCGGAGCTGCTCGGGCCGCTGGTTGGTGCGCCAGCCTTGGGCGAAGGCGATGAAGAACCGCTGGTCGGGGGTGAAGCCGTCGGCGGGCGCGAGCTGCTTGCCGGCGGTTGCCAGCTTGAACGCCTCGTAGGAGACCCGCAGGCCGCCGACATCGGCGATGTTCTCGCCGAGCGTCTGGTGCCCGTTGATGTGCACGCCGGACACCGGCTCGAAGGCGTCGTATTGCCTCGCCACGATCTCGGCGCGCTCCGTGAACTTGTTCGCGTCCTCCTCGGTCCACCAGTTCTTCAGGTTGCCCTGCCAGTCATACTGGCGGCCCTGGTCGTCGAAGCCGTGTGTCAGCTCGTGGCCGATAGTGGAGGCGAGGGCGCCGTAATTGGTGGCATCGTCGGCACTTTCGTCAAAGAACGGCGGCTGCAGGATGCCGGCGGGGAAGCACATTTCGTTCAGCGTCGGCTCGTAATAGGCGTTGTTCGTCTGCGGTGTCATCAGCCACTCGTTGCGGTCGACCGGTTTGCCGAGCTTGGCGAGCTGTCGTTGGAACTCGAAGGCCGCCCCGGCGATGACGTTGCCGACGTAGGACTCCCGGGTGAGGACCAGCTTCGAGTAGTCGCGCCAGGCATCGGGATAACCGACCTTGCTGCGCATCGTGTCGATTTTCCTGTAGGCCTGCGCCTTGGTCGCCTCGCTCATCCAGTCGGCGGCGCGGATGCGCCCCCGCATGGCCTCGAGGTGGTATTTCACCATCTCCAGCGCGCGGGCCTTGGCCGCCGGGCTGAAGGTGGTCCGGACGTAGAGCTGGCCGAGATCCTCGCCGATGGCCTGGTCGGCCGCCATCATCACGCGTTTCCAGCGCGGCCGGAGTTCCGTGGCGCCGGAGAGTTTCTTTCCGTAGAAGGCGAAGCGCTCGTCGACGAACTCGTGCCCAAGGTAGTTGGCCGTCTGGTGCAGCAGGTGCCAGCGCAGGTAGGCGCGCCAGGCCTCGAGCGGCTCGGATTTCAGCAGCCCGCCGAACGCGGTGAAGAACTCCGGCTGCCCGACCAGCACGGTCTTCTCGGTGGCGGGAAAGTGGATCTGGACGAGAAACTCCTCCCAGCCGAAGTCCGGGGCCAGCTTCGCCAGCGCGGACCGCTCGAACTTGTTGTAATTCTTCTCCGGGTCGCGGCGCTCGACGAGCGTGCGCGACACCTTGGCCAGCTTGGTCTCGAGGGCCATGATGGCATCCGCCGCCCCTTTGGCGGCGGCGGGTGTGTCCCCGGCCAGCTCCAGCGTCTTCGCGACGTGGGCGACGTAGGCCCGGCGGATTTCCTCGGGATTGTCGCCGGGACGGAAATAGTAGTCGCGTTCCGGCAGGCCGAGCCCGCCCTGCGCGAAGCCGGCAATCATCGCCGTCGTGTCCTTGTCGTCGATCTGCACGCCGAAGCCGAAGCCCGCGTCGAGGCCGGCCGCCTGCATGTGCCCGATCGTCGTCACGAGGTCCGCCGGCTGCTTGATGGCGGCGAACTCGTCGAACCACTTCTGCAAGGGCTTCAGGCCCGCCTGCTCGATCGCGGCCTCGTCCATGCCGGCGGCATAGAAATCACCGACGCGCTGCGCCACGCTGCCGCTCGGTCCGCCCGTGCGGCCCGACGTCTCGAGGATGTTCTTCAGGATGACGTAGCTCCGCTCGTTGATCTCCTGGTTCACGCCGAAGGACGAGTATTCGCCCGGAATCGGCACCTTGTCGTAGGCGCCGCACGCGAAGCCGTAGAAGTCCTTGCACGGCGAGACGGAGGTGTCGATGTAGGTGCGGTCAACACCTACGATGGGATGGACGGGCTCGGCCGACAGACCGGCGGTGGCGGCAACAAAGGCCGCGAAGGGAACATGGAGCTTCATAGGGGAAATGCTACTCGCCGGTTCAATCCGGTTCACGCGAGATCCTGCGGGCCGAAGGCACCCGGCAGCAGGGCGCCGATCGACACGTCGATCTGCTCCCGGCCGGCGCAGAAGGAAATCACCTGCGCGCGGGGCCCGAATTCGTAGATGACCTGCCGACAGGCGCCGCACGGCGCCGTGGCGGTCTTGGTCGGCGTGTAGACGGCGACGCACTGCAGCTTGAGGTTCTTCTCGCCGGCCGCCACCGCGTTGAAGATCGCCGTGCGCTCGGCGCAGTTGGTCAGGCCGTAGGAGGCGTTCTCGACGTTGCAGCCGGCGTAGATCCGGCCCGATGTCGTCAGGATGGCCGCGCCGACATGGAACTTGGAGTAGGGGGCGTAGGCGCGGCCGGCGGCCGTCTTGGAGGCGGCCTTGAGCCGCTGCAGTTGGGCGGGGGTGGGCATCAGAGGCCGAATTCCTGCTTCACTTCGGCAAACTTCTCAATGGCAAACGCCAGGTCCTCCCGGCTGTGCACCGCCGAGACCTGCGTGCGGATGCGGGCCAGGCCCTGCGGCACCACCGGATAGAAGAAGCCGACGACATAGACGCCCTTTCCCAGCATGCGGGCCGACACCTTCTGCGCGAGCGCGGCGTCGCCCAGCATCACCGGCACGATCGGGTGCGTGCCGGGGCGGATGGTCAGGCCGGCCTTCATCAGTCCTTCGCGGAAGAACCTGGTGTTGGCTTCCAGCTTGTCGCGCAGCGCGGTCGAGCGACTGAGCATCTCCAGGCATTTGATCGACGCGGCGGCGATACTGGGCGCGATCGTGTTGGAAAACAGGTAGGGCCGGGACCGCTGGCGCAACAGGTCGATGATCTCCTTCCGGCCGCTGGTGTAGCCGCCGCTGGCGCCGCCAAGCGCCTTGCCGAGCGTGCCGGTGAAGACATCCACGCGCCCCATCACGCCGCAGTGCTCGTGCGTGCCGCGGCCGGTCGGGCCCATGAAGCCGACCGCATGGCTGTCGTCGACCATGACAAGCGCGCCGTATTTGTCGGCGAGATCGCAGATGCCCCGCAGATTGGCGATATAGCCGTCCATCGAGAACACGCCGTCCGTCGCGATGAGCTTGAAACGGGCCTTGGCGGCGTCGGCTTCCTTCAGCTTCGCCTCGAGGTCGGCGAGGTCGTTGTTCCTGTAACGGTAGCGTTGCGCCCTGCAGAGGCGCACGCCGTCAATGATGGACGCGTGGTTCAGTTCATCGGAGATGACGGCATCCTCGGCACCGAGCAGCGTCTCGAAGAGGCCACCGTTGGCGTCGAAACACGACGAGTACAGGATGGTGTCCTCCGTGCCGAGAAACCGGGAGATCGCGGCCTCGAGGTCCTTGTGGATCTGCTGCGTGCCGCAGATGAAGCGCACCGAGGCCAGGCCGTAGCCCCAGCGGTCGAGGGACTCCTTCGCCGCCGCGACGAGCTCGGGGTTGTCTGCGAGACCGAGGTAGTTGTTGGCGCACAGGTTCAGAACCTTTTGTCCGGTGGCCACGGCGATGTGCGCCGTCTGGTGCGTGGTGAGGACGCGCTCGCGCTTGAAGAGGCCGGCGGCCTCGATCTCCCCGAGAGTTTTCTTCAGGTAGTCAGTGAAGGCAGGATTCATGAACTCACTCCCAGTTCAGGATGATCTTGCCGCTCTTGCCCGCGCCCATGAGCTCGAAGCCCTGCTGAAACTGCGCGACCGGGAAGTGGTGCGTGATCACCGGAGTGATGTCGAGGCCGCCCTGCACGAGCGCCGTCATCTTGTACCACGTCTCGAACATCTCGCGGCCGTAGATGCCCTTCAGGTGAAGCATCTTGAAGACGATCTTGTTCCAGTCGACCTCGGCCTTCGCCGAGTGCGTGCCGAGGAGCGCAATGCGGCCGCCCATGATCATGTTGTCGATCATCTGGTTCAAGGCGAGGTGGCTGCCCGACATCTCCAGGCCGACGTCGAAGCCCTCGGTCATGCCGAGCTCCTTGTGCCAGACGTCGGTCAGGTTTTCCTTCGCCGTGTTGATGGCGCGGGTCGGACCGAACCTGCGGGCCAGTTCCAGCCGGCCGTCGTTGATGTCGGTGATGACGACCTTCCGCGCGCCCGCGTGCTTGGCGACGGCGATCGCCATGCAGCCGATGGGTCCGGCGCCGGTGATAAGGACATCCTCGCCGATCAGGTCAAAGGAAAGGGCCGTGTGCACGGCGTTGCCGAGCGGATCGAAGCAGGAGACGACGTCGAGCGACATCCCGGCGGGCACGCGCCAGACGTTGCTGGCCGGCACGGACACGTAGTCCGCAAATGCGCCGTCGCGGTTCACGCCGACGCCGACGGTGTTGGGACAGAGGTGGCGGCGGCCGGCGAGACAGTTGCGGCAATTCCCGCAGACGATGTGGCCCTCGCCCGTCACCAGCTGGCCTTTGGTGAAGCCGGTCACGCCATGGCCGACGTCCTCGACCGTGCCGACGTATTCGTGGCCGATCACCAGCGGCGGCTTGATGACGCGCTGGGCCCACGAGTCCCACTTGTTGATGTGCACGTCGGTGCCGCAGATGGAGGTCTTCTTGATCTTGATCAGCACATCGTTGACGCCCGGCACGGGCACGGGGACCTCGGTCATGATGAGGCCGGGACCGGCGGTGGGCTTGACGATGGCGCGCATTTGCAAGGGCATGGGGAACTTGGTTGGCCAGAAGCTAGCCGCCGGCCGCGGGGAAACAACCCCGAAGGCATACGCCGTTCAGCTTAATTCCGGAATATTTTCGCCACTGATTGCACTGATAGGCAGGGATAAAGTCAGATCGGTTTGGTTGGATCGGGCTTCATCTAATCCCTTCTCTCCGCGTCCTCCGCGTCTCCGCGTGAAACAACCAGCCTAAACCTGGGGCAAGCCCGCCTTCGCTTTTCGTGCCTTCGCGGTGAATCGACCTCACGACGTGTCGAGCGAACGCCACAGATACCAGCTCGCCACCGAGCGGTAGGGCTGCCAGCGGCGCGTGTGCCTGAGGATGGCATCAGGTGTCGGGTCCTTGCGTTTGCGGTAGAGTCTCTTGAAGCCGAGCCGGATCGCGAAATCGCCGGTCGGCATTACGTCCGGCCTTCCGAGATAAAAGATCAGCAGCATGTGCACCGTCCACGGCCCGATGCCGCGCACCTCCGTCAGCCGTGCGACCAACTCATCGTCGCCGAGCTTGTGCGCCTCCTTTATCGACGGCACGGTGCCCGCGAGGCACTTGGCGGCGAGGTCGCGGACCGCCAGCAGCTTGTTACGCGACAGGCCCGCGCCGCGCAAGGCGGCATCGGCCGCCTTGGCCAGGGCCGCAGGCGTCGGTCCGCCGTGGCGGTCCAGCTCGGCCAGCACGCGCCCGTAGATGGTCCCCGCCGCCCGGGCATGCAGTTGCTGGTAGATGATCGAGCGCAGCATCGCCTCGAACAGGCTGTCCACCGGCTTCAATTCCAGCTCGAACGGCCCGACGCGGTCGATCAATGCGGCGAGGGCCGGGTCGCCCGCCCGCAGGTGCGCGAGGGCCGCGGCCGGATCGTATTGGAACCTGGGTTTCATTGGATCAATTGGTTGTCGAACAAGCTTGGCTCACGTGGAAAAGGGGAGACGCGGAGGGAATGAGTCAACTAAACGGCCCGGTTTCAGTCTCTGATATCTGTCATGGATTCTCTCCGCGGACTCCGCGCCTCTGCGTGAAAACAAATGTTGCTCGTGGATCCATCTGTACCCATCGGTGCAATCCATGACGGAAAAGACTACTCCGACAGCAGCTCCGCGCCTTCCAGCGCGAGCAGGCGCGTCTTGGTGCGCACGCCGCCGGGGGCCGAGAAGCCCGTCATCTTGTCGCCGGCCGACACGACGCGATGGCAGGGCACTATGAGCGGCCACGGGTTGGTCGCGAGGGCGACACCGACGGCCCGCGCCGCCTCGTTGCCCAGGGCCATCAGCCGGGCGATCTCGCCGTAGCTTTTCTTGTAGCCGGGCCGGATGGCCAAGGCCTGGCGGTAGACCGCCTCCTGGAAATCGCTGACCCGCGACCAGTCGAGCACGATGTCCGAGAAATCCTGCAGGTCGCCCGCGAGGTGCCGCTGCACCCGCGCAATGATGCGCTGCACCCAGTCGGGCGGCGGCTCGGTGGCCGGCACGCTGTGCGCCTTCTTGGCGAGATGCTGCTCGCCCAGCGCCGTTTCCTCGGGGAGCTGGAAGCCGGTCAGCCCGTTTTCATTCCAAGCAATGCCACAGGGGCCGAACTCGGTGGGGAAAAAAACATGGGGCATGTGGCAAACCGTAGGCGCAATGAACATGCCCGGCAAGCCAGCACCGTGCACCCGATGCGTCCACGACGTAAATCAGGCATGATATTTTGCGCAAAGAGCGAAGAGCGATGAGCAGGGAGCTGTGAGCTTGGAGCCGATGCCAAACCAGAGGTCAGACGTCAGATGACAGAAATCAGCCATACCGCGACCTCCGCGTGACACCTAGTTCTCCCCGATGTAGCGCCGGAAGAATTCCTCGAAGCGCACGAGGCGGTCGAGGCGCTGGCGGGGTTCGCCGCTGCGGCTGAGTTCGTGCGTGGCGTGGGGATAGCGGACGTATTCCACCGGCCGCCCGAGCTGCTGGAGGCTCTTGTAGAGCAGATGGCTCTGCACCACGCCCGTCCGGAAATCAGTGTCGCCATGCTTGATGAGCAGCGGGGTCTTGATCTTGTCCACGTAGGTAAGGGGCGACTCGCGGTCGAGCACAAACCGCACGTCCTTCTCCCACGGGTAGCCGCCGAAGTACTGCGGCAGCAGAAACCACGCGTTGCCCTCGCCGAAGAAGGTCGCGAGGTCATACACCCCGCGCTGGGCCACGGCGGCCTTGAAGCGCTGGTCGTGTCCCACGATCCACGCGGTCAGGTAGCCGCCGTAGGAGCCACCGGTGATTACCTGCCGGTGTTTGTCGACAAAACGCTCTTGGGCGGCGAACTCGGCCGCGGCCAGCACGTCGCTCGCCGGGCCCGCACCCCAGTCCTTGAAGTTCGCGCGCTGGAAATCCCGGCCGTAACCACCGGACCCGCGCGGATTGGAGAAGACCACGACGTAGCCGCGGGCGGCGAAATACTGGAACTCGAGCCAAGTGGTGGCCTCCCCGGGGCCCCACATGGCGGCGGGGCCGCCGTGGATCTCGACCAGCAGCGGGTATTTCTTCGCCGGATCGAAGGTGGCGGGCTTCAGGGTCCAGTAATCGACGGTGAGGCCGTCCTTGGTCACCAGGCTGCGTGGCTCGTAGGCGCTGAGCTTCCGGTCTTTCAGCCAGGTGCTGTTATGCGTCGTGAGCGGCCGCACGGTCTTGCCGTCGGTGGAGCTGCGGTAGAGTTCCCAGGGGTTGCCGGGATGCGAGACCACCTCGACCAGGCCGTCCGCCCCGACGGTGAAATCGCCGACGCCCCACTCGGGTTGCGCGGTGATGGTCGTAAGCCGGGCATCGGCGAGGTCGACCCGATGGACCGGGAAATGTCCGCGGCTCGGCGTGGTGAAATAGATCGCGGCGCTGTCGGCGGACCATTGCAGGTTGTCCGCCTCGCGATCGAGCTGCGGGGTCAGCTGCCTCGGCGCGCCCCCGGCCGCGGGCACCACCGCGACCATCGGCTGCTCGAAGCTGAGTTCGCCGCCGGTCTGCAGCGCGTAGGCGATCCATTTGCCGTCGGGCGAGGGCAGCGGGCCGTCGTAAGTGCAGCCCGGTTCCGCGAGCAACACCTTCGAAGCACCGGTCGCCCGGTCGATCAGGTAGAGGCTGTTGAGACGATCCCGGTCGGGATGGATCGCGGCCTGGCGGGGTCCGACGCAGACGACACCCTTGCCGTCGGCCAGCCAGGCGGCTTCGGCGTAGCCTTCGTAGCCCCGGGTGAGGGCCTCGGGCTCGGCGCCCTCGCGTGCGGCGATGGTGTAGAACTGGTTGAAGTCCGGCTCCGCTGCGAGGTCGGCCTCGGCGAGAAAGTTCAGGCGGTCGATCACGCGCGGGTTGCCGCCGGCTTCCTCCTTGGCCAGCCATTCGCGCACTTCCTGCAGGTTGCCGTCGGGCTTGGCGGAGACCCCGGGTGTCACCGGCTGGTCCTTGCCGTCGGGGCCCTTCTGCTTGAGGCCCCAGTTGGCGGTGTCGTTTGGCTTGCGGCCGGGTTTCCCGGTGTCCCAAGCCGGGGCGGCTTCCTTGCCGGCTTTCTCCAAGGCGGCGCGCACTTGGGCGTAGGACCGGGTGCTGGTGAACAGGATCGTCGAACCATCCGGCGACCAGAGGGGATGGGAGGCGCCGCTGTCGAGCTTCGTCAGCGGCACCGCCTCGCCTCCGGCCAGCGAGAGCAGGTGGATCTGCGGCTTCTCCTTTTCCGGGGTGCGGACAAATGCGATGCGGTCGCCCTGCGGCGACCAAGCGGGGCTGGAGTTGTCGGCGGCGTTGAAGGTCAGCTGCCGGGGCGGGGTCGTGCCGTCCACGGCGGCGAGCCACAACTGCGTCCGGTAGACCCAGTCGTCCTTCGCGTCGGGCTTGGGTTCGATGGACCGGACCACGTAGACGACCCATTTGCCATCCGGCGACAAAGCCGGGGTCTCGACCTGTTTCACGTTGAAAAGGTCGGTGGCGGCGATGAGCGCCGGGGTGGTTTCGGCGCAGCGGGCGACGGTCGCTCCGGTCAGACAGAATGCGGCCAGGAACAGGGGAAGCAGGCGTGGCATAAGGGAGGCATCCTGTTAATTCTCCCGCGGCTGTCCAAGCCAATCAGCCGGGTATGGGGAGAGCGAGGAGCTGATGCCAAACCAGAGGACGGACGTCAGATGACAGAAATCAGCCTCTCCGCGGCCTCCGCGTCTCCGCGTGAGGCCTGATGAGCCTGGAGCTCTACCTGACCCTCTGACCTCTGGTATCTGTCATCTTCCCCCGCCACTCCGCGACCTCCGCGTCTCCGCATGAGCCATGCTCTCTTTTTCGCTTCCAGCTGAGGCTTATCGCTTACAGCTTACAGCTCACTCATGGCCCCCGGCTATCAACATCCGTGTACATCCGTGCCATCCGTGACTGATTTACCTTTCCGTCCTCCGTCTACCGTCGTCCGTCCTCTGCTTCACCCGCTCTCATGAACCGCTTCTACAACGCCTTCGACCTGCAGGAGTGGGGGAGCGCCCGGAAGCCCGACTACCGCAGCCCGTTCCAGATCGACCGCGACCGGATCATCCACGCCCACGCCTTCCGCAAGCTCCAGTCGAAGACCCAGGTCTTCCTCTCTGGCGAATACGATTTCTACCGCACGCGCCTCACCCACTCGATGGAGGTCGCGCAGATCGGCCGCTCCATCTGCGCCTTCCTGCTCAGCCGCGGCGACCCGCTGACCGCCGATTTCTTCATCGACCCCGACCTTGTCGAGGCCAGCTGCCTGTCGCACGACATGGGCCACCCCCCCTTCGGCCACAGCGGCGAGCGCACTCTGCAGGAGCTGATGAAGCGCCGCGGCGGGTTCGAGGGCAACGCCCAGACGCTCCACCTGCTCTGCGAGACCATCTATCAGAACGAGACCGGGGTGAAGGGCATGCAGCCCACGCGCGCCCTGCTCGACGGCGTGCTCAAATACAAGAAGCTCTACACCGAGTTCGCCACGCCCCCGCTCAGCCACTTCCTCTACGACGGCCAGGCGCCCGTGCGCGACTGGGTGTTCGGCGGCGCCAAGATCCCCGGCGCCCTCATGCGCGGCGACGCCCTCAACGACTTCAAGAGCGTCGAGTGCCAGATCATGGACTGGGCCGACGACGCCGCCTATTCGCTCAACGACATCGTCGACGGCGTGCGCGCCGGCTTCCTCACCGTCGAGCGCGTCGAGCGCTGGGCCGACGGCGAGACCATCGGCGCGGCCGAGCAGCGGCAGCTCGACTCGCTCCTGGAGGCCATCCGCCGCGACCGGCTGGAGAACGTGTTTTCCCACAAGATCGGGGTCTTCATCCAGTCCTGCCGGCTCAAGGTGCGCGACAACTTCATGGCGGAGACGACCAACCGCTACAAATACGACCTCATCATCGACGAGGCGGCGCGCAGCGAGGCGGAGTTCTTCAAGAAGATGGCCAACGACATCATCTTCGAGAGCCCCCAGCTCGAGCAGCTCGAGCACAAGGCGCGCGTCATCCTCATGGCCCTCTACAATGCCATCTGGGAGAACTACGCCGAGCGCAACGAGCGTGTCATCAGCATCCTCCCCGCAAACGTCAGCCGCCTGATCGAGGCGGAGAAGACGCAGGACGGGAAGGCCCGCCGCATCTGCGACTTCCTCGCCGGCCAGACCGACGGCATGGTGGTCCGCACCTACCGCCGCCTCTTCGACCCGCAATTCGGCTCGTTCAGGGATCTTTGATGAGCCACGGTTCGGTCTGACCTCTGACGTCTGAGCTCCGTCCTCTGGTTTGGCCCGGCTCCTCGCTACCTGCTCACGCACCTACCGCCGTCTCTTCGATCCTCACGGAGCGCGGCAGCGCGGAGATGGCGTCGTGAAGCGAAGCGGAGCAGCCCGGAGCAATAGCGTAGGGCGACCTGAATGGGTGCCCACTGGGCAATGAAAGGAGCAATTCGGATCCCCTAAACAAAGCTCGCGTTCCCGCATTGTCCCTCCGCGTGTCCCCAATGGGGGGACGCGCTCCCGAAGACAAAATAACCTGTCCGGTGTTGTCTTACCGCAGAGCCCAGAGGCAAAACAGATGACAGATGTCAGCGGTCAGATTGTCCGCGTTTCCGCGTGAGACTTGCTGAGTTTGGGCAAAGGGCCGTGAGACAGACTCTCGGTCCGGATCGGTGACGCCTCGGGACCGGGATAGCGAATGACGGCATATTCCACCCCTGAAGGTTAGCCACGGATTGCACGAATGGGCACGGATGGAGCCAGCGCGCCGTTGTTGGATGAAGGCTACCAGCCAGACATTGACGCCGGGGACGTCTTGCCCAAGCCTCCTGCCACCGCCCATGGCCACGGCGAATGTTCACTTCCTTTTTCCGCGTCCATTCTTCTCGTGACGCTTAGACGCGTATTCAAAGAAGAATCCAACCACGCCTGAAGCCACTGGCGAATGCTTCGGTATTTGCCGCAAACAACAGGCGCTAATCTGACCTGCCCCCCGTTGCTGGAGGGTTAAAATGAGAGTCCCGGGTTAAAACCCTCCGCGTTCTCGGCGTCTTTGTGTGAGATTATCTGTTCACCTCTGACAGCTCTGAGCGATTGGCTCTCAGCTCCGAGCTCCCAACTTTGCCTAGGGCCAGAGCCAGCAGAAGACGAGGCCGGAGCCGATCCCATAGAGCGCGGAGTCGAACATATACTTCACCGTCGCCGACCACGGGCGGCCCATCCAGATCGATTCGGTGACGTTCCCACAGCCGTGGGCGATGAAGGTGACGGCCCCGACCAGCTTGGCCGCCGAGCCGGCATGGGCGTGATTGAGTCCGTAGATGCGCGCGGCCAGATACGCCGCAATTATCGCGACGACCAGGCTCCACAGGAACCACAGGCCGAGAAACTTTCCCATGTTCACCGTGCCGCTGGGTTGGAGCGTGATGTGCCCCACGGGGCCCTCCCGGTATTTCCTCACCATCGCCTCACTGGCCATGTCCTTCATGTCCTTGCAAAACGGCACGACATACGCCCCGGGCACCGGATTGCCGGCCCGGATCGCGTCGCGCACGGCGTCCTCGTTGGCAAAGCCGTGGTACTCGGACGCGTGCCACTTGATGACCATGTGGATGAGGGAGCTGATCACGAACACGACCACTGCGCTGAGCAGGATCGGCAACCAGAGGGCGAGGAGGGCATTCATGGTGGGGGTGGGTGGGAAAGCGGGAGCTGTGAGCCGGGAGCGTTGAGCTGGGAACGGGGGGCCCGTCTTCGCGCAAGGCTGCGGCGGGGCAAGCGGGGAGTAGCGTGGGGGTGTCGGCAGCATCGCAGAAGCGACCCGCCGATTGAAGCCGAAAATCAGGCGGAAGCGGAAAGCTCAGCTGGCCTTGAGACCGCGGATGCGCGCGCCAGCGTAATACGTGATGTAGTAGCCCGAGGTCAGGCCGAAGATCAGCAGTGTCACCGGGCTTTGGAACATCGACGGCGGGGGCGTCCCGGCGGCGATCCCGGGTTCACCCATGAGGGAAAACATCCGGTAGGCCATGCGGCCGAGGAAGAGCACCGTCAGCGCCACGCCGAGGCCGGTGTGCGGCGTGTAGAACTTCCCCTCCGGCGTCGTCTCGAACTTGGTGACCTTCAGGCCGAACAGCGCGAGCGGGACGCTGAGCGCCAGCCCGCCGCCGAGCGCACCGAGCGCCGCGGGATGGCGCAGCGCGCCGAGTCCCATCAAAACGGTGATCACGCTGAAGACGACGATCGCCCCGGTCATCCGGCCGGGATGGAAGGCCTGGCGGCCGATGTTGCGGCGGACGCGGGCGTAGATCCGCCAGGCGACCAGCGGCAGGACGACGAGGGGAACAATCTGTTGGGTGGTCATGGGCGCGGAATGCCCGGCAACATGATGAGCCGGGGCCAAAACTCAAAGCCTAAGAAACAGCGTTGAGCCTGAAGCCGGGAGCACGGAGCCTGAAGGCCGAAAAGGAATCAACCCTGGATCGCACGGATGATCACGGATGGAGAAAAGACTGAACCGGGCAATTTGTCCGCGTCTCCCCAGCTTCGCGTGAACCAGCCCTAGGCGTCAGAGGATCAATTCCCAGTAGCCGACGTCGATCCATTGCCCGAACTTCCAACCGACCTCCCGGAACTGCGCGACCTTCACGAAACCAAGCTTCTCGTGCAGCGCGACGCTCGCGGCGTTGGGCAGGGCCACGCCACCGATGATGGCGTGCACCTTGGTCTGACGCAGGATGTCGATCAGGGCCGTGTAGAGCCTGGTCCCGATGCCGCGGCCCATGGCGTCCTTGTCCAGGTAGATCGTGGTCTCGAGGGAAAAGCGGTAGGAACAGCGCGACTTCCAGCCACTGGCATAGGCGTAACCCAGCACCCTGCCGTCCTCCTCCCAGACCAGCCAGGGCCGGCCGGCGGCGAGGGTGTCGGCGATGCGCTGGGCGATCTCCGTCGCGGGCACGGCCTCCTCCTCGAAGGTCACAACCGTGTTCAGCACATAGTGATTGTAGATACCGGCGATCGCGGCGGCATCGGCGATGGTGGCGGGACGGAGCATGGCAGGGAGGATTTCTCCCACGGGGAGGCAGGAATCAATCCAAGACTGGCTTCCGGCCACCGGTGGCTAGCGGGTGGTCAGGATCGTCTCGGCCGGGGTGAGGCCGGCGGACTCGGCGTGCAGCGTGACGGTTCCCGCCTCACCGGCCTTGGTGCGGACGATCGCGAGCACGAGTCCGTTGAAGGCGGAGTGTTCGGGCGCCGGGAACGGCTCGAAGCTCGTCGCGTCGCCGTTGTCGGTGGCGACGATTTCCCCGGGGCCCGTGACGGTGAAGCGGACGCGATTGGCCGCGCGCGGCACCAGCTGGCCGGAATCGTCCGTGACCCGCACGGCGACGAAGGCCAGGTCATGACCGTCGGCGCGGAGGGTGGTGCGGTCGGCGGCGAGGCCGAGGCGGGCGGCGGCGTTGGCGGTGCGCTGGACATCCTCCGCCCACTTGGCGCCGTGCTTGTAGGCGACGACCCGGATCTCGCCCGGTTCGTATTTCACGTCGTCCCAGCGGACACGGTAGGTGCCGGCGGCGAGCTTTTGCCGCCCGAGGGATTTCCCGTTGAGGAAGAGCTCGGCCTCGTCGCCGGAGGTGTAGGCGTGGACCGGCGTGACCTGGCCGACGCGCTCGGGCCAGGTCCAGTGCGGGAGCAGGTGGGCCATGGGCAGCTCGGGCCGCCAGCGGGCCTGGTAGAAATAGTAGCGGTCCTTCGGGAAGCCGGCGAGGTCGATGATGCCAAAGTAGCTGCTGCGCGAAGGGGTGGGGATGCGGCCCAGATCGGTCAGCAGCTTGGCCTGGCGCTCCTTCTCGGCGGGGTCGGAGAAATTGAGGAGGTTGGTCAGGTCGGCGTTGTAGGGCGTGGGTTCGCCCAGGTAATCAAAGCCGGTCCAGACGAACTCCCCGGCGTACCCCGGAGCTGCGTCCGCGGCCCGCCACTCCCAGTCGGGCGGGCTCGCCCAGTTGGCCGAGTAGAGATCGTAGCTGCTGACCTGGAAATCGCTACGGCTGACGTGGTCGATCCGGTTGTCGCTGATCGGAAAGAAATAGACGCCGCGGGAACTGAGGGCGGAGGCGGTCTCGGAGCCGAAGAGCGGGACCGTGGGGTTGAGCTGGCGGAAGCGGGAGTATTCCTTGATGCGGTAGTTGTAGCCCATGGCGTCGAGGGCGTGCTGATAGCCGTTGTAGCCGCTCTGCTCGCCATTGAAGGCCCCGCTGATCGGGCGGGTGCGATCCTCCTCCCGCACGATGCCGGCGAGGTGGTTGGCCAGCTTCCAGCCCTCCTGGGCGTCGGCACCCCATTGCTCGACCACCTCGTTGCCGATGCTCCAGAGGATGACGCTCGGGTGGTTGCGGTCACGGCGCACGAGGGCGCGGAGGTCGGCCTCATGCCACTCCGGGAAGACGACATGATAATCGTTCCGGTTCTTGCCCTTGGCCCAGCAGTCAAAGGCCTCGTCCATCACGAGGAAGCCCATGCGGTCGCAGAGATCGAGCAGCTCCGGGGCCGGCGGATTGTGGCTGGTGCGGAGGGCGTTGCACCCCATGGCGCGCAGGATCTCGAGCTGGCGCTCGAGGGCGCGTTCGTTGATCGCGGTGCCAAGCGCCCCGAGGTCATGGTGGTCGCAGACACCGCGGAGGGGAACAACCTCGCCATTCAAGAGGAAGCCGCGGTCGGCGTCGAAGGCGACCGTCCGGACGCCGAACGGGGTTTCAACCCGGTCGACCTCCTGGCCCTCTTGGCTGACCGTCGTGACCGCCAGATAGCGCTGAGGGTGCGTGACGCCCCATAGCTTGGGTTGCTTGATGACGAGGTTCTGGGTCGCCGACGCCTGGCGGGATCCCGTGATCGTGGCCATCACGGGATCGCCGGTCGCCACCGGGTGGTCGGACTTCCGCCCGTCGGCATCGAGTTCGAAGATCTCGGTGTTGAGACCGACCCGCACGGATGCAGCCGTGTCGTTGTCGGTGAGGACATTGACGCTGACGTTCGCCGCCTCGGCGCTGATCCTCGGCGTGGTGACGATGGTGCCCCAATGGGCGACGTGCACGGTACCCGTCTTGAGCAGCCAGATGTTGCGATAAATACCGCCGCCGGGATACCAGCGCGACGACTCGGGCGGGTTGTCGAGACGGATGGCGAGGACATTGTCCGCCCCGGGCCGCACGTAGGGCGTGAGGTCCAGCTCATAGGAACTGTAGCCATAGGGCCAGCCGCCGACAAACCGGCCGTTCAGCCAGACCTCCGAGTAGGCCATGGCGCCGTCGATCTGCAGGGCGATGTGCCGGCCGGCGTCGCCCGCGGGCAATTCAAAGTGTTTCCGGTACCAGGCGACGCCCCACCACGGGAGCTTGCCGGTGTCGCCGGGGTATTCCTGCTTGAACGGACCCGCGATGCCCCAGTCGTGCGGGAGGGTCACCGGGCGCCAGCCGCTGTCGTCAAAGGCCGGTTGGACGTAGCTCAACTCACCTCCGGGATTGCCGGGCGGGCGCGCATGGCGCGGCGCCGTCGGGTCGCGGAGAGCGTCGCCCGTCGGGAGAATCCAGGCCTTCAGGGTCTGGTAATCGAACTGGCCGGTGATCCATTGCGGATCACTCTTGCTGAAGCGCCAGCCGGCGTTGAATTCGAGGCGTTCGCGACCGGGCGCGTCGGCGGCGAGGGAGAGGACGGGAAGCGCAAGCAGGAGGAAGGCGAAACGATGAGGTAGGCGCATGACTGATCAGGGGTGGATGTTGGAGCGGGGTACCGGCGCGGACGGTTTGCCCGGACATTGCGCGCAGCAGGTCTCCGAGGCCAGTGCGAATATTCACTCGCGCCTGCGCGCCCCATGGGAGCTTCGAGCGGCGGTCACCCGGCGGCCCGTGCCGGGCGCGGCCGGCGCTCACGGCCGGGGTCCGAGATGGCCGGCGGCGACGGCGTCGTCGATCATGCGCACGGCGTATTCCCAGAGGGCGGTCGAGCCGTCCGCCACGTGGGCGTTGCGGGCGAGCACGCGGTCCTGCGTGATGCCGTGCTTCTGCCAGGCGTGTCCGTCGGTGAGGCAGTTGAGCAGCATCGGATGAAAGCGGTCGCAGGCGCAGGCGAACCGGGCCTCGGGGGTCTTGCGTTCCTCGAACTCGTCCCACAGCGCGCGGAACTCCGCGGCCTGGTCGGCCGGCAGCAG
>CAZZDB010000074.1:0-11748 GCA_964652485.1 uncultured Oleiharenicola sp.
TTCTTGCCGCGCAGCGCGTTGATGACGGCGGCCTCGGGGAACGGGCGGATGACGTTGATGTGGATGGAGCCGACCTTGGCGTTGCGCTGCTCGCGCAGGTAGTCGCAGGTCGCTTCGATGTTCTCCGCGGCGCAGCCGAGGGAGACAAAGACCGTGTCGGCGTCGGCTGTCTTGTATTCGGACAGGAACCCGTAGTGGCGACCGGTGAGCCGGCCAAACTCGGCGTAGCATTGGTCCAGGAAACCGAGGATGAATTCGTTGAAATTGTTCCGGCGGGCGACCACGCCGTTCATGTGGTGCTCCTGGTTCTGCACGGGGCCGAGGAGAATCGGGTTCTTCAGGTCCATCATCTGCGGCACGCGGCGGCGCTTGGGGCCAAAAAGCTCACGCTGGGCCGGCGTCGGGCAATCGATCTGGTCGTCGGGGGCGCCGAGGAACTCGCGGAGCAGCTCCGCCTCGGGCGCGAGATACATGCGCTCGGAGTGCGTCGTGAGCATGCCGTCCTGGATGTTCATGCCTGGGTTGAGGGCGAGTTCGTTGGCCTTGCGGAGGATGACGGCCTGGTCGGCGGCCTGTTGGGCGTCCTTGGCCATCAGCATGGTCCAGCCGGTGTCGAGGGCGGCGTAGAAATCGTCGTGGCCGCAGTGGACGTTGAGCGCGTGCTTGGTGAGGGCGCGCGCGCCGACCTCGAGGACCATGGTGGAGAGTTTGCCGGGCGCGTGGTAATACTGCTCCATCGCATAGACGATGCCCTGGCCCGACGTGAAGTTGACGGTGCGGCGGCCCTGCACGGCGTAGGCCGTGGCGCCGCCCTGCGCCGCATGCTCGCCCTCGGTCTCGGCCGCAACCTTCTGCTGGCCCCAGACGTTCAGCTCGCCCTGTGCAAAGGACTGCTGGTAGATTTCACCGCCTTCCGTGGAGGGCGTGATCGGATAGAAGACACCGCCCTCGGTGATGCGGGTCTCGACATATTGCGTGACCAGCTGGTTGCCGTTGCAGGTGACACGAATCCCCGGATAGGGGAACTTTGCTCCATGACTGCTATCGTTTTTCATAGCAAAAAAAACCTTGGGTAAGCGTGGCCAAGGCGCCGGCGTCTGTGGAACACCGACGCGGTGGAGGTAGATCGTCATCCTTCGGCCAACCCTCCGGCCGGGCAAGCCTATACCGGTTTGGCCGGCGACAGGAGCCGTCGCGCGGGCGGCATCAGGCTCTGACCAGCGTGATCACGCACTCCAAGTGGCGGGTCTGGGGAAAAAGGTCGAAGGGCTGGACGGCGGTGAGCCGATAACCCTCCGCGAGAAAGCCCTTCAGGTCGCGCATCTGGGTCGCGGGGTCGCAAGATACGTAAACGACCGCCCGCGGGCCGAACGCAAACAACTGGGCTAGAAACGACGCGTCGCAACCCTTGCGCGGAGGGTCGATCACCACCGCCGTCTCGCCCGGCGGAAAGGCGAGCCCGGCGAAGATCCGTGCGGCGTCGCCGGCCTGAAAAACGGTGTTGGCGATTCCGTTGGCCGCGGCGTTTTCCATGGCGAACTTGATGGCGGTGGCGCTGAGCTCGATACCGGCCACCTTCTCGAAGGCGGCGGCACAGCTGAGCGCGAACAAGCCGCTGCCGCAATAGGCGTCGACGAGAAAGCGCGCGCCGCTGCCCGCGGCCTGTTCGCGCACATAGCCGGTAAACGCAGGCAGGATGAACGGGTTGTTCTGGAAGAAATCGCGCGCGAGAAAATGCAGCTTCAGCGCCCCGACCTGCTCGTGAATGACCGCCTCGTAGTCCGTGATGACGCCCTCCTGCGCGTGGCGGAGCAAAAGCGTGGCGTCACGCTTGTATTCCCCGGCCGCGAGACGCGCCCGGGTCTTGGCGCGAACGTTCGTCAGCTTGGCGTTGATCTCCGGCGTGGCGATATCACAGCGCGGCACATCGACCAGTTCGAAACGCGAGCCCTGCTTGAGAAAGCCGATGGGGGCGATGGTGCTTGGCGAAGGGTCGGCTTCCTGGCCGACTGCGGCCGGTCGGGAGACCGGCCCGCCGGAAAACCTGCCCGCTTGGAAATGGGGCGTGATCTTCGAGCGGTAGCCGAACTCTCGGGGCGAGGCGATGACCGGGGCCACGGCGAACTCCACGCCCGCCATGAATTTCAGCAGCTCCTCCACCTGCTGGCGTTTCCACTTCAACTGCTCGGCGTAGGCCAGGTGCTGGTATTGGCAGCCGCCGCAGCGGCCGAAGAGCGCGCAGCGCGGGGCGATCCGATGCGGCGACGGAGTCAGGACCTCGAGCAGGTCGGCCTCGGAATAGTTCTTGTGGTTCCGGTAGACGCGCACACGCACGCGTTCGCCGGGCAGCGTGAAGGGCACCATCACCACCCAATTGCCTTCGCCCACCGGCACCCGGCCGAGACCCACGCCAAGATTGGTCAGCGCGGATACGTCCATCAGCAGTTCATGGTGATAGGGAAACGGCTGGTCGTTGAATTTCTTATTCTTGAGCACGGAGAACGCAGAGAACACGGAGGGTTTTATTAAGTCACTGCTGTATTTTCTCCGTGCTCTCCGTGGCCGCTGTGTTCAAATCCTGATCGTGCTCCCGGAAAAGATAACCAGCCTCCAGAATCCCCGGATCAAACAGCTCGTGAAGCTGCGCGACCGCCGGGACCGCGATGATGCCGGGCTTTTCTTGGTCGAGGGTTACCGCGAGGTGCGCCGGGCGCTGGAGAAGAACATCCGGCTCACCGAGCTCTACTTCAGCCCGGAGTGGTTTCTCGGTGAGAACGAGCCGGCGCTGCTCGAGCAGGCGCGGCAGGCCGGCGCGCAGTTGTTTGAACTTTCCAAGGACGCCTTTGCCAAGTGCGCCTACCGCGACCGGCCCGACGGCCTGCTCGCCGTGGCCCCGCAGTGGAAACACGCCTTGGCCGACCTGAAGCTCGGCCTGCATCCCTTCCTGCTCGTCGTCGAGTCGATCGAGAAGCCGGGCAACCTCGGCACCATCCTGCGCAGCGCCGACGCGGCGGGCGTCGACGGCGTCATCGTGTGCGACGCGGTGACGGACATCTTCAACCCGAACGTCGTGCGGTCCTCCACCGGGGTGCTTTTCTCGGTGCCGGTCGTGGTCGCCGACAGTGCGGCGGTGCACGGCTGGCTGCGGGAAAAAGGCATCCGGATCGTTGCGACGACGCCGGACACGCCGAATCTCTACACCAAGGTCGATTTGCGGGGTCCGCTCGCCATCGTCATGGGCAGCGAGCAATACGGGCTGAGTGATTTCTGGCTCAAGGAGAGTAATCTGCTTGTCCGCATCCCGATGGCCGGTCAGGCCGATTCGCTCAACGTCGCCATGGCGACGATCATCACGCTCTTCGAGGCCGTCAGGCAACGGAACGGCTAAGCAGGATGATTCTTCAAGTGCCCGATCAACTCGGCGGTGCCGGCGGCCATGGAAACACGCGGGGCGTAGCCGAGGTCGCGGCGGGCGGCGGAGATGTCGAACCAGTGGTCGGTGGCCATTTCCTTGGCCACGAAGCGGGTCATGGGCGGTTCACCCCTGAGCGGCAGCACGCGCCAGAGGGCTTCCATTATTCCGCCGGCAAGATATGCCGCGCCGGACGAGACATGTTTCTGAATCTGCGGCATGCCCGTACCGCGCAGCAGTTCGTTGATCCAGTCCCACAACACCACCGGCTCGCCGTTGGTGATGAAGTAAGCCTTCCCGCCAACCGCCGTGCGCGGGACGGTTTCGGCCAGTAGATGCGCGTCGACGACGTTGGTGATATGGGTGACATCCACCTTGTTCCGGCCGGAGCCGATGATCTTCAGCCGGCCCTTGCGCGCCAACGCCAGTACGCGCGGGACCACATTCCTGTCGCCTGGTCCCCAGACGAGATGAGGGCGCAGTGACACAGTGGCGAGTTCGTCGCAGTGGGCCGCCTGGACAAGCCGCTCGGCGGCGGCCTTGCTGGCGGGATAGGCACAGGGCGCTTGGGTGCAGTAGGGCGCAGACTCATCCACCCCGGCCAGGTCGCCACCGTTGTAGACCACGCTCGGCGAACTGGTGTAAACCAGCCGGCGTACCCCGGCGACCCGGCAGGCGACGATGACATTGTCCGTACCCTCGACGTTGACCTTAAAGAAGTCCGCGGGCGGTCCCCACACGCCGACCCGGCCGGCAACATGAAACACAGTGGTGGCACCCTCGCAGCCACGCTGCAGGGCCTTGATATTGTCCAGATCACCGCGGAGCACTTGGGCGCCAAGTTTTTCCAGTTCCGGCAACGGCCGACGGCTCAGTACCCGGACCGGCCTGCCTGCCTCCAGCAACCGGGCAGCAATCGCACCGCCGATGAATCCGCTCGCGCCGGTGATGAACACGGGCGCACTCACCGTTTCAGGGCCAGCTGCGAGATGTCGCGTTTGTCCATTTCGTAACCATGGCGGCCCACGGCCCATTCCGCGAGCTTCAGCCGGTGGATCTTGGCGTTGTGGCGGACGTCGACCGGGAAATGCGGGTGCAAGTAGGTCAACCGGATGATATCCGTATGGGGATGGGCGGCGCCGAGAGCCCGCAGCTCGCGCACGAGTTTGCGCCGCAGGGAGGGCGTGGCGACCACCTCGGGTGAGACCGGCTGCACGACGATGGCCGGCCGGCGCCCGTCGTGCCCAGTGGCGATGAGGGCGGTGCGCGCTACGCCAGAATGGGCGTTGAAGATGGGCTCGACCTGATCGGTGTAGAGCGGACCCTCGCGGGTTTGCACCCGTTCGGCCTTGCGGCCGCAAAACCACAGCCGGCCGGAGGGATCAAGATAGCCCAGATCGCCCATCCGGTGCCAGATCCCGCCGCCGTCGGGAATCTTCGCCAGCGAGGTCGCGTCAGGCAGGTCGTCATAGGTCTTGGTCACCACGGGTCCCCGCACGATGATCTCGCCGATTTCACCGACCGGAAGTTCCTTGGCGGCCGCGAGCGTGGCGATGGGTTGGTCCGTGATCGCGACGATCCGGACTTCCATATCCTGCACCGGCCGGCCGACGCAGGTGCCGGCACCGACGGCGGTCCTGGCCGCGGTGTCATCCAGCACCTCACGGGCCGCGATGCTGGCGATGGGCAGTGACTCCGTGGCACCGTAGGGGCTGTACGCCGTCCCGTTGGGCAGGATTTTCTGCAGGTCGGCAAAGAGTGACGGCGGCACGGGGGCGCCGGCCATCAACACGCGCTTGAGCGACGGCAGGGTGAGGTTATTCGCCAGACAGTAGCGGCTGATCTTCCGCCAAAGCGTGGGCGAGCCGAAGGAATTGGTCACCTTCTCCTGCCGGATGGCCCGAACGATTTTTTCCGGGTCGACCGTCGCCGGCCGGCCCGGGTCGAGTTCCGGCACGATGGTCGTCAGGCCGAGGGCCGGATTGAAGAGCGCGAAGATGGGGAGCATCGGCAGGTCCACCCCGCCCGGAACGATGCCGTAGGTGTCACGCACGAGCCGCACCTGCGCGTCGAACATCCCGTGCTCGTAGCACACGCCCTTGGGTGCGCCGGTCGAGCCGCTGGTGAACAGGATGGCGGCGAGGTCGGGAGCAGCGACGGCGCAACACCCGCCGGCATTGCGGGCCGCCCCGCCCAAGAGGGGACCGCGGAGCAATTGCGCAGTGGGCGAACCCGGGACCCAGACCCGGACCTCGACCGACTTGAAAGCGGTACGGAAGATGTAGCCCATCACCTGGGCAAGTGGGACCCCAAGCAACACCCGCGGCCGCGAGCGGGCGACGCAGGCCAGGAAGCTTTTCCGGCCCATGCCAGGATCAATGATCACCGGCACGGCGCCGAGCTTGAAGAGGGCGAAGGCCACGGCGATGAGCGGCAGGCCCTGTCGGACCATCACGAGAACACGGTCACCGCGCCGCACCCCGCGGGCGGAGAGTTTCACCACCCATGCATCCACCTCGGCGTTGAGGCCGGCGAACGAGAGCGTCAGGTAATCAATGGCGCCCGCCGGGGTGCGCCCGCGCGGGATCTTCACCGCCGGATGATCCGGCTGGCGCGCGGCCATCAGCGGCAGGTGACGGGCGATGTTGGCGGATTCGGTCACGGCAAGGACGGCGGTCTGGCACCGTCGCCACGCTCAGCTTTTCCAGGCGGGTTCGGCCTTCAGCAACTGCGCCTGCCAGGGCAGGAGCACGGTGTCGATGCCGGCAGGTTCGCGTGCGATCTGCACGAGCTGCGAACGGGTGGCGATGAGCGTGGGATCGATGCTCAAATCCTGGGCGAGCCGGTCCCGGTCGGCCTTCAGGCGGTCCTGCCGGGCAAGTTCCTCCGGGGACATCGAATTGAACTCGCGGCGGCGTTCGCGGCGCGGGAGGGTCTGCGGGTCGGTGGCGAAACCCCGACGCACGGCCTCGGCGAGCGAGGGGAAAAGCCGGTCGTGGCGCCGGCCGAGATTGATGTGCAGGACCTCCTCGATGGCGCGGCCCTCCTCGGCGGCGCGGGCGATGCGGCCGAGCAGCTCGTTGCCGGTGACCTTGAACGGCGGCGTGTTGATCTTCTCGGCCCACTCCTCGCGCCAGTGCCAGATGGCATGCAGCACGGCGAGCCCGCGCCCGCGCAACTTCTCCGAGCCGTTGATCCGCCAGTCGTTGTCATCCGGCGCGGCGAAACCGTCGTGGGCGACCTCCATCTGCCAGCGGCATTTCTGCTCCATCCACTCGAGGCGGCCGAGGCGGACCAATTCGGCCTTCAGCTGGTCGCGGAGGCCGGGCAGGTAGTAGACGTCCATGGCGGCGTAATCGAGCATGTCGCGGTCCAGCGGGCGCTGGGACCAGTTGGCCTTCTGGTGATCCTTGTCGAGCTTCACTCCGAAATGCTGCTCAAGGAGAGCGGCGAGGCCGAAACGCGGGATGTTCAGCAACTGGGCGGCGAACATCGTGTCGAAGAGGCTGTGCGGCTGGAAGCGGCACAATTCCCACAACAGGCGCAGGTCATAGTCGCTGCCATGCATGATGAGCGGCTTGGCGGCAAGCCGCGACCAGAGCCCGGTCAGGTCCAGACCGGCGAGCAGGTCAACGAGATAGATCTCGTCCACGGCCATGATCTGCAGCAGGCAGACCTGGGTGCGGTAGCGAAAAAGGTTGTCGGCCTCGGTATCGAGCGCGATCTCGGTGCAGCGGTCGAGCGCGGCAAAAAGCGGCGCGAGCTGGTCCTGGTGGCCGATGAACTGGTAATGGGGAGTCGAACTCAAGCGGATGAAGGGTCTATTTCTCCCATGCCGAAAGGAAAGCGTCAATCAACACCGGCAGGTCCGGGCTATAGCCTCCTTCCAGGATCGCGGCGGCGGGGCGGCCGGCCTGGCGGAGCCAGCGGCCCAATTCGGCGAAATCCCCGGCCTCGAGGGACATCTCCGTGATGGGATCCCGGGCATAGGCGTCAAAACCGGCGGAAACGAGCACGAGGTCGGGTTGGAACGCGAGCACCGCGTCCCATGAGCGGGCCAGCACAGCCATATGCTCCGCACGGGGTGTCCGTGGTGCGACGGGGAAATTCCGGCAGTTCAGCGACGAACTCGTACCGGTGCCGGGATAGCCGGGATACTGGTGCACCGAGGCGAAGAAAGTGCCGGCGTGACCGTGGAGAATGTCCTCCGTGCCATTGCCATGGTGGGCATCGAAGTCCCACACGGCGACGCGCCGGCCGCCGGCCGCCTCGTGCAGCGCGACGATGGCGATCTGATTGAGGTAACAGAAACCCATGGCCCGAGTGCGCGTGGCGTGGTGGCCGGGCGGGCGCATCAGCGCGAAGGCGTTTTTTCCGGACTGCGCGACCGCGGCGGCCTGCAAGGCCGCGCCCACCGCCCGGCGGGCGTGTTGCCCGATGCCCGGGAAGTGCGGCGTGTCGTCGTCGATGTCCGGTGGCACGGCGACGCGCCTGACCAGTTCCGGCGCATGCGCCACGAGCAGGTGGGCTTCCTCGGGAAAACCCGGCAGCTGCCACGTCCAGTCGGGGTGCGCCGCCTGCAAGTGCGCCGCACTGCGCACCACGCGGGCCGGCTGTTCCGGCCGCATGTGTGAACCGTAGTCGGCGCACCGGGGATCGTGGATGATAACCAAGGCGGCTAGGATTTTTGCCCGAAGACCGCGCACAGCAAGGCGGGATTGTCGGTCAGGATAGCGTCTATGCCCCACCCGGCCAGCTGCCGCATCCGGGCCGCGTAATTCACTGTCCAACACCAGACAGTGAAGCCACGCGAATGAAAATACCTCAGCCACGCGGCGTCGCGCACCGCGCGATGGTTCACGCTCAGGCCGCAGGCGCCGACGGCGGCCAGCTCGCGGACGAGCGAGGCGGGTGTCCGCCCGCCCTCGGCGATGAGCATGCGCGGCACAGCCGGCGCCAGCCGGCGGGCCTCGCGCACCAATCCGGGGGCGAATGAGGCGAGAAGCACCCATTTCCCGGCCCGGGCCGCCTTGATCGCGCGGACAATCGGGGCGACCGGAACGCCGGGTTTCACCTCGATCTGTACGCTGACACGGCCGCGGATGAGGCGGAGGACGTCAACCAGCCGCGGAATTGGCTCGGTGCCGGCCACTCGCAGTTTCTTCAGTTCGCGCCAGGTGCGGGCGGCAACCAGGCCGCGAATACCGGTGAGCCGAAACAGCCCGGCATCGTGGAAGACTACCGGTACGCCGTCGCGGGTCAAATGGACATCGAGCTCGACGCCATCCACCTTCAACGCCAGGGCGCGGCGGAAAGCAGCCAGGGTGTTTTCGGGTTTTTCGGCGGAAGCGCCACGATGGGCGATGATGAGGGGGGCCACAGTAGGCACCAAAACCGCAAAAACCGGTCAAGCCAACCCGGAACCCGGGGTCGGGCCGGCGGGGAGATTTTATTTCTGTGCCTTTTGGATTTTTTGTGGCCAGATTTTGCTCATGAAAGTCGTGGTGCTTTGCTCCGGTGGCATGGATTCGGTGACGGCGCTCCATTGGGCGCACCGGCACCATGAGGTGTTGGCCGTCCTTTCCTTCGATTACGGGGCCAAGCACAATCATCGCGAGATTCCCTTTGCGATAGAACAAGCGAACCGGGTCCGCACCCCTCACCAGACGATCCTGCTGGATTTCATCGGACAATATTTCAATTCCGCCTTGCTGCAGGGGGGCGGGGACATTCCGGAGGGGCATTACGCGGCGGAGAACATGAAACAAACGGTCGTCCCGTTCCGCAACGGCATCATGCTGGCGGCGGCCGCGGGTTTCGCCGAAAGCATCGGCGTGGAGGGGCTCGTCATCGCCGCCCATACCGGCGACCACACGATCTACCCGGATTGTCGTGAAGATTTCATGCGGGCCATGGGCGACGCCCTGCGGCTCGGCACCTACGCCGGCATCGAACTGCTCCGGCCTTTCATCGCGATGGACAAAGGCCAGATCGTGGCCGAGGGCATCCGGTTGGGCGTGGATTTCACCCGCACATGGTCGTGTTACAGGGGCGGCGAACGGCATTGCGGCGTCTGCGGCACCTGCGTCGAACGCCGCGAGGCCTTCCAGCAGGCCGGCGTGCCCGACCCTACCGCTTATGCGGCCACTCCTCCCCTGCCCGCCAGGCCGTCATGCTGATCGCGGAGATATTCCATTCGCTTCAGGGCGAGGGCGGACTGGCCGGCGTGCCGTCCGTCTTTGTGCGCACCAGCGGATGCAACCTGCGCTGCAACTGGTGCGACACGCCCTATGCGTCGTGGTCGCCCGAAGGGCGGCAGATGACAGTGGAGGAAATCGTCGCAGCGGTGAGGGAATTTCCCTCACGTCATGTCGTGCTCACGGGTGGCGAACCCATGGTCGCGCCCAACATCCACGGGTTGGCCTTCCAGCTGCAGGAATTGGGCTATCACATCACCATCGAGACCGCGGCGACGGTAAAGCCCGACGGCATCGCCTGCGACCTGGCCTCGCTCAGTCCGAAACTGGCGCATTCCGCGCCGGATAGCCGGTTGGACGACGGTTGGCGGAGGAAACACGAGGAACTCCGCTGGCAACCCGGGGTGGTGGCCAGCTGGATGGCTGCGCGCGACTACCAGTTGAAGTTTGTCGTCGGTTCAGCGACGGACCTGGGGGAAATCGAGACTATGATCCAGGAAACGGGGGCCGCGGTTCCGCCCAGCAAGATCCTGCTCATGCCCGAGGGAGTGACAGTCGAGGCGCTGCGCGCGCGCGCCGGCTGGCTCGCCGAACTTTGCAAGCAGCGCGGCTACCGCTACGCCCCGCGACTCCACATCGAACTTTACGGCAACACGCGCGGAACCTGAGGGTCGGAGTCCCCTCTCTGCAATGCACATCAAGGACATCACCCGGCAATCGAAGACCCTGTCGGAGGAGTTGCACGACCTTGCGGTGGAATTTGAACACCGGGCCGTCCGCCTCGACGAGGTGATCGTGGTGTTGCAGGAGCGGGCCTACACCCTGCTGATCATCATCCTCGCCCTGCCGTTCTGCGTACCCCTCAGCATTCCGGGCCTATCTACGCCGCTCGGCCTGGTGGTCGCGGTCATTGCCGGCCGCTTTGCGCTCGGCCTGCCCCCCTGGCTGCCGCGCCGCTTGCTGGCCACCAAACTGCCGGCCCGTTTTTTCCGCACCGTGCTGGAGGCCGCGAGCAAGGTTCTCCGGCTGCTGGAACGGGTGCTGCGACCGCGGTGGCTGGTCCTGACCGCCACACCGCGGCTCGTGCGGATGCACGCCTTCATGGTCTGCATCGCGGCGATCACCCTGTTGATCCCGGCACCGATTCCTTTCAGCAACACGCTGCCGGCTCTGGGCATCTTGTTCGGAGCGGCGGGCACCATGGAACGCGACGGCGCGGCCATTCTGACGGGCTATTTCTTTGCGGTCCTCGGGGTCGCCTATTTTGTAGCGATCGCCGTGCTGGGGACCCACGCGTGGGACTTCGTGCGCGACCGGCTGGCGGGAATGTTTTGACCAGGCCCGGGCTTCAGCAGGTCAGGACAATTTTCCCGAACTGCGCCCCGGCCTCCATGCGGCGGAGGGCCGACTCGGCCGCTTCGAGCGGGAACAGCTGGTCGACAATGGGTACGATTTTCTGCACCTCGGCGAAGTGCGTCATGCCCGCAAAGTCCGCCGGCGAGCCCATGGTGGTGCCGAGCAGATTGATCTGGCGGAAGAAGCATTTGCGCATGTCGAGCCCCGCAGGATTCCCCGTCGTGGCGCCGAAAAACACCAGGCGGCCGCCGGGAGCCGTCAGGTCGATGAGCCGGGCAAAACCCTCGCCCCCGGCACTGTCGACAATCACCTCGAATCGGCCTGCCTGCCTTTCCAGGGCCTGGGCCCAGTCAGGTTCGCGGTAGTTGACGCCCCCGGCGGCCCCGAGGCCTTTGGCGCGGCCGATCTTCTCGGATGAACCGGACGTCACCCAGACCTCAGCGCCCGCCGCCAGCGCAAACTGCAGGGCGAACAACGCCGCCCCGCCGCCGACCCCGGTGACAAGGACCCGTTCGCCGGCTTTCAGCTGGGCCCGGGTGAACAAGGCCCGCCAAGCCGTGAGCCCGGCCAGCGGCAGTGCGGCGGCTTCCTCCCAGGAAAGGTGCACGGGTTTGGGCGCGAGGTTGGCGGCGGGAATCAGCAGTTGCTCGGCGAAGGTCCCGTTGTCCGGGAGGCCAAGGATGCGGAACTTCGGTCCCTGGGCCCGCGAATCGTCACCCCAGTCGAGGGACGGATTGATGATCACGTCGCGACCGACCCACGCGTGGTTGGCATCCGAGCCGA
>CAZZDB010000074.1:11848-17233 GCA_964652485.1 uncultured Oleiharenicola sp.
CATCCGAGCCGAGGATGATGGGCAGCTTGATGTTCGGATAGAGCCCGAGCTGGGTCCAGAGGTCACGGTGGTTGAGCGCCGCGGCCTTCAGGTGTACGACCGCCTGGCCCGGCGCGGCGACGGGGCTGGACAATTCCAAGAGCGAGAGCGGCTGTTTCACGGCAGTCAGGACGGCGGCTTTCATGCCACCAGTCTGACCGGAAAGGCGCGGCACACAAGGACCGCCTCAAGACAGTTGGACTGGAATCGGCCCGAACAGAAGGCACGAACTTGCAACCCGGCCCCACCGGGGCATGTTCCCGCGCCAGTCATGCACGAAACCAGCACCCGGCCCCGGCTCCATTACGCCTGGATTGCCGCCGCCGTGACTTTTGTCACACTGCTCGCGGCGGCGGGAGCGCGGGCCACCCCGGGTGTCATCCTGCTGCCTTTGGGCAATGAGTTCCAGTGGAGCCGGGCCACGGTGTCGTCGATCGTATCCATCAATATCCTGCTCTACGGTCTCATCGGGCCGTTCGCAGCGGCCCTATATCAACAATTCGGTCTGCGGCGGACCATGGTGGCGGCGATGGCGCTGCTGGGGGCGGGCTATGGATTCTCGACGCTGGCGACACAATACTGGCACTTCGTGGTGCTGTGGGGCTTCGTGGTCGGCATTGGTTCCGGCATGGCGGCAAGCGTGTTGGGTGCGGCGGTCGCGACGCGCTGGTTCACCAAGCGGCGCGGGCTCGTGATGGGGGTGCTCACCGCTAGCACGGCGACGGGTCAATTGATCTTCCTGCCGAGTCTCGCGCGGGTGGTGGAAACCCACGGCTGGCGCGGCGCCCCGTTGGTCGTGGCGGGGGCCACCACGCTGGTGATTCCCCTCATCTGGTGGCTGATGCGCGACGACCCGCACCAGGTGGGCCAGCTGCCCTACGGCGAAACCGATCCGGCGCACGTTCCCCTGTTGACCAAGGGCAACCCCGCCAAACGGGCCATCGACACCTTGCTCGAGGCGGTGCGCGTGCGCGATTTCTGGCTGCTGGCGGGCTCGTTCTTTGTTTGCGGCGCGAGCACCAACGGGTTGGTCGGCACCCATTTCATCCCCGCGGCGTTTGACTGTGGCATCCCGGAGGTGAAGGCGGCGGGGCTGTTGGCACTCATGGGTATCTTCGATCTTTTCGGCACGACCGCCTCGGGCTGGCTGAGCGACCGTTATAGCTCACGCTACCTGCTCTTTGGCTATTACGGACTGCGCGGGCTGTCACTGGTCTTTCTGCCGCAGGCGTTGCTTGGCCCGGCGGCCGGGCTCGGGATCTTCGCGGTGTTTTACGGACTGGACTGGATCGCCACGGTGCCGCCGACGGTGAAACTGACTGCGGAGGTCTTCGGGCGGGAAAAGGCGAGCATCGTGTTCGGCTGGGTGGTGGCGAGCCACCAGGTCGGCGCGGCGGTGGCGGCGTACGCCGCCGGGGTCCTGCGCACGGAGTTCGGCTCCTATGCCCCGGCGTTCCTCGCCTCGGGCACCCTTTGTGTGATCACCGCCGTGGCCGTGCTGCCTATCGGCCGTGGCCGGCGGATTCTGCCTGAGGCGGCGACGGTCTGAGCGTCACAGCCGCAGCTTCGCCTGCAGTTTCTTGATCTCGGGGCTGATGGCGCCGCAATCGGCGCCGCAGCCCGGCTGCTTCCGCTTCTTGAGGAAGGAGCGCACCAGCAGCGCCGCCGCGAGAGCGACAAGGGCGAGGGCGATGAGTGTTTGCAGCGGAGCGGACATGTCAGAAACCGAGGGCGCGGCCGCCCTGGTAGATGATGAAGCACACGAGCCACGCGGTTCCGGTCATATAGGCGATCTGGAACAGCGGCCAGCGCCAGGAGTTGGTCTCGCGCTTCACCACGGCCACGGTGCTCATGCATTGCATGGCGAAAACATAATAGACCATCAGCGTGAAGCAAACCAGCGGGGTGAACAGCGGTGCGCCGCCGGGCCACGTGGCGTTGCGCAGGGCGGTTCGCACCGGCGTGACATCGGCGCGCTTGCCGCCCTCGAAATTTTGCACGCTGAAGACGACGGCGGTCGAGCTGACAAACACCTCCCGGGCAGCAAAGGAGGTGATCAGGCCGATGCCGATGCGCCAGTCGAAGCCGAGCGGCTTGATCAGGGGCTCGATGACACGCCCGGCGCGGCCCGCGAAGCTGTGGGCAATCTGCACGTCGGGCGGGGCGGCGGGATCGGGGGGCTTGGGAAACGTGGTCAGGAACCAAAGCACGATGGAAATGGCCAGGATGATGGTCCCGGCGTTCTTCAGGAAAAGCCAGGCGCGCTCGACCATCTGCCGGACGATATCCTTGAGCCGCGGCGGCTGATAAGGTGGCAGTTCCATGATCATGAGCGGAGGGGCGCTTTTGAACAGCGTGCGCTTGAACAGCCATGCAAAGCCGAACGCACCGCCGGTGCCGAGTGCATACATCAGGAGCATGAGGCCGGCCTTGGTCGCGACGGGTACGGAGGTGCTGGGGAGCAGCGTGGCGATCATCAGCAGGTAGACGGGCAGGCGGGCGGAGCAACTCATCAGCGGGGCGACGAGGATGGTGACCAGGCGGTCCTTGGCGTTCTCGATAGTGCGGGTCGCCATGATACCGGGAATGGCGCACGCGTAGGAGCCGAGCAGCGGGATGAAGGATTTGCCGTGCAGGCCGACCTTGCTCATCGGGCGGTCCATCATGAAGGCGGCCCGCGCCATGTAGCCGGTGCTCTCCAACAGGCCGACAAAGAAGAAAAGGATGAGGATCTGGGGCAAGAAGACGACGATGCCCCCCACCCCGCTGATGACGCCGTCAGTCAGCAGGTCGCGCAAATCGCCGGGCGACATGACCCCCTTCACCCAACCGCCGAGCGCAGCCATGTGGGCGTCGATCCAATTCATGGGATACTCGGCCAGGGTGAAGATGGAGAAGAACAGCGCGGCCATGATGAGGCCGAAGAACAGCCAGCCCCACACGGAATGCACCAGCACGGCGTCGATGCGGTCCGAGACCGACGGTCCCTGTTCGCGGGTACGGCGGAGAACGTCGGCGCAAAGTTGGTTGATGGCCGCGTAACGGCTGCGGATGAGCGTGCCGGACCAGTCGGTGCCATTTCCTTCCCAGCGCCGGCGCCAGCCGGCGAGCACTTCGGTCGTGCGGATGCTGAGCGGCTTCGAACCGGCGACGCGCACGCTGTCCAGATCGGTGAGCAGCAACAGGGCCTCGGCGCGGGCGACGAGTGGCGACCGGCGGTCGGCGTCGGTAAGCGAAGCCTGCAGCTCGGCCACAGCGGGTGCGATGGGCGCCGGCACATCCCAGCGGTGCCGCGCCAAGGGAAGTTCAGTGCGGCTCATCGCCAGCTTGAGTTCGACGAGACCGCGCCCGTTGACGGCTTCGCAGGGAATGACGGTCACGCCGAGCGACTCCTCGAGTTTCTTCGGGTCGAGGCGCATGCCGGCATCGGCGGCGACATCCATCATGTTGAGGACGACGATGAGCGGCCGGCCGAGATCAAGAATCTGGTGAACGAGGTAGAGGTTGCGCTCGAGGTTGGAGGCGTCGACGACGCAGATGATGCGGTCCGGCTGGGGGGTGTCCTCGCGGCGGCCCAGGAGCACATCGCGGAGCACGGCCTCGTCAGGTGAGCGCGCGGCGAGCGAATAGGCGCCGGGCAGGTCGATGACCTGGATGGGACGGCCATGCTGCGAGTAGGTGGTGCCGATCTTTTTTTCGACGGTGACACCGGGATAGTTGCCGACCTTCTGTCGCAGGCCGGTCAGGGCGTTGAAGAGCGTGGTCTTGCCGCAATTGGGATTGCCGACCATGGCGTAAACCGGCGTGCGTTCTGGGGCGACTGGACGCTTCTTGCCCGGCAGACTGATATGCGGAGGCAGATTCACGGCGGGAAGACGTGGCGGCGGGTCGGGTCAGTCGGCCCGGGGGAGGAGCGCGGCCGAGGAGTCAGCGGGCACCGGCGGGTCCCTCGACCTGCTTCAGGGCTGGCAGCAACTCGACCAGGATTGACCTGGCGGCATCGTGGTTGAGGGCGATGCGCGTGCCATTGACCTGGCAGAGGCTGGTCTTGTGGCCGGAAATTTTCGTGACCAAGGCGGCCTCGCCAAAACCCATTTCGCGCAGGCGCTGCGCAAAACTGTCGTCACCCTTGATCGCGCAGATCCGGCCGGTGGAACCGACGGCCAGCTGGCAGAGGGGCGAGAGATTGAGTTGGGACGACATTGGTGATGAGACTTAGTATCAAGAGGCAATCAGAAAACCTCCCAAGGTCAAACTTTGCGTTATCTTAATCTGCCTAAGCTTTTTACCTACGCCGGCGCTTCAGCGCGAGCTGCGATCCAGAGAAACGCACCATGTTTTGCAGGTGCTCAAATTCATGCGGATCCATGTGCTTCGCTTCCTTGATGGCCTGCTCAGCCCGCTTCATTGCATCCTCGACGAATTTCTCGTCAATCTGATCCTCGGCAATCGCACGCTCCGCGAGCACGGAAACCTTGTCACCGTCGATCTCGGCGAAGCCGCCGCCGATGACGAGATAGGTGGTCTCCGTGCCCTTGGTCACACGCAGCTCGCCATCGGCCACCTGGGTGAGCAACGGAATATGGCCGGGCAGGATGCCGATCTCGCCCTCGACCGTCGGGATGACGACCGAGTCGATCGTGTCGGAGTAGACACGGGCCTCGGGGGTGACGATTTCGAGCGTGAGGGCCATGGGAATTATTTCTTGGCGGAGGCGGCGATGACCTCATCGATGCCACCCTTCATGTAGAAGTCGCCCTCCGGCACGTTGTCGAGTTCGCCGTCGAGGATCATCTTGAAGCCGCGGACGGTGTCCTTGACCGGGACGTATTTGCCCGGCGTGCCGGTGAAGACCTCGGCGACCGCGAACGGCTGTGAGAGGAAACGCTGGATCTTGCGCGCGCGGTAGACGGTAAGCTTGTCCTCGGGAGAAAGTTCATCGAGGCCGAGAATGGCGATGATGTCCTGCAGATCCTTGTAGCGCTGGAGCACGCGTTGGAGCTCGCGGGTGACCTTGTAGTGTTCCTCGCCGACGATGGACGGTTCGAGCGCCTTCGAGACGGAGGCGAGCGGATCGACGGCCGGATAAATGCCAAGCTCGGCGATGGAGCGCTCGAGCACGATGGTCGAGTCCAGGTGGGCGAAGGTGTTCGCCGGGGCCGGGTCGGTGAGATCGTCCGCGGGCACGTAGACGGCCTGCACGGAGGTGATGGAGCCCTTCTTCGTCGAGGTGATGCGTTCCTGGAGGATGCCCATCTCGTTGGCGAGGGTCGGCTGGTAACCGACCGCGGACGGCGAGCGGCCGAGCAGTGCGGACACCTCGGAGCCGGCCTGCGAGAAACGGAA
>CAZZDB010000075.1:0-17171 GCA_964652485.1 uncultured Oleiharenicola sp.
ACCACCAGCCGCTGCCGAACTGCATCTTGCCGGGCACGGTGCCGTCCTGGAAGTTACCTATCATCGTCGCAAAAGCGTAGTTGTCCGCCGGGTTCAGGTTGTAGAGCACGGTGCGGGGCAACTCGTTGGTCGAGTCGAGCGTGTTGAGGTAGCGGCCGAGGGCGCGCGTCTGGGCAAAGTCGCCGATGGAATCGAACCCGGTGTCGGGTCCGAGCTGGCGGAGCAGGCGGGCGTTGTTGTTCCGGATGGCGCCGAGATGGAGCTGCTTCGTCCAGCCACGCCTGGCGTCCCAGCGGCCGAACTCCAGCATAAGGAAGGAGGCGAACTTCGCCTGTGCCGCCGGCGCGGCGGCCTTGCCTTTGCGGGCGGCGGTGAAGATCGCCTTGGCCTCCGCCGCGGTGCACGGCTCAGCGAGGGCGTTTTCCAGGCCGTGGTCGGACACCCGGCCGCCAACCGCGTGGAAGTCGGCGTGGCGCTTCTCCAGCGCCGCGAGGAAATCGTCGAACGTCTTTACCTTGGTCTTAGCGGCGCCGGCGAGTTTCTCGAGCCAAGCGTTGAACGTGGCCGGCGCATCCACGACGAGCGCCTTGTCCGGCCGGAAGGTCGGGTAGACCCGCGTCTTGAGGCCGAGCTTCCGGATCTGCTTGTGCTGGTCGAGCGACTCCGCCGGGTCGTCGGTCGTGCAAATAACGGCCACCTTGTTCGCCGCAAGGATGTCGTGCACGCGCATGGTCGCGAGCTTCTCGTTGGCCGCAGCCCATATCTTGTCCGCGGACGAGGGGTTGATGATGTCGGTCAGGCCGAAGTAGCGCGCCAGCTCAAGGTGCGACCAGTGGTAGAGCGGGTTGCGTAGCGTCTGCGGCACGGTGGCGCACCAGGCGTCGAATTTCTCGCGCGGTTTCGCGCTCCCAGTGACGAACTTCTCATTCACGCCGTTGGCGCGCATCGCCCGCCACTTGTAGTGGTCGCCCCCGAGCCAGATCTCGGCGAGGTCGGCGAACCGGTGGTTCTCCAGGATGAGCGACTGCGGCAGGTGGCAGTGGTAGTCGTAGATGGGCTCGCCCTTGGCGAAGTTGTGAAACAGGTCGCGAGCGGCGTCGGACCGCAGGAGGAAATCGTCGTGAAGAAAGGGTTTCATGGGAAACGAAAAGTATAGGGCGTCTAGGCCATATAGGGCCTATCGGTTAACGTGAAATGTCGTTCAGCATGTGGTCGAGCGTGGTGTAACCGGAGAGCAGTTTGCGGGTGGCCGCGCAGCGCTCCGCCGTCACGAGGCCGGTGGTCTCGGCGAGGAAGATGAGGTAGCTCGCAACGCCCTTCCAGTAATTGAGCCGCGCCTCGGGGCTGATGGCGTAGAAGCGCGCCCGCTGGACGTAGCCGGCGGGCGAGTGGTCCCCGAGAGCGGTTTTCACCGGTTGGCCGCCGGCCGCGAGCACGTAAAGGAAGTTGTATTCGAAGAAGAACATGTGGTCGGGCGACAGCGTCAGTGCCTCGAGCGCAACACGGCAGGTACCGGGCGAGCCGAACACGTCCGCCGTCTTGCCCGACTTGATGAGGGCATCGGCGACAAACGCGCGCGCCATCTTTTGCTCGGTGGCGTCAGGACTAAACGCGCCGGCGAGGGCGAGCTCGAGCGTGAAGCGATACCAGTCGCGCCAGAGCGCTTGGTCGGCCGGGTTCTTTGATCGGAACACCGCGACACCCATCTCATAGGTGTAACGGCCGCTGGTCTTGATCTCGAGCCGGCTGCCGGTCACCTCGCCCATGACGCGATAGTTGTCGGCGGACTTGCCGGAACCGGAATGGAATCCGATGCTGACGCCGAACTTCGCACAGACGTCCCACTGTTTCTCGATCAGGGTGCGCAGCGCGACATTGTCCGGATACGGCATGTTCTTCTGGAAGCCGAAGGCCGGCGCGATGTAATTGACCGGCATGCCGAGCACCTCGCACAGCGCGAGCATGACAGCGGTTGTCTCGGGTGTGGTCAGGCCGGGCAGCTCGTCGATGGACAGCTCGCGCAGGTAGGCCCGGCCGCCGGCAGTCGTGAAAGCGGCGGCGCGGGCCGCGGCGTACTTCTCGTCGCGGCGTTTCATCTTCTGCATCGGCGTCCAGACGGTGCCCAAGAGTTTGCCGAAGGCCGCGTCGTCCAGCTTCATGCCGGCGGCGGCGACCCGCGCACGGGTCCGGGCGACGATGTCCGCCGGGATGTCGGCGAGGCGGGCGGGCTGGTTGAGCGCCAGCTCGGGTGAGAGGTCGAAGGTGATGTAGCTGGCGAGCAGGCAGCCACACACGAGCGCGTCCTCACGGCCGTCGAACTTGCCGCCGATGGGCTGGTGGTCGGCGTTGAACGACCACGCGATCTTCCGATGGTGGAAACCGGTCTTCAGCTTGGAGAGCACGCAACCGTGGCTCATGCCCTCGACACTCTGGCCCTGGTGCCCCTCGGGGACGTTGGTGCCGATGAACGGAAACGGCACGGTGTCGAGCGAACCGGAGAGCATGGCATCGACGTCGTAGACCAGCTCGCGGGGAATGCTGTTCTGGTTGGCGGTGACGCCAAGCTCGAGCGCGCTCATCGCCCACTCGACAGCCGGCCAGTGGAGCGTGGTGAAACGCGCGCCGACTCCGAGCGTGCTGCGGCCGAGGTTGCCGCCGGTGCCGGGGAAGATCGTGGACGCCGGGTCATGCTCCTGGATGAGATTCTTCAGCTTAAGCAGATTGGCCCAGGTCGCCGGAAAGACCGTCGCCCGATCCGCCAGCGCCGCTCCGCCTTCCAGCGGCGAGGCCTGGGCGGACAGCTGCCACGCGCAGTCGCCTGCGGCATTCTCCAGCAGCATCCACCCACCGGCCTTGGTGGCAAAGCGGCTCTTTTGGTGCCCGGTAACCCGGCCGGCCTTCACGTCGGTGAGTAGCGCCGGCCAATCGAGGCAGAAGTCCGGGCTCACGCACGGATTCTGGGCGATCCGCAGATTGTTTTTCAGGAGAAACTGATTGATGGAGGACATGGGTAAATTAGCGGTCACCAAATGCGTCAGACCGTCATTGCGTGATAACCGCCGTCGACGATGAGCTCCTCGCCCGTGATGAACGAGCCGGCGGCGTCGGACGCGAGCAGTAGCGTGGCACCGATGAGCTCGCGGGCCTCACCGAAGCGCTTCATCGGCGTGTGACCCATGATGCTGGCAACGCGATCGGGCGTGAGGACCTTCTTGTTCTGCTCGGCCGGAAAGAAGCCTGGCACGAGGACGTTTACGCGCACCTTGGCGGTAGCCCACTCGCGGGCGAGGTTGAGCGAGAGATTGTGCACGGCGCCCTTGGACGCCGAGTAGGTGATGACGCGCGACAGCGGCACGATGCCGGACATGGAACCGAGGTTGATGATGGAGCCGCCCTGCCCGCGCTCGACGAGATACTTGCCGAAAACCTGGCAACCGAGGAACACGCCCTTTACGTTGACGCGCAGGATGCGGTCAAACTCCTCCTCGCTGATGTCGAAGAACGGCGTGGCGGAGTTGATGCCCGCGCCGTTGACCACGATGTCGACGCGGCCGGATTTCTTCAGCACGGCGTCGCGTAGCCTCTCGACCTCGGTCTTGCTCGTCGCCTCGGCGGCGTGGAACCACGCCCTGCCGCCCGCGGCGGCGATCTTGTCGAGGCGGATCTTCGCCTTGTCGGCGTTGCGCCCGACGATGACAACCTCGGCACCTGCGCCGGCCAGACCCTCGGCCATGGCGCCGCAGAGTTCACCGGTGCCGCCGATGACGACGGCCACCTTGCCGGAGAGTGAAAAGAGGGATTCGAGATAGGAGGACTGGTTCATGGGAAGGGAAAGTCTGGGTTGTCGATGGGGAAAAGGCCAGCCTCAGTGAGGCCGCGGATCCGCGGGTTCGGGCGGCAGCGCGAGCGAGGAGGCGAACGGCAGGCCGAGCCGCTGCATCTCGCGCGCCGCCAGCTCCGCGACGGTCCGGGCGCCGGTCTCAACGTAATGGGTGTTGTCGGCTCTTTCCTTGGGTACCTGCGGATCGACGCCGAAGGTGGAGATCATGTGCAATTTTTTCGAGCCCTCCGGGCCGAGTCCGGTTTCGAGCTGCCGCGTCAAGGCTTCCATATCCAGCAGGGGCACCTTTTCCTCCGCTGCGACGGTGCGGGCCGCCCTCAGGTAGGCGCCGTGGGAGTCCTTCAAATGACCGGATCCGTCCCAGTCGCGCCGGACCACGGGCGTGGCGAGGACGGGATGGGCGCCGTGCGCGCGCACCTCCTGCACGAACCGCCGGAGATTGGCCGGATAGTCGGTCGCCGGATCGGCGTAGCGCACCGGATCGTCCTTCTTGGCGTCGTTGTGGCCGAACTCGATGACGACCCAGTCGTCGGGCTTCAGCTGCACGATCAAGCGGTCCCAGTGGCCGAGCGTGCGAAACGATTTCGTGCTGCGACCGTTCGCGGCATGGTTGACGAAATGCCAGGGTGGGCGGACGAGTTCGCGAAACAGCTGGCCCCAGCCGCGCTCGGGAAAAGCCATGTCGGGTTTGTCCGCCATCGTCGAGTCGCCGGCGAAATGTAAGGTCGGGCCGGCCTCGGGATTCCAGCCATCGCCACCGCCCAGCACGGCAAGCGGCGTATAGCGGTCGCTCTCCCCCGTGCCGGCCGGCTTCAGCCAGGGCACCCTGGCCGCGGGCCTGGCGCCGGGCCCGGTGTTCCCGGACTCGTAATAGAAGGCGGTTTTCTCCGCGTCGGGCTTGTTCCAGTTGTGCCAGCCCGTGGGGCGCACGACGTCCGACATCTCCGTGCGGAGAAACACTGTCCGGGCAAAATTGCGCCACGGCCGGCCGAGATAGGTCTGCACGCCTCCGGCCCCGGTGATCGTGCAGTCGGCAAACACCAGTCCGTCCGGCTGGCCTTCGGGCGTGGAGGCGGCCGTGATGTAACCGTCCTTGAGACAGTGAATGTGGCAACGGTCGAAGTAGGCGGTCGCCGCCCCGAAGATGAAATCGACGCTGCCCTCGACGTAACAATCGGCGAAGTAGTGCCGGCCGCGGTTGACCAGGATGGTGTCCTGCCAGCCGAGGAAGCGGCAGTGCCGGAAGGTCACGCGATCGCCATCGACCCGCAACGCCAGGGCCTGGACAACCGCCGGGCCCGAGGACCGCGGGCCGGGCTCGCCCGCGGCGTTGGCGATGGTGAGATTTTCCCAGATCATGCCGTCGGCATCGACCTGCAGCGTCGGCGTACGGAACGTGCCGATGGGCTTGCCGTCCGGACCGGGCAGGTTGGCGTGCAGGTCGTAGGTGATGACGGTGGTCGCCGGGTCCTCACCGGTCACGAGAATGTTGCCGCGCTCGCGCTGGACGTAGATGCGTTCCTTGTAGGTGCCGGGCTTGACAAGGATGACCCAGCGCGGGCCGGCGTCGCCGGGGCGCATCGGCGCCGCGCTGATGGCCTCCTGCACCGAGGTGAATTGGCCGGAGCCGTCGGTGGCAACGATGGCATCGGCGGCGACCGCCCCGGGGGATAACGCCACGGCCGGGAGAAGCGCAAGAAGCAGTCGCCGGAACCGGCCGGGGAGGCCGGGCGGGGCCGTGCCAAAACAAGGATTCATGTTCAGTCCAGGGTTGAAGGGCGAGGCGGTGCCATGGCTTCCCGGGCGGTCTAGAGATCGGTGATGGTCCGGTGTCGCGGGACGAAGGCCTTCATCAGGCCCCAGGCGACCAGGTAGCTAAACGCACACAGGGAAAACATGATCAGGTAGGCATGCAGCGGGAACAGATCCGTGAGCCAGCCGGCCAGTTTCTGGACGAGCACGCCGCCGAGACCGCCGGCCGCGGCACCGATCCCCGTGACGGAGCCGACGGCTTTCTTCGGGAACATGTCCGAGACGGTGGTGAAGAGATTGGCCGACCAGGCCTGGTGCGCGGCCGCGCCGACGCAGATCACCGCGACCGCGAGCCACGAGGCGAGATGACCGAAGCGCCCGACATCACCGAAGTATTGCGTGGTGATCACCGCCACGGGGAAGAGCGCGATGATGAACATCGCGGTCATGCGGGCCTTGTAGGCTTCCAGGCCGCGTTTCATGAGCGTCATGGGCAGGCTGCCGCCAAAAATGCTGCCGATGATGGCGACCCCGTAGACGGTGAAGGTCGGCAGCATCACCTCATGCTTGTCCATGCCGAACTGTTTTCTCAGGTAGTCCGGCAGCCAGAAGAGGTAAAACCACCAGACGCCGTCGGTCATGAACTTGCCGAAGAAGAAGGCCCAGGTCTGCCGATAGCGGAGAAGTTTGAACCATGAGACCTTGCCGGTGCCCGACCCGGCCGGCTCGTGCTGGTCGTCGCTATGGATGTAGTCGTATTCTGCCTTCGTGATCTGTTTGTGCTGTGCAGGGGACGCATACAGCCAGAACCAGAAGATCAGCCACACCAGACCGATCACGCCGGTGATGATGTAGGCCATTTTCCAACCGTGCTGGTCGCCGAAATGGATCAGGCACCAGGGGACAAAGAGTGCGCTGACCATGGCCCCGATGTTCGAACCGGAGTTGAAGATACCGGTCGCGAGGGCGCGCTCGCGCTTGGGAAACCATTCGGCGACTGTCTTGATCGAGGCGGGAAAGTTCCCGGCCTCGCCGATGCCAAAGGCGCTGCGCACGATCATGTGGGAGACCGTCAGCCGGCCGACGAAGGCGTTGGCAATGCCGAAACCCGACCAGACGATCAGCGAAAGCGCGAGGCCGAGCTTGGTGCCGATCCTGTCGATGATGATGCCGGCGAAAATCGTCATGCCGGCGTAGAAGGCGGTGAAGGCCGAGACGACGTTGGCGTAATCGGAGTTGCTCCAACCGAAGCCACCCTGAGCGGCGGGGCTGCAGAAAAATTCCTTCAGGTAGCTGATGACCTGGCGATCCATGTAATTGATCGTCGTGGAAAACAGCAGGAGGGCGCAGATCACCCAGCGATAGTTGCCGATTCTCTGGTCTGGAGGGGAGGCGGACGGGGAGACGGTTGGGGTCATGAGAGCGATGCGCGGGGCGGGGGACTACGGCGCCGGGCGGGAGTTAAGACTCGGGGCGGCCTGGGCGGGGTTGACGGTAACGTTCTGGAACGTGATCGTTCCCGCGTGCTGCACAACCTCCGTTTCACTCACCCCATTGAACACGGAGTTACTGATCCGGATGTTGTCGATAGTGGCCCCCTCGAACCCGCGGATAAACAGCAGGCGCGGGCTCCCGGTGCTGGTGACCCGGTCCAGCTGCACGTTGCGGACGACGGGCGCGAATGAACCCTTCGCGCCCTCCTCGTAGAGCAGGTCGATGGTGAGCACGGCCTCGCTGACGCGGCCGATCTGCACGTTGCGCATGAAGACATTTTCGAGGGTGCCCCCACGCACGGCGTTGTCCTTGAAGCGCAGCGCGCGGTCAAGATTGGGGCTGTCCATCGTGCAGTCCTCGACGAAGATGTTGCGGATGCCGCCGGTGCACTCACTGCCCAGCACCACACCGCCGTGGCCATCCTGCATCATGCAGCGGCGGATGACAAAGTCCTCGCTGGGCACGTTGACGCGCCGGCCGTCGCCGTTGCGGCCGGACTTGATGGCGATGCAGTCATCGCCCGTGTCGAACACCGCGTCCTCGATGAGCACGCCGCGGCACGACTCCGGGTCGCAGCCGTCGTTGTTCGGACCGTGGGAATTGATCTTCACGCCGCGCACGGTGATGTTCTGCGACAGCACCGGGTGCAGTTCCCACATCGGCGAACGCACGATGGTCACGCCCTCGATCAGGACGTTCTTGCACCGGTACGGCTGGATGAAATTCGGCCGCAGGAAGCTGCCGAGGCCGAAGACGCGCTCCGCGACGGGCACGCCGGACTCGCCCATCTGGTTGAGTTTGTCGCGAGCGGGCGTCTGTTTCACCGCGCCGGCCGACTTGTTATTCCAGCCCCACCATGTTGCCCAGTCGGCGCCGCCATCGAGGGTGCCCTCGCCGGTGACGGCGATGTTCTCCTGTTCGTAGGCGTAGATCAACGGCGAGAAATTCATGCATTCAACGCCCTCCCAGCGCGTATAGACCACCGGGTATTTCGTCTCATCGAAGATCCAACGCAGCGTCGCGCCTTTGGCGATGTGCAGGTTGACGTTGCTCAGAAGGTGGACGGCGCCCGTGAGCCACTCGCCCGCGGGCACCACGACGCGGCCGCCGCCGGCCTGGTGGCAGGCCGCGATGGCGGCTTTGAGCGCGGCGGAGGAATCGGTGGCGGGCTTCGCGCCGAAATCGGTGATGGAAAAATCGCGCGCGGGAAACTCCGGTGCCTGAATGTGCGCGAGCACGGCGGGCAACGAGTCCCAGCCGGTGACGCGTTGCGGCACCTCGCGGCCGGCGCCGGCCAGCAGTCTTTGCACCTCGATCCCGGCGAGGATGAACGGGCCGGTGCCCTTGGGGTCATTGTCCGCGACGGGTTCGCTGATGTAGTACTTGAAGGAACCGTCGCGCGGCGTCCTGCCGTCCGCCATGGTGTAGCCGAGGCCGGCGCCGGTGCAAACCGGCGTGAAGCGGACCGTGCCGTCGGAATTCGTCTTCACGAAGGTCTTCAGCAGGCCCGCGTAGCCCCGGACGATAGCGGGCAGGTATTTCTCGCGTGGCAGGTAGCCCTGGTTGACCCCCTTCGCGAGCGTGTAGACGAACATCGCGGAGCCGGAGCCCTCGAGGTAGTTGCCTTCGCGGGTGCCGAGGTTGGTGACCTGCCACCAGACGCCGCTCGCCGGATCCTGCCATTTGACGGCGCCGTCGACGACGCGCCTGAGAATGTTCACGATCTCGTCGATCCCGGGTTGGCTGACCGGCAGGTAGTCCAGCGAGTCGACGATCGCCATGCCATACCAGCCGATGGCGCGGCTCCAGAAATTCGGGGAAACGCCAGTCTTCGGATCCGCCCAGCTCTGCGCGTGTGCCTCGTCCCACGCGTGCCAGTACAGGCCGGTTGTGGGGTCGTAGCTGCGGCGGTCCATGAGCACGATCTGTTTCGCGACGTCGTCGTAGAGCGCGGGTTCGTTGAACAGGCCGGCGTATTGCGCGAGAAAGGGCGACGCCATGTAGAGGCCGTCGAGCCACATCTGGTGCGGGTAACGCTGCTTGTGCCAGAAACCGCCTTCGCTCGTGCGCGGGTGGGTGGCCATCTGGGTGCGCAGCGCCTGCACGGCCCGGGTCCAAGCCTCGTTCTTCACGCCGCGATCAAGCGCGGCGAGGAGCACCTTGCCCGGCGGAAGGTTGTCGATGTTGTAGTCGTCGAGCCTGTAACCCTGGATCGTGCCGTCGGCGTTGACATGCGAGGCCACGGCGCGCGTGCCGAACTGCACGTAGGTGTCGCTGCCGGTCGCGGCGCCGAGCCGGACCAGCGCCAGGGCGAGCACGCCGGGCGAATAATCCCAGCGGGCCTTCGGGTTCGATCCGCCGGCTTCCAGGGAATCGCCGAGCCGTTTCATCTCGGAATCGGCGAGGCGTTGCGACCACTCCAGCGGCGTGGCGCCGTCGAACTTCGGCCCGAGCCGGGCCGGCGTCTGGGCGGAAACGGAGGCCAGCAGTCCGGCGGCGAGCAGGGCGGCGCGGACGAAGCGGGAAGGCGCGGAGTTCATGACGGGAAACTACCGGACCCCGAGGCGGCGGACCTCGGAACCGGCGAGCAGAAAGGCCCCGACGCCGAAGGGTTCGGATGATCCGGGGTCGAAGATGACGGGCGTGAAACCGATGGGCTGCACGTGGGTGAGCTTGCCGTCAGCGTTGACGCAGCCGGCCAGCGCGGCCCACGCCCGCCGGACGGACGGCTCAAATGCGGCCCGGTCGAGCAGACCGTGGTTGACGCCCCACGCGAGGGCATAGCAGTAGAAGCCGGTGCCGCTGGTCTCCTGCATCGGGTAGCTTTCCGGAGCGAGCAGGCTCGCGCGCCAGAAGCCGTCGGCCTGCTGGAGCGGCATGACCTTTTCCGCCATCTCGTGGAACTGCCTCTCGAAACGCGGACGCGCGGGGTGATCGGCGGGCAGCAACTCGAGCAGCCGCACGAGGCCGCCCAAGACCCAGCCATTGCCGCGGCTCCAGAAAATCTTGCGACCGTTCTTCTCCCTCCGCGCGAACATGCTGCTGTCGCGGAAAAAGAGATGCTCCTCCTTGTCGTAGAGGAAATCCGACGTGACCCACCACTTGGTCACGGCGAAGTCGAGGTAGGCCGCGTTGCCGGTGGCCTTCCACAGGAGGGCCCAGGCCGGCGGCGCCATGAACAGCGCGTCGCACCACGACCAGCGGTCGAGGCGGTCGGGATTCTTCGCCTCGTTGAAATCAAGGTTGTCGTCCTTCGGGTGCGCGAGGATCCAATCGAAGCGCTCCTGGGTCGGCGCCAGCATGCGTGGCTCGCGGTGCAGCAGGTAGAGGTCAAGGTAGGTCTGGCAGACCGCGTGGTCATCGGCGTGATAGGGCCGCGCGCCCGGCTTCCACTGGTTGCCCTCGGCCATCCGCATCATCGCGTCGTGGAAGCGCGGGCTGGCGGAGTCCCGGGCCAGCGCCATCACGCCGGCGTAGAACGCCGCGTTGACCCAGCCGTCGGGTCTGCCCTCGCGGTCGTTGGAGCGCGGATGCGCCAGCTGCCAGTCGGCTGCCTTCTCCATGAGGGCGGCCACGGTGCCATCATCCGCCGCGGCCATCGAGCCAAGGGCCAGCAGGCCGGCGACGGGAATCAGGAACCAGCGGCGGGACTTCATGGGGCCAACGTGACCTTGACGGGCGAGCGGAGCCGGGCGGCGCAGGCGGCGACGTAGGCGGTCCAGTCCGCCGCCGTCGTGAATTCACCCGCCTTGGACCAGCCCGCACCAACATAGTAGCGGAGCGGCCGGCCGGAAACGACCTTGGCGAGGACCAGCTGGTTGACCACGTCTTCCGCGAAGCCCTGCAGCGCGCCAGCGGGCACGATGACCGCCTCGCCGATCGAGCCATTGGTCTTCTGCGCCTCCCACTGGGTGAACCAGCCGCCGGCCAAATCCTTGGTCAGCTCGGCGCGGGCGTCCTGACCCTTGTCGCCGCTGTCCTTGTTCACACCGATGGCGACGGTGATTTCCTTGGCGGCGTCTCCGATCACGGTGAAGGTGCTTTCGATCTGGTCGAGGTTGTGGCCGGCATCGACCGTGAAGCGCTTGGTTTCCGCGACCTTCAGGCCGTTGGCGTCCCACGCCTCGTAGGTGAGCTCGAAGATCGCCCGGATCGGCCCGTTGGCGATGACCTTCCAGGTGGCGTAATTGCGTCCGACCCAAAGCTTCTTGCCGTCCCACACGCCGGTGCCCCCGCAACCGCGCGAGGTGCCGACCTGATACATGTCCATGCCCTCGCCCTCGTCGTGGTGATAGTGGTCGTGCCCCTTGTTATACCAGCGGTCGACGACCAGGTAGCTGACCCGCTTGCACCAGACGTCGAGCCCGCTGGTGACGAGCACTTCCTTGCCGCGTCGGGGCTCGTCGGGTGCCGCGAGCGCGGGCCCGTAGGTGCGGTGGGCGAGCTTGTCGTTCTCCCACGCAAAATCATCGAGCCGCTCGGGAACGTAACGGGCGAAGACCCGGGCCGGAAAGACCGGTGCCACGGCCGCGGTGGTCTCGACGGTGAACGCGGCGGACTTCTCGCCGGCCGCGAAATCGTGCTGGAAGATGAGGTCGCCGTAGGCGATCCCGAGGTTGTGCGGGTCCTTGGCCTCGGGGGCGACATTGGTGACCTGGTAGGGCAGGCTGTTTCCCGCGGCGTCCTTGACCGCGATGTGCTGGAGCATCGCCCCGGGCAGCGCCCGGTTCACCTCGGCCCACGGCACCGTGATGGTTTCGGCGGGCCGGGCGGCGGCGAGGTCGTGCGTGACGGTGATCTTGAGCTGCGCTGCGCCGCAGGCGACGCCCGCGAGCAACGGCAGCAACGGGATGAGTCGGTTGCGCGTTCTCATGTGGAAGGGGGCTCAGCGGGCGAGCCAGCCGCCGTCGACCGCGACCGTGTAACCGTTGATGTAATCGGAAGCCGGCGACGCCAGGAAGACCACGGCGCCGCGTAGGTCGTCGGGCGTGCCCCAGCGGCCGGCGGGGATGCGCTCGAGGATGGCGGCGGCGCGCTTCTCGTCGGCGCGCAGCGGCGCGGTATTGTCGGTGGCCATGTAACCCGGGGCGATGGCGTTGCAATTGATGCCCTGGCCGGCGAGCTCGTTGGCGATGAGGCGGGTCAGCCCCTGCACGGCGCTCTTCGAGGCGGTGTAGGACGGCACCCGGATGCCGCCTTGGAACGAGAGCATCGAGGCGATGTTGATGATCTTGCCGCGGGCCCCGCGCGCGATAACGTCGCGGCAGAACGCCTGGCTGAGGAAGAAGACCGCATCGATGTTGATGCCCATCACGTCGTCCCAGTCCTTCTCGGAAAATTTCACGAAGTCCTCGCGGCGGATGATGCCGGCGCAGTTTACGAGGATATCGAGGCCCGGGAAGTTCCGCCGCGCCTCGGCGACGACCTGCGGGACGGCGGCGCGGTCGCCGAGGTTGCCGGTGATCGCCACCGCCCGGCGCCCGAGGGCCTCCACCTGCCTGACGGTATCGGCCGCGGGCAGGATGTCGACGGCCACGATGTTGGCGCCGGCGTCCGCCAGGGCGAGGGCCATGCCCTGGCCGAGACCGCGGGCGGCGCCCGTGACCAGCGCGGTTTTTCCGTCGAGTCTGAAACTGTCGATGATCGAGCTCATGGTGGGGTAAGGCGGGGCGGCCCTCAGAGCATGGAATTGATGGCCACGGCGTCCATGTCGGCGAATTCCTGGTTCTCGCCCCCCATGCCCCAGACGAAGCTGTAGGCGGACGTGCCGGCGCCACAGTGAACGGACCACGGCGGGGAGAGCACGGCCTGGCGGTCGTGCACCATGATGTTGCGGGTTTCATCCGGCCGGCCCGCGAAGTGGAAGACCGTCGCCTCGGCGGGCACGTTGAAGTAGAGGTAGACCTCCGAGCGGCGGAGGTGCGTGTGGGCCGGCATGGTGTTCCAGATGCCGCCGGGCTGCAGCATCGTCACGCCCATGACGAGCTGGCAGCTCTTGATTCCGCCGGGGTGGATGAATTTGTAGAGGATGCGCCGGTTGGCCCCTTCTGCCGTGCCGAGTTGGGCGCCGGTCGTCGACGCGAAGGCCGCCTGCGTCGTGGGGTGGTCCAGGTGGGCCGGGTAGCTGAGCAGGTAATACCGGGCCGGCCGCGCGGCGGCGGCGGACGCGAAGATCACGCTGCGCACACCACGCCCGACGTACAGACAGTCGTGCGGCTGGAGTGTGAAAACCCTCCCGTCGACCTCGACCGTGCCGGCTTCGCCGAGGTTGATGATGCCGAGTTCGCGGCGTTCGTTGAAGAACGTGGCCGCCAGCTCCCGGGGACAGCCCAACGGCAGCTTCTCCGCACCCGGCATCGCGCCGCCAATCACGGTGCGGTCGGTCTCCCAGTATTTGAGCACCACCTGGCCGGGTTGAAAGAGTCCCGTCACCAGGAAGGCCTGGCGGAGTTCGCTGGTCGACATTCGCGGGTAGCCGCGTGGGTCTATGCTGGGCAGTATGTCCATGAAATGATTGGTGGTTGAATGATCGAATTCCCCGGACCCTAATGCAGGCGACCGGCCGGCGGCAACGCCGACCAGGTGCTCCAAGGACAGCCCTGATGGGGTCTGGATTTCATGGGGTGGGGAGCAAGGGGTGATGAAGCCCGGCGTTTCAGGCGTCCTAATTCACTAATGAACTTGCAATCCATATTTGAAATTTGCAACGTTGGTGGCAACTAAAATTTCATAGCCCCGGCCTCAATCAGCCTTGGTCACGTCCTAAAATCGACCAACCTTTTTCCCAGTGCCCGCTTCCCCTCCTCCGCCTACCCCCGCTCCCGCGACGCCCGCCCCCGGCCAGGAGCGCTACGTCATCCCCAACCTGCGCAACGCCTGCCGCATCCTGAAGCTGCTCGGCCGCAGCTCGGACGGTTTCAAGGTGGCCGACATCGGCCGCAAGCTCGGCATCCCGATCACGACGACCCTGCGGATCATGACCACCCTGCACCTCGAGGGCCTCGTGCGGAAGAACGGCGCCCATTACGAGCTGGGACCCGTGTTGATCCAGCTGGGCAACGCTTCCCTCGCCGGCACAGAGATCCGCACCACCGCCCTGCCCGTCCTCGAAAAGCTCACGGCCCGGGTCGCCGAGACCTCCCATCTCGCCATCCCCTGCGACAACCGCTCGCTCATTGTCGCCGTCCAGGACAGCCCCCACCCGCTCCGCGCCGCCTCGCGCCCCGGCTTCCTGGCCGAGCTTTATTGCTCGTCCACCGGCAAGTCCCTCCTCGCCTTCCTGCATTATCCCCGCCTGGAGGATATCGTCGGCCAGACCCCGCTGCCGAAACGCACCGTGCACACTCTCACCACGGTCGCCGAGATACGCCGCGAGATCGAACTGACCCGCAAGCGCGGCTACAGCCTTGACGACGAGGAATTCCATCTCGGTGTCCGCTGCCTCGCGGCCCCGGTTCATAGCTCGGACGGCAAGGTCGTCGCCGCCATCGGCATCACCGCCGCGACCGTCCGCTTCTCCAAGGATCGCATTCCGGAGATGGCCGTCGCGGTGAAGGCCGCCGCCGCCGATCTCTCCCGGCTGCTCGGTTACACCGAGCTTCACGACTGAAACCCAGGAGGCTCCCATGGCCGTGGCTCCGCATCGTTCAATTGCCCCCGCCGGCCGGTCCCTCGAGGCCGGCCAGGTCCGCGACCTCGTCGCCGCCGCCTGCCCCCCGGGGGATTATCGCGGCCGGCGCGTCTTGCTGATCATCCCCGACGGCACGCGCACCGCGCCCGTCGGCCTCATGTTCCAGACGCTTTTCCGCCAGATCGGCGCGGTCACGGGGAAATTTGACGTGATGATCGCCCTCGGCACCCACCCCGCGATGCCGGCTGAGGCCATTGACGAGCGGGTCGGGATCACCGCCGCCGAGCGCGCCTCCACTTACCGGGACGTTGAGTTCATCAACCACGAGTGGGACAATCCCGCGGCGCTCCGCGACCTTGGCCATATTCCCGCCGCGGACATCCGGGAGCTCTCCGGCGGTCTCTTCGCGCTGGACGTGCCCGTGTATATCAACCGGCGCCTCTTCGACTACGACCAGATCATCATCTGCGGCCCGGTCTTCCCGCACGAGGTCGTCGGCTTCTCCGGCGGCAACAAATACCTTTTCCCCGGCGTGGCCGGCCCGGGCATCCTGAATTTCTTCCACTGGCTCGGCGCCGTCGTCACGAACCCGATGATCATCGGCAACAAGTGGACTCCCGTCCGCAAGGTCGTCGACCGCGCCGGCGCCATGGTCACCGTGCCCAAGCTCTGTTTCTGCATGGTCGTGCAGGGCCACGGCGACCTCGCCGGCCTGTTCGCGGGCACGCCCGAGCAGGCCTGGGACGACGCCAGCGAACTTTCGCAGGAACTGCATATCACCTACAAGGACCACCCGTTCCACACGGTCCTCTCGTGCGCTCCGCGGATGTATGACGAGCTCTGGGTCGGCGGGAAGTGCATGTACAAGCTCGAGCCCATCGTCGCCGACGGCGGCGAACTCATCATCTACGCGCCGCACATCCAAGAGGTCTCGCTCGTCCACGGCAAGATGATCGAGCGCATCGGCTACCACTGCGTCCAGTATTTCCTCAAGCAATGGGACAAGTTCAAGGACGAGCCCTGGGGCACCCTCGCCCACTCCACCCACGTTCACGGTATCGGCACCTACGACGAGCAGACGGGCATCGAGACGCCGCGCGTGCGCGTGACCCTCGCCACCGGCATCCCCGAGGCCACCTGCAAAAAGATCAACCTCGGCTATCGCGACTGGCGCACGATCAACCCGGCCGATTACGCCAACCGCGAGCCTGAGGGTGTCTTCCTCGAGCCCAAGGCCGGCGAGCGCCTCTACCACCTGCGCTCCAAGCCCCGGTGGGCGGGCGGGGAGTGAGTCCCCCCTGGTTTGTCATTCTGAACGAAGTGAAGAATCCATCGGCACAACCGCTCGCGGACGTAATTCCGGATTTTTCGCTGCGCTCAGGATGACACCGCTGGGCGATCCTCCTTCTTCCTTCTCTCGACTCCCACCCTTCAACTTTCAACTGCGGCGCTGCGCCGCCTCCCCATGACCAAGTCCGAAGTCCTCGCCCGCCTCAAGGCCGAAAAAGTCATCGCGCTCATCCGCGCCGACAGTTCCGCCAGCCTGCTCGACTGCGCCCGCGCCCTGTCTGCCGGCGGCCTCAACTGCATCGAGCTCACGATGACCACGCCCAACGCAATCGAGTGTTGCGCGCAGGTCGCGCGGGAACTGCCCGGTGTCCTCCTCGGCCTCGGCACCGTGCTTGACGCCGACACCGCGCGGAAAGGCATCGCCGCCGGCGCGAAGTTCATCGTCACGCCCGCCGTCCGCCCGACGGTCATCGCCGTGTGCAAGGAACTGGATGTGCCGGTCCTCTCCGGTGCGCTCACTCCCACCGAGGCCTGCACCGCCCACGACCTCGGCGCCGACGTCATCAAGATCTTCCCGGCCGAGTTCTTTGGCGCCGCCTACATCAAGTCGCTCAAGGGCCCGTTTCCCAAACTGGAGTTCCTGCCCACCGGCGGCGTGACGCCCGAGACCGTCGGCGACTTTCTCAAGGCCGGCGCCTTCGCCACCGCCGCCGGCAGCGCGCTCGTCGCCCCCGCCGCGCTGAAGTCCGGCGACTGGGCTGCCATCACCGCCCGCGCCAGACAGTTCGTCGCCGCCGCCAACGCCGCCAAATAATTCCCACCATGTCGCTCAAAATCAAACCCGCGGCCACGTGCCGCCTCGACCAACTCTCGCTCGGCGAGGTCATGCTTCGCCTCGATCCGGGCGAGGGCCGCGTCCGCACCGCCCGCTCGTTCACCGCCTGGGAGGGCGGCGGCGAATACAACACCTCGCGCGGTCTCCGCAAATGCTTCGGCCTGAAAACCGGCGTCTGCACTGCGTTGGTCGACAACGAGGTCGGCCACCTCATCGAGGATTTCATCATGCAGGGCGGCGTGGCCACCGAATACATCAAGTGGCGCGAGGATGACGGCATCGGCCGCACCGTGCGCAACGGCCTCAACTTCACCGAGCGCGGCTTCGGC
>CAZZDB010000076.1:0-17150 GCA_964652485.1 uncultured Oleiharenicola sp.
ACGACGGCGGCGCCATCGGCAAACGCTACCGCCGCCAGGACGAGGCCGGCACGCCCTGGTGCGTGACCATCGACTTCGAGACCATCGAGAAGCCCGGCGACACCTTCACCCTGCGCGAACGCGACTCCATGAAGCAGCGCCGGATCACGGAAGCCGAACTGTTCGCTTTGCTCGAAGATCAGGTTTACTGATTTCGGCCAAGTTTCGGCGGATTGTGCCGATAACGGGGATGAACCTACCCGGGATCCTTCACCCGGGGCAACTGCCGTTACGTCCAGCCACCCAATCATGCCCGATCCCGCTCTCCTCGAACCCACCTCGGCCGAACACGAGAAGGCCAAATACGAGCGGATGTGGCGTTGCGATGACTACCGGATATTCTCCCCGGGAGTGCATGCCCTGGAAAGACTCGACCTGGCCAAACAATTTGGCGCGCTCGGCGTGCGGACAATCCTCGATGCCGGCTGCGGCTCGGGCAAGTTCATGCGCCGGATCGTCGAGGAGCATGCCGGTGAATTCACGATCCGCGGATTCGACATAGCGGAAAACTGCCTCGACCCTTGGTTCGCCGGCCGGGAAGCAGAACTGCTGACCACCGGCTGCCTATGGGAACCAGGCACCCTGCCGGCCCCCAATGATGCCGTGGTCTGCACCGATGTCATGGAGCACATTCCGACCGACCAGGTTTCCGCCGTCCTCGGAAATCTGCGCGCCGCGGCCACCCGCTGCGTCTTCCTCGGTATCGCGCTGTTCCCTGATTCCTTCGGCCCGAAAGTTCTCGGCGCCCCGCTGCACCTTACCGTGAAGCCGGTCGACTGGTGGCGCGGCGAGGTCGCCGCCGCCGGCCTCGAAATGATCTCCGGCGCCGTCCAACGGAGTCCCGACGAAACCCCCATGTGGCTGTATCTGCTCTGCCGCCCGGCATGATCTTGCGCCGCGCCGCGGCGGCTTCCAGTCGCCGAGATGGCGGGTGGATGGTGGCCTTCTTCCGATCCTCCCAAGCGCCGCCTTTGTGCTTTCGGTTCCGGGGGGTTATGCCAGTCTGAACCTCATGCCACCCCTCCGACTGCTCCGGCTCTGGCGCCACATCCTCGTGGTCTTGTTGCTGCCCTTGGCGGCCCGCGCCGCTGAAGCCATCCCCGTCATCTTCGACACCGACATCGGGGGCGACATCGACGACGCCTACGCGTTGGCCCAGATCCTTCGCAGCCCCGAACTGCACCTGCTGGGGGTGACCACGGTCTCGGGCGACACGGTGGCCCGGGCCCGGCTCGCGGCCAAGATGCTCGCGGTGGACGGACGGGTGGACACTCCCGTCCACGCCGGCATTTCCCACCCGATGGAATATCTGGGCCATACCGTCTGGGCCAAGGATTTCGCCTCGTCCACGCTGCACCCCAGCGGCGCCGTGGAATTCATGCGCGGGCAGATCAACGCCCAGCCGGGCAAGATCACGATCATCGCCACCGGGGAACTGACCAACATCGCCGCCCTGCTGGATTCCGAGCCCGGGATTGGCGGCAAGATCAAGGCGATCGCCCTCATGGGCGGTTCAGTTTTGCGTGGATATGCGCCGGGCTCGAAACCGGAGCCGGAGTGGAACATCAAGTCCAACGCGAAGGCCGCCCAGGCCGTGTTTTCCTCCGGCGTGCCGCTGCTGGTCGCCCCGCTCGATTCCACCGCGGACCTGAAGCTGACGCCGGAGTGGAAGGTGCGGATCTTTTCGCGGGGCATGCCGTTGAATGACGCCCTCGCATCGCTCGATTTCATCTGGCGGCACACCAACACCTGGAACGCCGAGGTGCCCACGCTGTTTGACAATCTGGCGGTCGCGCTCGTTGCCACGCCGTCCTTGGTCCCTCTGACCCCAATGCATATCACGGTCGACGCCGACGGCCTGACCCGCGTGGTTGCGGACCGCGCCCCCAACGCGCAGGTCGCGCTGACGTCCGACCCGGCTGCGTTCCTGAAGTATGTTACGGAACGTCTCAGCCGCTGAGCCTCGCCCGTTCCCGTTCCAACCGCCGGTCGGCTGAATGTGGCGCACCTTGGGGTGTGCCCGCCGAATTCGAAACCGCCGAGAGGCCCTGCGCTTCCTCCGCGCCGCGCAATGACGATCCCCTGAAGCCGGGTCGCCAAGATCAGTTATCGATCAGCGCCTCGGGGAAAAGCATCCACGCGGGCCGGCGTGGATCATAGAGGACGAAGACCGGTTGCTTGTCGCTCGCCCGCTGGCGCGCCAGTTCGACCTCCGGCCGGTTCACGCGTTTTATCATGACCGGCGGCCCGTCTGGCTGGATCGGAGAGGAGAGCACGATGCGGTAGACATTTTGCTTGTTCACCTGCATCGACGTTTCCTCGACGGAGCGCACATTCACCTCCGCCACGAAGCCCTCGCGCAACAATCGCCTCGTCCTCCGCCAGCAGACGACAAACCAGGCAATCAGACCGCCACTGGTGAGAGGAAAGATGATCAGCACCAGGCCGGCAGTGCCGCTCTTGCTCAACCGGGCGCTCTCAACGCAGGCCACGTCGGGTGCCGCCACCAGATAGTTCACCGTCACGCCCATTCCGCGGGCCCACCGGTTTCCGGTGGTGTAGCAACGGTCCTGCCGGAGCCGGCCATCATCGGGCGTGTAACGGAACTCATATTCCATGACCCGCGTCTTGTTGAGCGACAGGTTGGTCCGGTTCACCGCGGTGATCACCCCCGGGACGGCGCGGGTGCCGCCCCCCGCCAGCCGCCAATCATCCCAGCACCGCCACGGAAAAAATACCGCGACGAACACGGAGCTGACGGCGCCGATCGCCAGTCCGAACAGCGGCAGAAACCAGCCGGGGCCGCGCCCGACCGCCGCTCTGGCCACATGCGTGGGCACCTGCCGCGGCGGCGAACTCGCCAGCAGTTGCGCTATGTCGTCCGCCGTGACTTTCACGCCGGTGTCCTAATGCGGCACGCCTATTCCGCAAGCGCCTTGTCGAGCCCGGCTTAGCCCGTGGACGCCTCTCCTGCTTTGCTTTTCCGAAAAAAGCACCTACCTAAACTGCCATGTTCTCCACGCTTGATCCCCGCACCAGTTTTCTCGTCCGCATTGCCCTCGCATTCGGCGCGGGCCTGATGATCGCCGGTCTCCTGTGAGGCGGTTCCGCTACGGACTCGATCCGCTCTGCGTGCTCTCCTGCGCGGTTTATGCGGTCGAGCGCTGGATCATCCGGCCACACACCGCCGCCGTGTTCTGGCACAGCTACTCGACGGACTATCTGCTGATCCCGGCGGCGCTGCCGCTCTTGCTCTGGATTTATCGCCGGCTAGGTCTCCGACCGGATGATGCCTGGCCGGCTTGGAGTGAAATCGCCCTGTACTTTGTGGTGTGGTCGGTTGCGGCCGAGGCAGTGGCGCCGCACCTTTTCCGCTCCGCCGTCGGCGACTGGTATGACGTGCTGGCCTATGCGGTCGGCGCGGCGATCGCCGGGTGCTGGTGGACCCTGGCCGCACGGCCGGGATTCGACGTGCTGGCGCCGCATTACACCTGGATGGAAAAGCTTCTGGCCGGGCCGCGCCTGCAACGCTGCCGCACCACGTGGCTCGACGGTGTCGCCGACCGGCGGAACATCCTTGTCGCCGGCCTGGGCCATGGCCCGGTCTTGCGGGAACTGCTCGCGCGCAGCCCGCACGCCCACGTCACCTGCGTCGATGCCAGTGCCGGCATGTTGGCGGCCGCGGAAAAAAGGGCCTACCGGGCCGGGCTCGACATGCCGCGTTTGACCTTCGTCCACGCGGTGCTGCCGGACTGGCAGCCGCCGGCCGGTCGCTACGATGCCATCGTCACCAACTTTTTCCTCGATTGCTTTGGCGGCGACGAATTGCGCGCCGTGATCGGCGTGCTGGCCGGGGCCTCGGCCCCGGGTGCCCGCTGGGTGGTGGCGGATTTTGCCGTGCCGCCGCGCGGCCTGGCCCGGTGGCGTGCGCGATTGGTGCACGCGTTGATGTATGCTTTTTTCCGGGTGGTCACCGGCCTTGGGGCCGTCCGGTTGACGGCGCCGGACAAGCTGCTGGCCGCGCAGGGTTTTGCCCTGGCAGGCCGGCGGACCAGCGAATGGGGCCTGCTCCAGGCCGACCTCTGGGTCCGCCCGGACCCGGCGCGATCATAGCTTCAGTTCAAGCCGCACCGCCTTGAGGGCGACGTTCATGTCGAAGATGAAGGCGAGCATCGAACCGATGAGGCTGAGCAAAGCCACGCAGAACACCACGGCGATGATCCCGCTCAGCTCGAGCTGCAGCGAAGCGCCGAGGAACAGCAGGAGCATGAGCACCGCCGCCAGCAGCACGGTCAGGGAACCGAGCGTGATGGAGAGACGCAGGATGCTGGCGCGCCGGATCAGGATGGCGATTTGCGCGCGGATCGCCTCCATCTTGGCCGGGGCGGGGCCGGCGCCCAGTTCCTGATTGAGCTGGCGGGCGCGGTCGAGCATGCGGCCGAAGCGGTTGGTCAGGGTCAGCAGCAGCAGGCCGACGCCTGATATCAAAATGACCGGACCAATCGAGGTCTGGAGAATGGGCAGCAGTTGGGAGGTGGTGGTGGTCATAGGAAGAGTTTTCCAGCTCCAAGAGCCTAGCACAGGCGGCCGGCCCGACCCACGCAGATTTTGCGAAGCTTTCCTACCGGTTGCTTGATTCCTGTCATAATCGAACCGCGTCCTTCGCCAAGAATTGGCCCGTTACCGAGCCCGGCCGCGTGGGTCTAAGGAAACATGGCCCGTTGGCTAAAGGTATTTTTATTTGCCGTTGGCATCGTGGGCCTGGGCCTCGCGACGCTGCCTTGGTGGCTGGGCGCGGTGCTCCGACCTGTCTTGCAAGCGCGGGGGATCACGTTCGAACGTTATGAACGCGCGGGCTATGCGCATTTCCGGTTGCTGGGAGTGCACTACGCGAACGCGACGATCGAGTTCTCGGCGGGCCAGATCCGGTCGCTCACCCCGCTGGCGTGGCTCACGCAACAATTGCGGGGAGTCCCGCCCGCTCTCGCGGTCGAAGGCTGGCGGATCCAGCGCAGTCCCGGCCCGGCCACCCTTTCCGGCAACCAACCGATCAATTGCCTCCCGGCGTTACGGGCGGCGGCACAACGGTTCGGTCCATTCCTGCGCTTCTGGCTGCCGCGGGCCTCTCTGATGTCAGGCGAGATTCGCGGCTTCGGTGCGGACCTGACGATCGCGCGAGCCGACTGGCAGAACTCCATACTCAAGGTGGACGGAGTGCGCCTGGCCAGTCAAGTATTCGACTTTGTGCTCGTTCCGGCCGCGGACGGTTCGCTCGCACTGACCACGCAAACCGCCGGGCACGACGCGCGATTACGGCTCGAGCTGGCCGGGGCGGAGCTCAAGGGCGACGCCGTGCTCTGGGGGCAAACGCTGCAACTGGCCGCCCGGTTTTCTGACGCCGGCTGGCTCCCGGTCGAGGCCAGTGCCGTGGCGGAGAACTGGCGGGTGCCGGCGGCCCGGATGAAACTGGGCACCCCGTATGCAGAGGTGCGCGGCGCGGCGCGGTTGATCTGGAAGCAAAGCGCATTCGACCTGTCGCTCAGCGCCCGGGCCGAGCCCGCTGCTGGTGCCAAGGCGCCACCTTTCGAGGCCAGTGCCACCGCCCACGGCAATCTCAGCGAGGTGACCCTGACGGCGCTTCATGTGGCCGCGCCGTTCGCCACCGCGACGCTGACCGCGCCGGTGACCTTTGGTCTGTCCGCTCCCCTGCCGGCGGAACCGGCCCAACTGGCCGTGCAGGCGGATTTGTCCAAAGTGCCTTGGCTTGAATCGGCGCACGGCAAAGTGGCGGGCACCGTGACCGTGGCGGGCAATACCGCCGCGGCCCGCCAGGCCTTTGAACTCCAGTTCAGCGATATCTCCCTACCGGGCTTCTCCATCAAGTCCGCCGAAGCCCGCGGTGCGTTGGCGTGGCCGCGGTTGGAGCTGACCACCCTCCGGCTGCAGCTGGACGAATCCAGCATGGTTGAAGCGCATGGTGCGGTGAACTGGCTGACGCGGGAATTGTCCGATGTCGCGCTGGACGCCAGGCTCACTCCCGCATGGTTTGCCCGCTGGTTGCCCGCCGGCACCACGTGGATTGCGGCGGAGGTCAAGGCCACTGCGGAGGGTCCGCTCGCTGCGCCGCGCCATCAGGGCTCACTCCATCTGAGCGGGGTGCAAAGACCGCCGTTTCATCCGCTCACGATCTCCACCACCTGGCAGGGGGTGGCCTCCACGCTCGAAATCTCCTCTGCCGTCACTGCGGAAAAATCCACGCTGATGCTGGCGGGCACGCTTGAGCCGAACGGGCTGCAACTCACCGGGCTGCAGTTCGCCCCCGGTGGACAGGCCGGCTGGCAGCTGGCCGCGCCCGTGCGGATCGCCTGGTCGCCCGTCTGGCAAATCGACGACCTGCGCCTGACCGGCCCGGACGGCGGGCTGACACTCAAGGGCCGGGGCGGAGCGGACGGAGCGATCGAGATCGGCGCAACCAATTTCGCCTCCCGGTGGCTGCAGGATTGGGTGCTGGTCCCGGGCGCCGGCTGGCAGGTGCAATCGCTGGCGTTCACCGGCCGCGTTGCCGACCAGGCGCTGGTTTTCGACACCAAGCTCAGCGCGCAAATTGAAATGTCCCCACGCCCGGCGTCGTTCAGCGTGGTCGCGCGGGGGGATCGGCACGGTCTGGAACTGCAGGAATTCAAGATCGAGGAATCCGGCCGCGTGCTCACACAAGCCACGGGCCGGCTCCCGCTGGCCGTGGTCCTCGATCCCATGCCGCATCTGTCCTTCGACGAGACCGCACCCTTGGAACTCGCGGCCTCGACCGAAACGGATTCGCCGCTGTGGGCGACTTTCTCCGCCTATGCGGGCTTGGAACTGGCCAAGCCCACCGCCCGGATCAGCGTCAAGGGCACGTTCCGCCAGCCGGAGGGAGAATTGCAGGCCGACGTCGCGCGGTTCGCGATCATTCCCGGGCGGTTCAAGTACGACCTGCCTGATTTTGAGGATCTCTCGCTCGAGCTGCGTTTCAGCCGCGAACTGGCCACGCTCACCAGGTTCTCCGCCAAGCTCGACGGCCAGGCCGTGCAGGTCAGCGGCCGGATCCCGTTGGATACGGACCGGTGGCGTCAGTTGTGGCACGAGCCCACGGCCGTCGACTGGAGCAAGGCCGAGGTCCGCCTGGAGATCCCGGATGCCGATCTGGCGCCGCTCGCGCACCGGTTTCCTGAATTCGTCGCGGCCCAGGGCCATCTGCAGGCCCGGGTCGAACTCGCCTCCGGCGGAAATTTAACCGGCGAATTGCGCCTGACGGACGCGGCCTCGCGACCCTTGGGCCCGCTGGGCGCCCTGCGCGAAATCTCGGCCGAACTAGTGCTCGCGGATCGCCTCATCACGGTGCGAAGCTTCACCGCCCGGCTGGGGAACGAACCCGTTGCGCTGACCGGCAGCGTCACCTTGGTGCCCGGCGGGTCGCCCCGTCTCGCGCTCGCGCTCACGGGCACCAATCTTCCGCTCGTGCGCAACACCGGCTTGCTCCTGCGCACCGATCTCGACCTCCACGCCAACACGGACGCGGCCGGCCTGACGCGCCTCAGCGGCAACGTGACCGTCCGCGACTGTCTGGTGCTGGCCGATGTCGACCTGCGCACGTTGCTGCCCACCGGCCGGCGCGGGGTGACCCGCCAGCCACCTTATTTCACCGTGGCCGCCGAACCCTTCCGGCATTGGCCGCTGGCGGTGGACATCCGGGCCCCGGGTGCCGTGCGGGTGCGCACCACGGCGTACAATGGCACCGCATCCGCCCGGTTCCTGCTGGGCGGCACCCTCGGGGAACCGCGGGCCGTCGGCGAGCTGACAGTAGACCAGGGCCAAGTCCTGTTTCCCTTCGCCACGTTCAAGGTCACACAGGGCGCGGTGCGCCTGCGCGAGGCTGATCCTTTTCGAGCCGCGGTCAGTCTCAACGCCACATCGCAGCGGCACGATTACCAGTTGCGGCTCGAAATGACCGGTGAACTGCCCACCCCCAACATCCTCATCACTTCCACTCCGGCCCTGGAATCGGCCGACGTGCTGCTGATGGTGATGACCGGGCAGCCGCCCGCCAACGACACCACCGCAGCGGCCACTGGCCCGCGGCTCGCGGTGCTCGGGGCTTATCTCGGCCGCGGTTTGTTCCAGGATCTCGGTTTCGGCGGCGAGGACCGGATCGAGGTTTCCGCCGGCGAGCACGTTTCCCGGCTCGGACGCGAAACCTACGAATTTGAATACAAGCTGAGCACACGCTGGGCGCTGCAGGGTGAATACGACCAGTTCGACAGCTACAACGCCGGCCTGAAATGGCGCATCTACACCGAGGAGGGTTCTCCGCTTGAGAAGAAATAGTCCTATCGGCTGTCTGCTGCTGTTCGCCGTGGCCGTCCTCCTCGGAGTCACGATGGCCGCCGCGACGGAATTGCACGTCCGCGGGCTTGGCTGGTTCGACGATCGTGCGGCCGAGCAAAAACTCAAGGTGCTGCTGGGCGGTCCGCGGCCTGAAACCCTAGACCCCAGCACCCTCGAGGATGCGGCGCTTATCCTTATTTCAGCCTTGCTGGACCAAGGTTACCTGGCGCCCGGGCTCACGGTGGAAGCAACCCTGCCCGACGGCCGGCGTGCCTCGTATGCGCTCAATGCCCGGCTTGAGCCCCCGCTGCCCCGGCCTCTCGCGGTCAGCGCCGCCACGCTCCTCTTCGCCCCGGGCCGCCGTTATACGCTGAGGGAACTGACCTTTCCCGGCCTGCTGGCGCTGACCACAAAGGACGCCCGCGCCTTCTTTGTTGGTGAAGTCACCCTGTTGCCGCTGGCCTCGGAGCGGATCTATTCCCCGGGGCGCCTGCAGGTGTCGGCGGCGAACCTCGAGGAAGCGCTGCGCCAGTTAGGCTACGCCGAGGCCGCGGTAACACCCGGCGAGGTGCGCATCGACCACGCCACCGGCGAGGTCCGCGCCCGGATTGCCGTGACGGAAGGCCGGCGCTGGGTGGTAAACGCGCTGCATTTTGAGATCGCCGAGCGTGGCGAGGCGCCGCCCAAGCTCGACGGCGGACTCGTCGGCCGGCCTTGGACCTCACTCTGGCGGCAAGACGCTGCAACCGCCATCCGCCGCTGGTATTATGCGCGTGGCTATCCGGATGTACAGATCACGCTGGGAGCGCAAACCGCCCTGGTCGCGGATGGCACCAACTCCGTGACCGTCACCGCCCGCGTTACCCCCGGAGCGGTGGTGCGGCTGGGTGCCGTGCGCTTCGTGGGCAACGCCCGCACACGCGACTCCACGCTGCGCCGGCTCGTGCGCAGCCAGCCGGGGGACTTGCTGGACCCGGTCAAATTCAACGACAGCCAGGCGCGCATTTCCCAGCTCGGGGTCTTCCGCAATGTCGAGTTGCGCTATGACCCGCCGGACGCCGCTACCCGCGATGCCGTGTATGACCTCACCGAGGGCCGCCGGCAGGAGGTCAACCTCCTCGCCGGCTATGGCAGTTACGAGGAGCTGCGCGCCGGCATTGAATGGATGCACTACAATCTCTTCGGTCTCGCCCATAGTGACAGCCTGAAGCTGGTGCAGTCGATGAAGGGTTCTTCCGGGGACTATACCTATACTGTACCGGATCTTTTCGGCACGTTCACCGACGGCAGCGCGCGGCTGTTCGGCCTGCGCCGCCAGGAGCTCTCCTTCGTCAGCAAGGAATACGGGGCCACCGTCTCGCTCCTCTGGCCGCTGCGGAAACTGGGCCTGGCCATCACGACCGGCTACACCTTCAAGCACCTGCTCAACGACGACAACACGCTGGCCACCAGCTCCACTGACCAGCGGCAGGCCGACATCGCCAGCCTCGATCTCGGCGTGGTGCATGACCGGCGCGACAATCCGCTGCGGCCGCGCAAGGGTTACAAGCTCGCCCTCCAGCTCGAATCTGCCAACCGCGCGCTTGGCGGCCAGGTGGTCTATCAGCAGGCCGTTTTCAGCGCCTCGTGGCATACCCCGTGGGGGGACGGGCGCTGGATCCACGCCGGCTTCTCGCAAGGCACGGTGACAACCTTCGGCGCGCCCGCCGACTCCGCCCTACCGGTCAGCGTCCTGTTCTATCCGGGTGGCGACGGCTCCATCCGCGGCTACCAGCGGGGCGAAGCGGCGCCCCGTGATGCCGTGGGACTGTTTGTGGGCGCCAAGTCCTACATGCTGGCCAACCTCGAAGTCGAACAGGCGCTTACCAGCAAATGGTCGGTCGTGGTCTTCGGGGATGCACTCGGCACGGCCGTGAGCCTGCGGGACTACCCGTTCAATGAAAAACTCTTCTCGGTCGGACTGGGGTTCCGTTACCAGACCATCATCGGCCCCGTCCGGGTGGAATATGGCCACAATCTCAATCCGCGGCCCTTCGACCCATCGGGCACACTGCAAGTTTCGATCGGTTTTCCATTCTGACCGGACGCAGCCGCGCGGTCGGGACCGAACTCTACTGATATAGGGATTCAGTCTGCGTGATCTGCGTCACACCGGGGCTTCGCCTTGCTTTTGCCGCCGCTGTCGGTGTGATGGCCGCGTTTCGCCCCAACCCCGTGTCCGCCTCATGAGCTCCCCTACCGCGCCCGTCCGCAACCCTTGGTTGTGGGTCCCCAGTTCCTATTTTTCTGAAGGGATTCCTTTCGCCCTCATCATCTGGGTCGCCGGCACGATGTTCAAGGACCTCGGCCACAGCGACGGCCAGATCACGCTCGCGACGGCCAGCATCGGCATCGCGTGGTCGCTCAAGCCGTTCTGGGCGGCGTTCCTCGACATGTATCGGACGAAGAAATTCTTCGTCCTCATGATGGAGTTCCTGATGGCGGGCCTGCTCATCGCCATCGCGGTGGCCCTGCCGCTGCCAAACTATTTCCGGATCGTCATCGGCGTCCTGTGGGTGATGGCGTTCGCCTCATCCACCCAGGACATCTGCGTCGACGGGATCTACATCACCTCGCTCGATTCCGCCAAGCAGGCCGCCTACATCGGCGTGCAGGGCGTCTTCTGGAATGTCGGCCGCATCTTCGCCACCGCGGCGATCGTGTGGGCCGCGGGCTCGCTACGAAATGACTACCATCTGGCCGCCAGCGCGGCCTGGGGCTGGTCGCTGGGGCTCGCCGCCGTCACCCTCACCCTGCTCGCTGTCTACCACTACTTCATCCTGCCGACCGGCTCCGTCGTGACGCGGCCGCACAGCGCCCGCGAGGTGGTCCGCACTTTTGTCGACACCTGGATCGACTTCCTGCGCAAGGACAAGATCTGGGGCATGCTGCTTTTCGTGCTGCTTTACCGCCTCGGCGAGGGCCTGCTGTTGGTGGAGGGCCCGCTTTTTCTCCAGGCCGCCACCAGTGACGGCGGCATCGGTCTCACCCTGAAGGAAAAGGGCTTCATCGACGGCACGATCAGCACGTTCGTCAGCCTGTTTGCCGGTCTGCTGGGCGGTGCCTTCATGGCCCGGTTTGGCCTGAAGCGAAACACGCTGTTCTTCATGGCGCTGTGCCTGAATCTGCCGCACATCACCTTTGTGATCCTGTCCCAGCTCGCCGGCCCCGGCCACACGCTTTCCCTCTGGACGATCGGCTCGCTGGTCACGATTGAGAAGTTCGGCTATAGCTTCGGCTTCGTCGCGAACATGCTCTACATGATGCAGCAGATCTCGCCCGGCAAATACCACATGACCCACTACGCGTTCGCCAATTCGTTGATGAATCTCATGCTGGTGCCGACGCAGATGATCAGTGGACCGCTGGCGGATCATTTCGGCTACAAGACGTATTTTATCATCGTGATGTTTGCTGCGATTCCTTCGTTGCTTGGCGCCTGGTTCGCGCCGTTCCCGCGCAAGTTCGGCGCGGCGGCGGAGCCCGCGCCGGCCTGAGGTTTTCCGTGGCGAGCGTTGCGGCGTGGCCTTTGCATTTGCCAGCGGCAAACGATTGTTTTTCACTGAACAATCTTGTCGCTCAGCTCCACCCCCTTTCGTTGGCTTGGTGTCCTGGCCTCTTTCTTCACCGGGCTGGCGCTTGACCTGTACGCGGCGGCGCCGGAGGCCCTGCGGCTGAACGACCGGGGCTATTTCGAGATGACCGGCCTGAACGTCATGCTTGGGAGCGACTACTATCCCGATGGCCATCAGGGCGGCGTCGGCATCATCCAGAACGGCCTGCGCACTGCGACCAACGGTGACTTGCGGCTCGAGCCGACGCCCGGGCAGTGGCAGCCGATGCCCCAGAGTGGCGAGCGCATGGTCGATGCCGCCGGGCCGGAGATCCGCGTCCACTTGCAGTACCCCGATGAGAAGAAGAACCGCACGGGCTTCAACCCCATCGACTATCCCGAGCTCAAGCTCGGTTACTCCCTCCGTGTCACCCCGGCCGGCGGCAGCGCCTTCCGCATCTTCGTGGATCTCGACGCCCCGTTGCCGGCGGAGTGGGTCGGCCGCGTAGGCTTTAACCTGGAACTCTATCCTGGCATCCTTTTTGGCAAAACCTTTTCGCTCGGCAACCGGTCCGGCATCTTTCCCCGCCAGCCCGTCGGCCCGGGTGCGCCGGACCCGCTTTCTCACACCTATCAGCTCGCTCCGCTTGCCGCCGGTGGTCGTCAGCTCCTCGTGGCGCCCGAGTCTGCGGAACAGTGTCTCGCCATCGAGGCGGTCCGCGGCGGCGATTTGCAACTGCTCGACGGCCGGGCCGAGCACAACAACGGCTGGTTTGTCGTCCGCGCTCCCGTGTCCGGCGGCCAGACGAGAGGCGCGCTCGAGTGGCTCGTCACACCGCATGCCATCCCTGATTGGCGCTACGCGCCGGTCGTGCAGGTGTCGCAGGTCGGCTACCATCCCAAGCAGTCCAAGGTCGCCGTGATCGAACTCGACGCGCACGATCCGCCGCAGGGCGACATCAGCCTCCTGCGCGTCGCGGGTGTTGGCGGTCTTGAACCGGTGCTCGCCAAGCCCGCCGCTGCGTGGGGCACATTCCTCCGCTACCATTATGCGCGGCTTGATTTCAGCGAGGTCACGCAGCCCGGCATGTATGTGGTGCGCTATGGGACAAGCCAGTCGGCGCCCTTCGCCATCAGCCCCACAGTCTACCAGCACAACGTCTGGCAGCCGACCCTTGAGACGTTCCTGCCGGTCCAAATGTGCCATATGCGCGTGACCGACCGCTACCGCGTCTGGCACGGCCTCTGCCATGCCGACGATGCACTCATGGCACCGGTCAATCACAACCACTTCGACGGCTACGCGCAGGGTCCATCCACCCTGACCGCATTCAAATCCGGCGAACATGTCCCGGGCCTCGATCGCGGCGGCTGGCACGATGCCGGCGACTACGATCTGCGTGTCGAGTCGCAGATCGACACCGTCCACGGGCTGGCCCTGGCGTGGGAACTGTTTCATCCCGTTTACGACAACACGGCCATCGACGAGGCACAGCGCACCGTGGAGCTGTTCCGGCCCGACGGCAAACCCGACATCCTCCAGCAGATCGAGCACGGCGTGCTCTCGGTGGTGGGCGGCTATGAGGCGATGGGCCGCACCTACCGCGGCATCCAGGATGCGACGCTGCACCAATACACCCACCTCGGCGACGCGGCCACCACGACCGACAATCTGGTTTTCCACGACGATGCCAACGGCACCGCACTCAAGCTCATCGCAGCCGCCGCAGTCCACGGGACACAGGGCGATCCAGGGGTTCCCGGGCTGCCCCCGCTTGGTTTGGCCGGTGCAGCCGACGACCGCTGGGTGTTCACCGAGGACAATCCCGACCGCGAGCTCAACACGGCGGCCGGGCTCGCCGCCGCCGCGCGGGCACTCAAGGGATTCAACGATCCGCTCGCGGCGGATTGCCGGCGGATCGCGGAGGAGCTGTGGGACCACGCCGGGACCGCACGCTCTCCACTGGCGCGCCTTGCGCCGGCCATCGACCTGCTCCAGACGACCGGAAAGCAGAAATACGCCGACGCCATCGTTGCGCTCACCGAGCGCATCAGCACGTCCATTGCCCCGCCCGACGACGGGGCCTCGGTCCATGACGTTCATGCCGCCTGGTTGGCTGCCCGTTCACTTGCGCTCGTCAAGGACCCGGCCTACACGGACAAGATCCGCACCGCCTTGCGTGTCTATCGCGCCAAGGTTGATGCCTTGGTGCGCGAAACACCCTACGGCCTGCCCTACAAGCCCGACATCTGGGGCGCCGGCTGGCTCATCCAGCGTTTTGGGGTCGAGCAGTATTTCCTGCACGCCGCCGCGCCGGACATCTTTCCCGTCGACTACATGCTGAACGCGCTCAACTTCGTGCTCGGCTGTCACCCGGGTTCGAACACCTCGTCGTTTGTCTCAGGGGTCGGGGCCAAATCGCTGACGACGGCCTACGGCACCAACCGGGCCGACTGGTCCTACATCCCCGGTGGGGTGGTGTCCGGTACCGCGCTCATCCGGCCGGATTTCCCCGAATTGCTCGACTGGCCGTTCCTCTGGCAGCAAGGCGAGTATTGCCTCGGCCGCCCGACCTCGGACTATGTGTTTCTCGTGCTCGCGGCCGACCACCTGTTGAACCAATGATCCGCCCTTTCTTGTCTGTGCTCTTGCTGTTCGGTTGCGGGGTGGCGGCCCGGGCCGGGGACGACCCTTGGCAGGTCGCCACTTGGAACGGTGAACGCGCCTTGGTCTCGACCGCACAGGGTTGGAAAGCCGTCGTGTCGCTGGACCGCGGCCGGCTGATGTATTTCGGCGTGGCGAACCGCGAGGTGAACCTGCTCCTCGCCCCGCCCTCGCGCGCCAACCGCGATGTGCTTGGCGGCCACCGTCTCTGGCTCGGCCCGCAGGCCACCTGGGCGAAATTCTGGCCGCCCCCCGCGGCCTGGGAATACAGCGCCCCGGAATCATACACCATCGCGGGCGGGGCCTTGCGACTGATCATGCCGGATGCCGGCGACGGCTGGCCCCGCCTCACCCGTACTTACTGCTGGGATGGCCCGCGCCTGGTCTGTGGTGCGGAAATCTCCGGCGGCACGCGCGCCGCGCAAATCATCCAGATCTTCCAGGTGCCGACCCACACGCTGGTCACGGTGCAGGCGCAACCGGAGAAAGATTTTCCCGCCGGATACGTGGAGCTGCCTTCCACCGCCGGTCCCTTCGCCGCCAGATTCCCCCAGCCCCAGCAGGTCACGCGCCGCACCGACAACCTGGTCCTGCGTCACAACGGTGAAGTCGTGAAGCTCGGTTTCCGTCCGCAACCCTTGCTCGGCACCGCCGATGATTTCATTCTGCACGTGCGCCGTGCCACCCCCGCCGGCCCGGCGGCCGGCGAACCAGACGAAGGGTTTTATTCCCAAGTCTATCTGAGCAATGGCGGGCAGGGTTTTATCGAACTGGAGCAGCTTTCGCCGCTGTTTGCGGCGGGATCCGCCGGCGCCTTTGCCACGGTGCTCGAGGCCCGGCCCCGCTAGGACGGCATGCGGTCCGGCCACTGTTTCTGATCGCGGATCTCCTTCCGTCATGTATTTCTGACCGGCCTGTGGATGCTTTAACCCTGACATACCCCAAACAGGCGCCCGGCCGCCTGCCGATCATCGATGAGCTGCGCGGCCTGGCCATCCTCATGGTGGTCGCTTATCACACGTGTGGTGTCACGGGCTATCCCAACAGCATGCACGGTGAGTTGGGTGTGGACATCTTCTTGCTGCTCAGCGGCACCGTACTGGCGTTCAACCACCGCGCCGATGAGGGCTCCGGAAGGTTCCTGTGGCGACGGTTGGCGCGGCTGCTGCCGGCGTATTGGATCGCGCTGACCCTGTTCTGGCAGGGTGGGGTGCATCTGTTGGGTCGCGTGCACAATCCGGTCGAGGTCGTTTCCCACTATCTGTGCATTCATCCGTGGTGGGGTGACCAGTACCTGCTCAGCATCAACGATTCCTTCTGGTTCCTCGGCCTGATCGTGCTGCTCTATGTCGTCTACGCCGGGCTGCGCCGGTTCATGGACCGCCTGGATATCCTGATCGGCGGCGGCCTGATCCTTTCGTTTGGACTGGTCTGCTGGATCTTCTTTCAGCTGGGCCAACCCGCCCTGTTCGTGCACCTCGGGCTGCGCCCGCCGATCTTTTTCGCCGGCATCCTGTTTGGCGTGCTGCTGCGGGACGGCGTGGCGCGGCTGCCGCTCACTGCTTGGCTCGCCGTCGGCGTGCTGCTGACCTTCTACGGGGTGTTCTTCTACGGCATCCTTGTTGGCTACACCATCGCCGGGTTCTCCGTGTTTGCGGCGTATTTCATCGCGCGGGCCAACGTCCCTGCCGCAGGCCACCGCTTTCTCTGCCGCGGTCTGGCGTGGCTGGGGGTCTATTCGTACGAGATCTTTCTGGTGCACCAGCCGCTGATCCGGGAATACAACTATTACGCTTGGCAACGCGTCAAGGGCGCCGGGCACCCCACCGAGGTCGAACTGGCGGGGGGCGTGGCGCTCGCCCTGATCGCCGCCATCGGACTGGCTGTCCTGCTGCATCATCTGGGCGCCTGGATCGCCCGGCTCATTTCGCCGCGACCCGCGAAATCCTGACGGCCGGGATGCAACCGTGGCTTGCCGGGTGGGGCCGGTTGTTCCTTATTGGCGCTGATGGATGTCCACGCCCAAGCCCGCGAACTGATTGATGCCGCGCATGCCGCGGACCCGAAGCGTACCGCGGACGGTCGCCCGGCCGAATTGGTCTACGCCACGCGGATGGAAGCGTGGGTGGAGCGGCTCGTGCCAGCTGCTCCTCCACTTCTCCGCCTGGCGGCGCGCTGCCAGCACCTGGAACGCTGGCGGGTGCCGCGCGCAACCTTTCCCGACGGTCGCACCGGCTATCTGCAGTGGCGGAGATCGCTCTACGTGAAACAGGCGGACCGTGCCCGGGAGATCTTGCTGCAGGCCGGTGTTTCCGCCGCCGCGGCTGATGAGGCCGCCACGTGGATTTCCAAGGCCGGACTGCAGACCAATCCCGGCACGCAGGCCTTGGAGGATGCTGCCTGCCTCGTTTTCCTGGAAAACGAGATCGCAAACTTTGCCGCGCAGCACGCCGATTATCCGGCGGAAAAATTCACGGAAATCATCCGGAA
>CAZZDB010000077.1:0-17011 GCA_964652485.1 uncultured Oleiharenicola sp.
TCTTGGGGCTGTCGGAGTCGAAGACCTTCACCAGCTTCACCCAATCGGCGACGACGGGGCGGGCCTTGGCCAGGACAGCCGGCGTGATGTCATTCGGCGACAGGCCGAGCGAGGCGAGCGCCCAGCTGACGATCTCCCGGTTGTCGTTCAGCACCACCAGGCGGTCCTTGTATTTCGCCTGAAACACGTCCTTGTAGCCCTTGATCGGTTCCTTGATCTTCTCGGTGTTGACGACAATGCCGACGGTGCCGGTCATGTAGGGCACGGTGAATTTGCCCAGCGGATCGTGCGGCAGCTTCTGGAAGCCGAGGCCGATGTGCTTGAAGTTCGGCAGCTGGGTGAAATCGAGCGGCGCGAGCATGTTGCGGCGGATCATCACCTCGGCGGTGTAATCGGACGGCTGGATGAGGTCGTAGTTGCCGGCGCCGGCCACGAGCTTCGAGAGCAGTTCCTCGTTGGAAGCATAGGTCTCGAAGTTCACCTTGATGCCGGTCTCCTTGGTGAAGCCGTCCAGTACTTCCTGCGGGACGTATTCGGACCAGCCGAACAGATTGAGCTCGCCGGCGGCATGCAGGCCGGCCGCGCCGAACAGCGCGGCCAGCGCGAGGAGGAGGTTCTTGAGTTTGTTCATGGTGGGGATGGAGGAAGGTCTCAGCGGCGGCTCAGCCGGTTGAGGTAATCGGAAAAAAGCACGAAGGCCACGGTCGCAAGGATGAAGATGGCCGAGAGCGCGTTCAGCATCGGGTTCAACCCGACGCGGGCCAGTCCGTAGACCTGGATAGGCAGCGTGGTGGCCGAGGCACTGCGGATGAAGAAGGTGACGATGAGCTCGTCCATCGAGAGCGTGAACGCCATGAGCGCACCGGCGACAATCGCCGGGCGGAGGCACGGCACGATGACAAACCAGAACGCCTGCAGCGGCGTGGCCCCGAGATCGAGCGCCGCCTCCTCCAACGCGGGGTCCAGTCCCTGCAGCCGGGCCTGCACCGCCACGAGCACGAACGGAAAGCAGAAGGTAACGTGCCCGATGATCACCGTGGTGAAGCCCAGCCCCACCCCGGCGGTGGCGAACAGGATCAGCAGGCTGATACCCATGAGGATTTCGGGCATGACCATCGGGATCGCCACCAGAGTCTGGATGCTCCGGGCCATCCGGTAGCGGTAGCGGTGCAACAACCAGGCCCCGAGCGTGCCGAGAACCACCGAAACCAATGTGCTGGCGCCGGCGATTATCAGGCTGTTCTTGGCCGCCCTGATGAGCGGCCCGTCCGCCCAGAGGCGGGCGTACCATTGGAACGTGAAGTTCTCCCAGACAATGTTCAAACGCGACGAATTGAACGAGTAGACCACCAGCACGGCAATCGGCACGTAAAGAAAAACCAAGACCAGCGCCGTCCAGCCACTGAGAAACCAGTCGAGCAACTTCAGACCCGAGGGAAAAGGCGGACGTGAGGCAGGCACAGACATCAGGGAGAAAGGCAGCGCTTATCATGCCAACCTGCAGCCATGGCAAGTGACGAGTCGGCCACGGCGTCCGGACCAACGTCCGCCCCCAACACCCGAGGCTGGCGGGGTGCGCTCAATGCGTGTGGTTGTGCCCGGCCGTGCCGGCCGCCCGTGCCGCCAGGTATTCCCCCACGAGTTTCTTCTCCTGATCGGCGGGCATCTCCTCGTAATGGCCGAATCTTTCAGCGTGCAGGCCACGCCCGCCCGTGAGCGAGCGCAGCACCGTGCCGTAGTGATAAAGCTGCGCGGCCGGCACGAGGGCCCTGATGACCTGGAGGCGGCCATTGACATCCATGCCGAGGATCCGGCCCCGGCGACCGGACAGGTCGCCCACCACGCGTCCGACGAACTCCTCAGGCACTTTGATCTCCAACTCGTGAATGGGCTCGAGCAGCACCGGGCGGGCCGTCTGGAAGGCTTCGCGGAACGCGAAATAGCCCGCGATCTGAAAGGCGATGTCCTTGGAATCGACCGGGTGCATCTTGCCACCGTAGAAGTCGATTTTCACGTCTGTCACCCGGTATCCGGCATGAATGCCCTCGGTGCCGGCTGCCTTCACACCCTTCTCGACCGAGGGCACAAACACGCGGTCGACGTCCTGCCCGACGAGCGATTGCTGGAAATCAATGCCGCTGTCGCGCGGGGCCGGCTCGATGCGCATCCAGACCTCGGCGAACTGGCCGGCGCCGCCGGTCTGCTTCTTGTGCCGGTATCTCGCCTCACCCTTGGCGCGGATGGTCTCGCGGTAACGGATGCGCGGCTGCTCGAGCGAGACGTCGACCCTGTAACGGCGCTTCAGCCGCTCGAAGAGCACCTCAAGGTGCAACTCACCCTGCGCGGCGATGATGAACTGATGCAGCTCGGCATCGGTGTGGTAGGTGAACGCGGGATCCTCCTCGTGCAGCGCCGCGAGGCCGGCGGCGAGTTTCTCCTCATCGCCCGCGGCGTTGAGCTTGAGCGCCGCCTGCGTGTAGGGCGTCGGGTAGGTCACCTTCGGCAACACCACGGCGTGCTTGGCGTCGCAGAGGGTGTTGCCCGTATGCGTATCCTTGAGCTTCACGGCGGCACCGATGTCGCCGGCCGTTAGGAACTCCACCTGCGTGCGCAGCTTGCCATTGAGCCGGTAGAGCTGGCCGATGCGTTCGGTGATCCGGCGCTCGCTGTTGTAGAGTTCCATGCCGGCCTTGATCGTGCCGGAATACACCCGGAAGAACGACAGGTCGCCGCTGAGCGGATCCGTGAGTGTCTTGAAGACAAAAGCCACGGGCTCCGCTCCGTCGAGGCGGACGAGGCAAGGTTCGCCGGTGTCCGCCGTGGTGGCGCCGACTGTCTTGCGGTCCTCGGGGGACGAGCCGTATTTCGCGACGAAATCCATGAGCCGGGCGACGCCCACGTTGGTCTCGCCGGAGGTGCAGAGCAGTGGCACGAACACCTGCTGCTGCACCGCGGGGTGGATGCCGGCGCGCATGGTCTCCTCGGTCAGGCCGCCCTCGGCGAAGAATTTCTCGAGCAGCGCGTTGTCGCTCTCGGCGATGTGCTCGACCAGTTCCTGGTGGAGCACGTTGACCTTCTCCTTCCACGCACCCTCGGCCATCTCCTCCTTGTATTTGCCCGTGCGATCGGCGGCGTAGGTCACCACCTCGCTGCGGAGCACGTCGAGCACCTGGTGAAAGCCCGGCCCCGGGTCCATCGGAACCTGGAGCGGAAACACCGCGGCGCCAAACCGGGCGCGGATTTCGGCCAGCAGGCCGTCAAAATCCACCTTCTCCTTGTCGAGCCCGTTCACGACGATGATTTTCGGAATGCCGTAGGCGGAGGCGTATTCCCACATCAGTTCCGTACCCACGCCGATGCCGTTGGCGGCGTTGATGACCACGAGGGCGAAGTCGGCGACATTCAGGGCGTTGATCGCCTCGCTGCTGAAATCGAGGTAGCCGGGCGTGTCGATGAAATTGAACCGCCGCCGCTGCCATTCGCAATTGAGCGGCGTGCCGTGGATCGAGATGTGCCTTTGCTGCTCGCCCACGTGGTAGTCGGACACCGTGGAGCCCTGGATGATGCTGCCCATGCGGCGGATGGTGTCGCTGCACATGAGCATGGACTCGGCGAGCATCGTCTTGCCTGACGTGGCGTGGCCCACAAGGGCGAAGTTTCTGATGTCTCCCGGACGGTTGCCGTTCATAGGTTGGGTCTCCTGGGGTTGACCCGGCCCGGTCCCGCAGCTGCGGCATCGCGCCGGCGAAAGCTATGGTTCGCAGCATAGCCCCGTCCCCTGACCGGTAAAGTCCGTTCCTGCCGCGTTTCTTGCCGGAAACCGCGCGTCAATTACCCGGCGCGCACCACCAGCGACTTCAATACGGCCCGCGGATGTGAGCGGCGACCTCGCGCTCATAGAAGGCCGCGAGCTTCACGTGCCGTTCGACGCCGAGGGGCGAGAAAGTCGAGGCTTGCGCGTTGGCCAGGGCCTGCGCGGGATTCTTCGCCCCGGGAATGATCACGCTGACCGCGTCGAAATCCAGGCACCAGCGCAGCGCCATCGCGGGCATGGTCAGGCCCGAAGGCACCTGCGCTTTCAACGCCTCGGCCAGCTCCACGCCCTTTTCGAACGGCAGGCCGGCGAACGTCTCGCCGATGTTGAAGGCCGCGCCGTCGCGGTTGAAATTGCGGTGATCGTCGGCCGGGAACCTGGTGGCCTTGGTCATCTTGCCGCCGAGCAGTCCGCTCGCCAGCGGCAGGCGGACGATGAGGGCCACGCCGTTGCGGCGCGCGGTGCCGAAGAGCACATGGATCGGTTTTTGGCGGAAGATATTGAAGATGATCTGCAGCGCCGCGCAGCCGGGCTGGGCGCAGCACCACAGCGCCTCGTCCATCGCCTCGACGCTCGCCCCGTAGGCCCTGATCTTGCCTTCGCGCTTCAGCTCCTCCAGCCAGCCGAAGACCTCGCCCCTCATCAGCACGTCCGGCGGGATGCAATGCAACTGGGTGAGGTCGACCGCCTCGACGCCAAGCCGCCGCAGGGAATCCTCGGTGTGCCGGCGTACGATCTCACGGGAGAAATTTCCCGGCCAGCCAGGGTCGCCGCGCCGGCCCAGCTTGGTGGCGATGAACACCCGGTCGCGCGCCTTGGTTTCCCGGAGGAACCTCCCGTTGAGTGTCTCGCTGCGGCCGTCGCCATAGACGTCGGCCGTGTCGAAGAAGGTCGTGCCGGCGTCGTAGGCTGCGCGAAGCGTGGCCAGCGCGGTCTCGTCGGAGACATCGCCCCAGTTCCCGCCGATCTGCCAGGTGCCGAGGCCCACTTCGCCCACCACCCTTCCCGTCTTGCCGAAGATGCGTGCATTCATAGCCCCGCAGTGTGCAGCTGGCCTCGACGCCGACAAGCCCAAGGTATGTCACCAAGAGGGACACGCCGATAGTTTCAATTGTCCGGCGTCAGGAAATCCGTGAGCTTGGAGGCGGCGATCTTGGTGAAAAATGCCGAGGGATCGGGCTTGGCCAGCGAGCCCGCGACGGTGATGGGCTGGCTCGTCTTGGCGTAGCCAAGCTCGTCACGGCTGCCGTCGGTCAGGCGCAGTTTGCCGAGCAGCTGCTCGATCTTGCCGCGCCCGGCGAGCGAGAGCGAGACGCTGAGCGGCTGCTCAAGCAGCGGTTTGTCGGCAACGAAGGTCACCTCGCCCTTGCCAAGCAGCCGGATCTCCGGGGAGACCAGGCTGAAATCCTCCAGCCGCATGTTGAGGGTTTCATCGCGCACCAGCCGGACGTTCAACTGGTCGTAATTCAGCTCCCCGACGCTCTGCGCCAGCTGGTCGACGAAATAGGCCGTGCCGGCGACCTTTTCCGCCGCCCGCGTGGCCTTCTGCGAGCCAAGAATGGAGCCCAGCACGGAGGCGCCGAGTTCGACCGCCTTGGAAGTCATGGAAACCTTGTTGCTGGTACGCTGCAGGCCGCGGAAGATCCCCTGCCGGCTGGTCAGCTCGAACCGGCCCCGTGTGCGGTCGACGGTCCGGGCGAGAGTCTCGCCGGTGCCACCCAGTTGTCCATTCACCGTGAAGGTGCCTTCGACGGTCGGCAACTTGCCGGGCTCGAGGGCCTTGAAGAGCTTGCCCGCGTCGAATTCCGTCAGCGAGAACTCCCCGTCGAGCTGATATGGCTGCACGCCGGCTTTGAACCCGATCGCGCCCTTGGCCGCGAGCCGGCTCTTCTCGCTGAAGGTCGCCTGGAGCTTCTCCAAGGAAACACGGTCGCGGGCGAGGTTCACCGAGCCCGTGAGCCCGTTCATCGACCATTCCGCGCCACGAGTGACCGATTTGACGTCGAGTAGCAGCCGCCCGGTGAAATGAGCCCAAGGTGGCGCGGTGTCGGGTATCACCCTCGCCGGCGCGGCCGTCGAGGCGGCCGGTCCCTCCACCGGCGCCGCCGAAATTGTGAATACGCCGAGCAGTGACAGCACATCCGTCAGTTCCACATGCTCGCCGGTCAATTTGCCGTCGACCGCGAACAACCCGCCACCGGGGGCCAGTTCCAGCGCGAAATTCAGGTCGGAGCGCTGGCCCGAGCGGTCGAGCAGCAGGGGCACCTGCACCGAGAGTTTTCCGTCGGGTTGCGCCACGGCGCGAAAGCTGAGGTTGGCCACCGGAAGCGTCTGGCCGCCATCGCGCGCGACGAGCCCGTTGAGAGTCAGGCGTGCTTCGACCTGATTGGTGGCGCCGAGTGCGGCGCGGATCTCGCCGCTCGCCCGACCCTGGGATACCGCTTGGGCCCCGGCGAACAGCGGTTGGAAGGCCAACGTGGGGACCTCGAGGCTAAAGGACATCATTCCGCGCAAGCCTGTCTCGACCGTCCGGGAAGCCTCGCCCTTGGCGGTGAGCAACGTTGCACCGGTCGCGTTCCGCACGGTCACCTCGCCGGTCTCGCCGCGGGCTGCGGAACGACCCGTCACCTCGAGGTAAGGCCGCGCCTCGATGCTCAGCCCGACCAAGGCCGGTAGTCCGTCCTGCACCAGCGAGACATCGGTCAGTCTCAACGGCGCGGTGGCACGCAAGATCAGTTTATCCGTGTCGGCAACAAACACGAAGCCCCCCTGCTCCACCACCCCGCCCAACTTGGCGCCGGGCTGGTTTAGCGGCAGGCGATCGAGCGGAATGCGGCCGAGTTCGGCCCGGATCAGTTCCACGGCTCCCTGGCCGCTGCCCGAAGCCCGGCGAGCGGCCAGATCGAGCGTGAAGGGCTGCAGCGCCTCAAGCCTGATGAGAAGAAGCCCCGCGCCATCGGTGACGCCGGCTTTAAGGCGTCGGAGTTCAAGACTGGAACCCATGAGCGTAAAATCCGTTTCGGCCGCGACCTTGACCCGCCCGAGGGGAGCCCAAGGGGCCAGCAGCATGGGCAGGTCCGCGCTGCAGTTCGCCGCCACGGTAATTGCCGGATCGGGCGTGAGGGGTAGTTTGACGCCCGCTTCACCCGTGATTGAATCGCCCGCCGGCGTCTTCAGGCTGAAACCGCTGACCTGGGCCTGCAGTTCCTTGCCTTTCAACTCTGCCTCCACATTCAGGCTGACCGCCGCCTTGTCCAGCAGCAGGTGTCCGTCCTGAACCATGCTGATTGCGTCAACCTGCAAGGGCGTCACGGACCGGACCAGCAGCCGGTCCTTCTCGGCGATGACCGTGAATCTTCCCGCGATCTTCCCCCCGGAGATATCGAGGCCATGGACAAAGGGTCGCACCCAGGCGAGGGGCAACCCGGAGACACTGAGCTGCATGAGTTCGCCGGGGACCGAGCCACCCACTTGCAGCCGGCGCTCCTTCAGATTGAACTCAGCCGCCTGCGTCGCGAGCAACTCGAATACGGGTTGTTCGCCGGCCAGCCGCACCTCCAACTGCCGCAAGCGGGCGACGCCCTCTGCCACGGCAAGGTCGAACCGGGCCTGCAATCTGACCGCGCCGATGGCCCGCCAAGCAGGCTCGACCACTTCCAACCGACTGACATCCGCCTCGACGCGCCCCGACAGGCTGACTGCGCGGGTCGACGAATTGAAGGTGAAGCGGCCGTCGCCATGCGCACTGAAATCCGGCAACATCGCTCCGAGGAAGAACGGCTCCAACTGACCGGAGCTGGCCTGGAGCGTCCACTCACCCGCATACTCCCGCCGGTCGGCGGGTTGGCGGGCGTTCAGCGCGAGAACCTGCCCGGCCGTGCCGCGCTGGAGGGTATCGACGTGACACGTGTAGGTTTCCCCCCCCGCGTCCCGTCCCACCGCGGCGGAAATCTTCAGCTGGCTCTGGTCCGAGAAATTCCTGCCCTCGGCATCTACCACGGCGGTCAGGCTCACGTGGTCGAAGGTCTTTTGCGCGGTTTGAGTCACGCGGAGGCTGAGCTGGGCGTTCAACGCCGCGACGCGGGCGTCGGCCGCGGGATTCTTCAGCACCGTGGTGAGCAGCAACGCTCCTTCCTGGCCGGGGGCAAATTTTCCACCGGAAACCCGGTATTCCGTCTCTAGCAAAGGCTGACCCGACGCTCCGGGCAGCAGCGCCCGCCCGTCAACGCGAACATCGTCCAACACCAAGCCCACGGGCAGCTCGATTTGCGTCAGCAGGCCCGGTGCAACCGTCGGCGCACCCGCCACGGCGGCCGCCGTGGCTCCGGGGCGGGCTGAGGAAAGCCGGCTGGCGTCGACCACGAGCCCCACCACCGTGAGCTGGCGAATATGGAGCTGGCGGCTGAAGAGGAGCCGGGGCAGCGAGTAATCCGCGTCCAAACGGTCAAGCTTGATGCCGAGTCCGCCCTTGTGCACTTCCACGCCACGCAGGCTCACGCCGGACAGCCCCGCCGAAACCGATGCGATCTCCAGTTTGAGTCCGGGGGTCGAGCCAACCGCCCGCAACAGCGCCCAACGCTGGATGGCGGGGGTGAGCGCGAGCCCCAGCACCACGCCTCCTACCGCAGCAAACAGGCCGAGGATCACGAGGAACGGGCGGGCGGACTTCATGGGCTGCGAAATGGACATCTAAACGTGAAAGAAGTTACGCGCTGGGAGCGAATGAAAAAGGCCGCCGGGCGGGCGGCCTTGAGACCATCGTTCCTGCGGCCCGCCTATTTGGCCGGATAGGTCACTTCCTTGGCCGGCTTCATCTCGTCCGCCAGCCCCATGGCCCTGCGGGTGGTGGCGACGGCGACATTGTAGCTGTAGAAAGCCTGCACCTGGTTGAGCCGAGCGGTGGTCAGGTCCACTTGCGACGTGAGAACATCGAGTTGCGTTGCGGTGCCGGCGTTGTAGCGGGCGTTGGCGAGGCGCAGGGCCTCCTCTGCCTGTTCCACCACCTTCTTGGACGCCGCCGCGAGCTCGGTGGCCTCCTCAAAGCTCGAGATCGCGCGGCGCACGTCGACGTCGACAGCGAGCTCGGTCGCCGCCCGCGCCAGTTTCGCCTGTTCAAGGAGCGAGCGCGACTGGGCGACGCGGCCGGCGGTGGCCCGGCCGTCGAAGATGTTCCATTGCGACTGCAGCCCGGCGCTCCAGCCCTTAAGGTAACTGGGGGAATTGGGCCCGAGGAACGTGCTGCCGTCGTTCACGGCATAGGTACCGAAAAGCGACAGGTTCGGGTAATAGTTGGCCTTGCTCACATAGACTCCCTCCTCCGCCGAGCTCTCCAGTTTCGCGAGGCGCAGCAGGTCGGGCCGATGCTCGCGGGAGGATTCGAGGGCCGAATGCAGGTCGAACGTCACCGGGGTGAAATCGAGCGAGCCGATGAGCTCGGGAATCTTGGTGACGTTGGCCTCCGTGCGAGTGACGAAGCCGAGAGACTGCCGGAGTTCCTCAATTGCCAGCCGGTAGTCGTTGCGGGCGGTGATGAGCGGGGTCTGGGCGTTGGCGAGGGCAACCTCGGCCCGTAGCACCTCGAAGTTGGAAACCGTGCCGGCCTCATACCGGTTCTTCACATCCTGCAGCTGGCGGCGGAGCAGTTCCACGTTCTGCTCCTGCACCTTGATCTTTTCGCGGTTGAGCAGGACGGTGAAGAAGCGTGTGCGAACGTCCAGCAGCGCGTCGTTGATGACCGACTGGAGATCCAGCACGGCGGCCTCGAGGGCCAGCTTCTGGCTGTTGACCCCGGCGGTGACGCCGCCACCGGCATACAGGGTTTGCCGGGCGGTGATGCTGAAAGACCAGTTGCTGTCCTTGCCGTTGCTGCCGACCTCGGTGGCATTGCGCTGGTAGTAGCCGGTTGCAGAAACGGTCGGGATCTCGCCGGCGCGCACCTGAAGGACAACGCCGTCCTGCTGGCGGATGCGTTCCCTCGCCTGGCGGATGGCGAAGTTGTTATCGAGGGCGAAGGCCAGCGCATACGGGAGATCCAGCGAGTCGGGGACTGCAAAGCCCGGGTCGGGCTTTCCGTCATTGAGCTGGGAGGGCGCTGGGATGGGTGCGAGCAGGCTCGCAACCAGGAGAGGAAGGATGAACGGGCGCATGAAGTCTTTCATGGAAGAGAATCGCGGGCTATTTGGCAAGGACAGGCTCGGCCAGCGAAGCGGGCTCCGCGGTGGGCAGCCGGGCGTCGGCGCGGTGGTCCTTGGCGATTAGAACATAGAGCGAGGGCACGATGAAAAGGGTAAAGACCGTGCCGATGGCCATGCCGCCCACGAGCACGAGGCCGATGGAATTGCGGGCCGCGGCGCCCGCGCCGGACACCAGGGTGAGCGGAAAGTGGCCGGCCACGGTGGCGACGGAGGTCATTAGGATCGGACGCAGGCGGGTCATAGACGCCTCGTGCACCGCCTCGAGCTTGGCCTTGCCCTCCATTTGGAGCTTGTTGGCGAACTCCACGATCAGGATGCCGTTCTTGGCGATGAGGCCGACCAGCGTCACCAAGCCCACCTGGGCGTAGATGTTGAGCGTGGTCGTCCAGCCGTTCGTCCAATAGGGAATATTGGGGTTCGGCATCTTCAGATAGGTGAAGACCAGCGCGCCAAACATCGCCAGGGGCACCGAGCCGGCGAGGATGACGAGCGGATCGCGGAACGAATTGAACTGCACCGCGAGGGCGAGGAAGATGAGGACCACCGCGAGACAGAAGGCGGGCAGGAACTTATTGCCCTCCTGGCGCAGCTGGCGGGATTCACCCGTGTAATCGATGGTGTAGCCCGGGGGCAGGATCTCGCGCGCGGCGTCCTCCAGCACCTTCAGCGCCTGGTCGAGCGTGCGGTTCGTCATGCCCGAGAGCGTCACGGCGTTGAGTTGCTGGATGCGGTTGAGCGACCGCGGCACGACCTTGTCCTTGATCGTCGCGATGGTGCTCAGCGGCACAAGCTGGTTATTGGGGCCGGTGACGTAGATGTCCTTGAGCTGGCTCGGGTTCAGCCGGTCGGCGCGCTTGATCTGCGGGATGACCTTGTAGCTGCGACCGGCAATGTTGAAGCGATTGACGTAATTGCCGCCGAGGGCTGAGGCCAGGTCGGCGCCGACCTGCGACAGGTTGAGACCGAGGGTCGCCGCCTTCTCGCGATCAATGATCACCTCGGACGACGGCTGGTCGATCTTCAGGTCGATCTGCGGCGGGAAATAGAAGATGCCGCTCTGCGCCGCCTTCATCGAGATCTTCTGGGCGAATTCGAGAAGGCGGTCGGTATCACCGGTGGACGCGATGACAAACTCCACCGGAAAATTGCTGCCGCCAGGCAGCGCCGCCGGAGTGGTGGCGAAGACCTGGAAGCCGGGTACCTGAGAGAGTTTGGCCTGCACCTCCGGCAAGATCTGCAGGGTCGTGCGCTTGCGATCCTTCCAGGGTTTCACGATCATGCCGCTGAAACCGTCGGCACCGATCGACGCACCCGCCGAGGGGGGGAAGAGCAGCTGGAAGGTGAACGCCACCTCGGGCGTGCTGAGAAACGCCTGCTCGGCCGCCTTGCCAAAGATGGCCTTTTGATCCGCCGTGGCGTTGGAAGCCGAGTTCAGGATGCCGAAGATGACACCCTGATCCTCGGTCGGCGCCAGCTCCTTGGGCGAGAACATGAACATCGGGATCGTGAGCAGGCTCACCACGATCCAGACCGTGTAGACGGCGGGACGGGCGTTCAGGGTGCCGGCCAGCACGCGGCCGTAGGCTTCGCGCAGATGGTCGAACTTGTGGTTAACCCAGCCGGCGAAGCCCAATTCCTCCTCGGCGGCGCTGTGCAGCAGGCGCGCTGACATCATGGGCGAAAGCGTGAGGGCGACGATGCCCGAGATGGTCACGGCCCCGGCCAGGGTGAGGGCGAATTCCCGGAAGAGCGCGCCGGTCAATCCGCCTTGGAAGCCGATCGGCGCGTAGACCGCCGCGAGCGTGATGGTCATCGCGATGACGGGCCCGACCAGTTCGCGGGCCCCGAGCAAGGCGGCGTCGTAGGGTGTTCGCCCCTCGCGAAGGTGTCGCTCGACATTCTCGACGACCACGATGGCGTCGTCCACCACCAGTCCCACCGAGAGCACGATGGCAAGCAACGTGAGCAGGTTGATGGTGAACCCGAAGACCTGCATCAGAAAGACACCGCCGATCAGTGAAACCGGGATGGCCAGCACGGGCACCAGCACGGAGCGGAACGAGCCGAGGAACAGGTAGATCACGACGACCACGATGAGCAGCGTGTCGAGCAGCGTGTGCGTGACCTCATGGATGGCGTTTTCAATGTACTCCGAGGCGTCGTAGGCGAGACGGGCCTCCAGGCCCGTCGGCATGTCGTGCTTTAGGCTCTCGAGTTCCACCCGGACCCGCTTGACCACGTCTACGGTGTTGGCGTTGGGCAGCGGGAAGATGCCCATGAACACCGCCGTCTGGCCGGAGTAGCGAACCTGCATGTCGTAGTCCTCGGCCCCGAGGACCACGTCCGCGATGTCCTCCAACCGCACGATCGTGTCGTTTTGCTGGAGCACGATGAGCTTCTTGAATTCATCGACCGAATGGAGGTCGGTGTTGGCAGTGAGATTGACCTGGACGAAGGAACCCTTGGTGCTGCCGACGGCAGCAAGATAGTTGTTCGCCGCGAGCGCACCCCGCACCTGGGCCGGACTGATGTTCATCGCCGCCATCCGGTCCGGCTTGAGCCACACGCGCATGGCGAATGTGCGGGCGCCGAGCACCTCGGCCCGTTGCACCCCCTGGACCGCCGAGAGCCGCGGCTGCACCACGCGGGTCAGGTAGTCCGTGATCTGGCTCTGCGAGAGTATGTCGGAGGAAAAACTGAGATAGGCGGAGGCGAATTGGCTGTCCGCCGACTCGACGCTCAGGGCCGGGACTTCCGCCTCTGGGGGCAACTGGTTGCGCACCTGGTTGACCTTGGAAGTGATCTCCGCGAGCGCCTTGATCGGGTCGTAGTTGATCTTCAGCCGGACGTTGATGAGCGAGAAACCCTGCAGGCTCTTGGACTCAATGTAATCAATGCCGTCGGCCGAAGCGACCGCCTGCTCGAGGGGTGTGGTGACGAAGCCGCGCACCAGCTCGGCGCTCGCTCCGACATACACGGTGCTGATGGACACGGATGCATTGTCGCTCCGGGGATACTGGCGGATGTTCAGCGAGCGGACCGCCTGCAGGCCGGCGATGATGATGACCAGATTGACGACGATCGCCAGAACGGGCCGGCGGATGAAAAGATCGGTGAAGGCTTTGGCGGGAGGCATGGTGGGATCCTCGGGTGGCTCAGGTGTCGCTGGGCTTGGGGGCGAGTTTGGCGTCGGGCGCGAGCTTGTTGTCGATCACGACGCTCATGCCGGGGCGCAGCTTGAAAACGCCGCTGGTCACGACCGTCTCACCCGCCTTCAGTCCGTCCTGCACGGTCACAAAGTCGCCGCGGGACTCACCCAGGCGCACGAATTGCTGGCGCAGGATCCTGGCGGGCTTGCCGCTCTGCGGATCCTTCCCTTCGTCGACCACGAATACCGAATCGCCATATGGGGCGTAAAGTATGCAGGTCGCGGGGATGGCGATCACCTTCTCGGTTGAAGGCAGGATCACCTCGACGTTGGCGAACATGCCCGGCCGCAGAATCTCGGCGGGGTTCGGCAGGGTCGCCTGCACGCGGAAATTACGGGTCGCGGTGTCGACGTCAGGGTTGACCGCATTGATCTTCCCCTCGAAAGCCTGACCGTTCACCCCGTCGCTCTTCAGCCGGACGACGGAGCCGGGGGTGATGACGGAGAGCTGTTGCTGCGGCAGCGAGAAGTTGACGTAGATCGGATCGAGCGTCTGCAGCGTGACGATGGGCTCGCCCTCCTTGAGAATCTGCCCGAGGTTGACGAGACGGATGCCCAGCCGGCCGGAAAACGGCGCCCGGATCGTCTTCTTGGCGATGACCGCGCGGATGGAATCAGCCTGCGCCGAGGCCTGCTTGAACTGGGCGTCCACCAAGTCGAAGTCGGACTTGGAGACCGCATTCTTGGTCAGCAGGTCCGTGGAGCGCTCCAGGTTGACGCGCGCCAGGGCCGCACTGGCCTCGGCCGAACGCAACTGGGCCTCCTCGTTGGCGGTGTCCAGTTGCACGAGCAGCTCGCCGGACTTCACGGCGGCGCCGGACTCGAAGTTGATCGTGGCCACCTTGCCGGCCATCTCGGCGCCGACCGTGACACCCTGCACGGTGGCCAGCGAGCCGGTGGCGACGATGGTATTTCCCCAGCTGTCGGCCTTGACCGCGGTCGCGGTGACCACCTCGGGCGGCATGACCATGTTGGCCCCGGCGGCGGCCATCACGGAGAATTGCCCGAAGCCGGGGGCGAATTTGACGGAAGCGAGGATGCCGACCAGCACAATGAGGCCGACAACAGTGAGGATGAGTTTCTTGAGCATGGCGTGGATGATTTGCAGGATGAGAAAATTCAAACGGCGGCAGTCTAGGCGGTGTGCGCCAGCTTCACCGGCCCGGGATGCAGGTTCGCGGCATGTTGCTGAATCTTCACCAGGAGGCGCACGAAGGTTTTGCGCTCGGCTTCGGTCAGGGGCGCGATGATCTGCGCGATGAGCTTGAAATGCCCCGGGAGCAATTCCTGGAGAAATTTCTCCCCCTTGGTTGTGAGCAGGACCGACATCATGCGGCGGTCCACGGGATCGGGTTCGCGCTTCACGAAACCGTCGCGCTCCAGCGTGTCAATCAAACCGGTCATCGTGGCCCGGGTGACGCCGGCGGCCTCGGCGAGTTCGGCCGGAGTGCGCGGGCCGCAAATGTCCTCGTCGGCTCCCAGCAGCTTGGCCGCGCCCGGGCGCACACTGCGCCAGAGCAGCATCAGGACGCTGAACCGCCCATGGGAGATTCCATGGTCGTCCAGGTTGCGATCAGTGGCGCCATAAACCTCGTCGCCCGCACGCAGAAGGTGGAGGAACGCCTCGGCTGCCGACGGATCAAGGTCGGGAAAGATCTTCGCCGCCTCGAGGAGGCACTCGTAGCGCGGCAGGTCTTTTAGGAGCAGGTGAGGCATGAATAAGGAGGCTTACGGTTAGCCTCCTAATGATATTTGCAAGCAGAGTTTTCAGGAATTAGCCGAACGGTTCTCACGTCCAGAGACAGAACAGCCGGCCTACTGGGCCGGCCGGGAAAACAAGATGCCGTCCTGGCTAGAGTGACCTGGCTAGAGTGACCTGGCGGCGGCAACCACCGCGTCGGCGGTTATGCCGAGCTCCTTCATGGCGATATTGCCCGGAGCACTCAGGCCGAAGCGGTCGATTCCCACCACCTTGCCGTCAAGTCCGGTGAATTTGCTCCAGAGACCGCTGACGCCTGCCTCAATGGCCACGCGCTTGCGGCACGAAGGCGGCAGGATCGAGTCGCGATAGGCGGCGGGCTGCTGCTCAAAGCGCAGGAATGATGGCATCGAAACCACCCGTGTGCCGGCTCCGAGGGTCTTCGCCGCAGCGATCGCCCATTGCAGTTCCGAACCGGAAGCGAGCAGGATATGGGTGAGTGGAGCGGTTTCCTGCAAGGCGACATAGCCGCCCTTGAGCACACCGGCGCGGCGTTCACTGACCGGAATGTCATTGAGCATCGGTACGGCCTGGCGGGTCAGAGCGAGCAGCGTCGGGCCTTCGGTACGCTCGAGCGCGGCCGCAAACGCTCCGGCGGTTTCCTCGGGATCGGCGGGGCGGATGACGTCCAGCCCCGGGATCAAACGCAGCGCCGAAACGGTTTCCACTGGCTGGTGGGTTGGGCCATCTTCACCCACACCGACCGAGTCATGCGTGTAGATATAGATCACCGGCAGCTTCGCGAGCGCCGCCAGCCTCATCGAGGGGCGCGAGTAGTCGGCGAACACCAGGAACGTCGCACACGAGGTGCGGAAGATTCCGTCGTAGGCCACGCCGTTGTTGATCGCGGCCATGCCGTGTTCGCGAATGCCATAGCGCAGGTTGCGGCCGGCGCGGTTCGTCTTGTCGAAATCCTTGTCCGCTGCGATGTAGTTGAGGGTCGACCCATGCAGGTCCGCACTGCCCGAAATGAGCAGGGTCAGTTCCGCGGCGACCGGCTGCAGGACCGTCTGGCCCGCCGCGCGCGTCGCGAGCTTGGCATCGGCAGCGAAATGCGGGATCACCTTTTCGATCAGGTGAGCGGCACTCGGCTGCCGGGCCGCGCTATCAAGCAGTGCAGCCTTGTCCGGGTTGGCCTCGCGCCACGCGGCGAAGGTCTTCTTCCACTTGTTGTAGCCGCGCTTGAGGCGCTTCTTGTGCTCGGCGAAATAGGCGCGTACGGGATCGCTCACATAGAAATGCTGGTCGGCCGGCAGCCCGAGACCCTGGCGGGCCGCGTCCGCGAACTTCGCCCCGCCCTCCCCGTGACCTTTGGAGGTGCCCTGCACTTCCGGGATGCCCTTGCCAATGATGGTCCGGGCGATGATGAGCTGCGGTTTGCCGCTCTTGGTCTTCTTGGCCTTGTTGATCGCCTTGGCAATCGCCGTCAGGTCGTGGCCGTCGGCGAGCACCTGCACATCCCACTCGATCGCCTTGAAGCGCGCGGCTGTGTTCTCGCTCTGCGTCTTCGCCGCCATCGCGTCCAGCGTGACGTCGTTCGAGTCGTAGATGAGGATCAGGTTGTCGAGACCTTGGTGACCGGCGAAGGCGCAGGCTTCCATCGCCACGCCCTCCTGCATGCAACCGTCACCGGCGAGACAGAGGACGTGATGGTTGAAGATCTCGTGGCCGGGCGTGTTAAAGCGGGCGGCCGCCATCTGGCCGGACATCGCGAAGCCGACGGCATTGCCGATACCCTGGCCGAGCGGACCGGTCGTGGCCTCGACGCCGGGGGTCTCGCGAAACTCGGGATGACCGGGCGTCTTGCTGTGCAGCACGCGGAAATTCTTCACGTCCTCGATCGAGAGGTCGTAGCCGCTGAGGTGGAGCCAGCTGTAGAGGAACATCGAACCGTGGCCGGCCGAGAGGACGAAACGGTCGCGGTTGAGCCAGCGGGGCTCGTCGGGGTTGTTAACAAGCGCGTGGCCGTAAAGAACGGCGCCGATCTCGGCGCAGCCGAGCGGCAGGCCGAGGTGGCCGGAGGAGCATTTGTGCAC
>CAZZDB010000078.1:0-16758 GCA_964652485.1 uncultured Oleiharenicola sp.
AAGGCGTGCAGCTTACCCCGCCCCCACCCCGCTCGCTATGGGGCGTTGTCCTACCAACCGGTGAGAGCGTCCGTCGCCCCACCCCGGCCGGGTCCGGGACCGCCTCAGTTGTCCCCCGGCACGGCCCGTCCGGGCGCAGCGGGCGCGACCGCCTCCGGGTTCGGCTGCCAGAAATAGCGGCCGTATTTGACGCGATCATAGCGGATCCAGATCACGATGGCCATCAGCGCGAGCAGCACCACCAACGTGACGGTTTGGCGGCGATTGCGCGCGGCCTCCTTGTCCTCGTAGGGATCCTCGAGCGAGAGTCGGGAACCCGCAGGCTTCTTCGCCAGCTCGGTGAGGGCGGAACCGAAGGGAACGTTGATCGCCACACGGCCGTTCACCGCCCAGCCGTTGGCCTCGAGCAGCGGTCCGAGCGTGCGCTGGCGGAGCTTGAGCCAGGCAATTGCCATCGAGGGCAGCGAGATGAGCAGCAGGAGACCGAGGACGACCAGCGGCAGCTGCCAGGGAGCGAGCCGAGCGAGGCCGGTGGCGATGGCGCCGAGCGCGCCGCCGATGGCGCCCACGGCAACCCCGAGCGCGGCGACCGTGCCGACATCGATTTTTCTGGGAACGGCGGTGGCACCGACCTTGTCGGCGTTGGCGGTCTTCTCCGCGGTCGCAGCGAGCTGGGCGCTGGACTCAGCCTCGGCGGCCGCGGCGCGCTTGGCGACCTGTTCCTCGATCATGCGGACGAATTTCTTGTAGGGCGACCAAAACGCCTGGTGGATGCTGATCGGACTGTCGACGATGCTGGTGATGGTGACGTCCCAATCCTGTCCCTTGCGGTCGTAAAAGACGCCGTGGCGTCCGGTAAAGAGAAAGTCGCTGTCGCCTTGCGTGAAACAGGCGGCGATGTTCATCGACACCCCGCCGGCCCGCGTGCAGGTGCAATAGGCGATGTAAGCCTTGCTCATCGCGGCCAGCGGATGGGCTCCATCTACCCGGATGCATAGCTCGGTGCTGCGGCTGTCGAGGTAGAGGGTCCCCGCCTGGAAAGTGGCGTAGCGGTCGGGCGAATAGAAATCGGCGAAGTTGACGAAATTGTGCAGCAGCGTGCGCAGGTCGCGATGGTAGCGGGTCAGCCGCTCGACGTCATTGATCGCCTTGAACTCCGGCTCAAGGGCACGGTCCTGCGCGACGAGCGCGGCCAGCGCGGCCCGACCGTCACCCGCGAGGATCTCCTTGATGCGCGTCACGCCGAGTTTTTCCACGGTGCTGCCGGCCTTGCCGCCAAGCCAGGTCTCGTAGGCGGCGAATTTCGCGTTCAGCGCCGTCCACTCCGTCTCGGTGAGCGCGGTCCGGTCGGCCCCGAGCACGGGGCTGACCACGACAGCGTGCAACGCGGCGAGCGCACCGGCCCAGGCGGGATTCACGCCCTCAAGCAGCGGCAGCGCGCGACCGGCCTCAATCCGCGAAAGCGGGAATCCGGCCACCTCATCGGCGGTGATCTTCATGTCTTTCGCGACGAGCGCGAGGTATTCGTCCTCGGCCCGGTTGAGCGCACGCGTGGCCCGGGCGTCGAATGCCGCCAGCCGACAGCGGCCGAAATAGTCGTCGACCTTCGCCCGCACGGCCCGCAACGCCGCGACCGCGGCGTCCGTGGCCTCGCCCAGCACCGCGATGTCCTTGGCCGAACTCTGGCCGATCCACGCGACATAGGCAGCCAGGTCCGCGAAAAAGGCATCGACTGTCTCCGCCGTGACGCCCACGGCGCCCGTGAGATCCTTGGTGCCTCCCACGCAGGCGACGATGTCCTTGATGAGCGCTTGCACGGCGGGGTCCTCCGAGGCCTCGGGCGGGATTACGCCATCGCCGTTGAGCGCGCTGGCGCCAAAGATCTCTGCCGTGTCGGCGGCTTGCGCCACCGTGATCACCGGGTCATCCTTCCGGCCAAGGTTGTGGAGAATCTGCCGCGCTGAGGAAAGCAGCAGCCTCCCCTCACCGGTCGTAGCATTGATGGCGGTCAGCGGAAGTCCGTCCTCGCCCTCGAGCAACACGCCAGGATCGCCCAGGCGGGCCGCGGCCCACTTCACCGCGACGATCAGTTCCGGCGCGCGAATGTGCCCATCGCCGTCGGTGTCAATCAACGCGAGGGTCTTGTCGTCGAGTTCCAACCCCTTGACCGGACAGCTCAGCACCACCCACAGCTTCTGGTCCAGGCTCTCGAGTTGCAGCAGATCGGAGCCCGTTTCCAAGGCGACTTGGTCGAGACCGCCGGTGCGGAAGAATCTCCAGTTATGCTGGCTGGCGGAAGATGTGGTCATCGAGGTGCGGGCTTCATTGGGCGAAGCCGAGGTTAGACCTATTTCCAACCCAATACCAGACGGGAGAAGTAGCCGGTATCGAGCTTCTTCACACCGGTGCCGGGTTTGCTGTTGTAATCGTTGTTCACACCGAAGCGCAGCTTCCAGGCCGGATTCGTCGTCGGAACTTCCAGGAAGCTCTCGTGAGTCAGGCGGAAGTTCGCGAAATCGTCGAAGGACGGCACAAACGACACCCGATTCACCAGGCTGAGGTTGGCCAGCTGGAGCGAATGGTTGAAACCGAAGTCGAGACCGGCCGCGTTGACGTCGGTGGTCAGCGGATTCTTGTAGTTTTCGTTGCGGAACGAGAAGCCCGCGCGGACCGTGAGCAACTGCGTGGGCTGTTTGATCAGGTCGTAGCCCAGACCGACGGCGGCGACATCGTAGAACTGGATGTCCTTCACCCGGTCGAAGCCGCCCTCGTCGCGGATATACCACGACTTGCTGCCTGAGAAATTATTGGAGTAGTCGACCCCCGCCTTGAACTGGTCGGCCGACTTCGTGCCGTCGGTGACCTGCCGGTCATAGGCGGTGTAGAAGACGAGCGTGTCGCCGGCCCCCGCCAGCGTGGCGCGCATGCCGGCCGCGGTGCCCAGCTGGCTCCGGTTGCCGGATTTGCCCGAGACATCAGCCGTGGCTTCATAAACCCACTTGCGCTCGAGCGCCACCAGCTGCGGGTCCTTGCCGCCCGCAGCCCAGGAAGCGGCGACCTTGTCGACGGTGGTGCTGACGGTGCCGTCGGAGTTTACAATCTGCAGGGTGCCCTCGGAGCTCGTCACCTTGCCGTCAAACCGCGTGCCACTGGCGAGCCGGACGGCCACGGGAGCGTCAGTGTTGATCGCGGTCACCTCGGATTGCTTGATCGTAATGGTGCCGGCGTAATCGGTGTCGACCACCACTGAACCAGCGTCGATCTTGGCGATCTTGCCGGTGATGCGGGCGCCGCCTTTCGTCTCGACGACGTCGGCGGGCATTTGGGCCGCACCGAGCACGGCAGCGGCAATTGTGAGGAGGGTTCTGAGGGGATGCTGGTGGCTCATGATGTAAAAAAGGGGAAACAAGAAAAAGATTTTCCCCCTGCAATGCCAGACCAGAAGTCGCTTCAAATCCACTTGCCCGACACCGCAGGGCACCATGGAAAAGCCATTTCAGCCCAAATACCTAGCCAAGATCAACGGCGACCGGATTCCTGAAAGAGCCCGAGATCAATACCATCGGCCATGGCCTTGTAGCCGTCGGCGGAAGGATGCAGATGATCGCCGCCATCCACCGTCGAAGAAAGCCGGCGAGGGTCCGGCCGGTCTCGCGTCATCTCATCAAAGTCGATCACCCCGTCAAATTTGCCGCTGGTGCGAATCCAACGGTTGATCTCCTGCCGGTCCGCCTCGCTCTGCTCGTCATAATATATGTCAAACCCCTCGAAGGCCGTGATCGTCGCGCCGTATACCTGCAACCCATGGGCATGCGCCCGGACAATCATCTGTTCATAAGCCAGCAAGATGTCCCGGGCCGACGCCGCCGGTTCGCCCTTTGCCCGCGCACCCTTCGCGGTCCCGATGTCATTGATGCCCTCGAATATCACCAGCCAGCGCACCCCGGGCGGTGCGAGCACGTCGCGGTCGAAGCGCTGCAGAGCCGACGGGCCGAGTCCGTTCCGGAGCACGCGGTTGCCCCCGATGCCTTGGTTCAGGACCGCGATGCCACTGGTCCGGGGATCTGGGGCCAGCCGCCGGGCCAGGTTGTCCGGCCAGCGGTTGTTCTGGTTGGTGGTTGATCCGCGTCCATCGGTGATCGAGTCACCCAAGACAAGGATCGCACTCGCCGAACGACCCGTCCGGACATCGATGGCCGCCAGGAGATACCAGTGATCCACCGGCGTGGTCTCCGGGAACTCCGCGACGGACACCGCATCGCCTTTCTGGATGAAGGAGGTCGTACGGGAACCCGGGTGCCCGGTGACGTTGGCCGGCACCGATGAACAGCAGGTGCTGACGGCCAGGTTCTCGAAGGCCTGCACCTTGAATTGGGCCGGATCCGAAATCACCGAGGCTCCGGGTTGGATGGTCACGGCGCGTTCTCCGCCGAAAGTCAGCGGACAGATGCTGGCGGAATCGACGGCCGAACCGCCTTTCGACCGCGCCACGTTGGCCACCGCAATGGTCAACGGACCTTCGCCATAGGCATTTGAGAAGGTCACCCGGATGCCGTCTCCGCCCAGGGAAGGCCGGATGATTTGACGGAGGGTATTGCCGCTGAGCCCGGGTTGCGGTGGCAGGTTGTGGGGTTCGACCAGCTGCTGCGCGGAGACCCACGCGCCGACCCATCTCTCCGTCTCCGGGACCACCGTCGCGTAAGCGATGCCGGCCAGGAGGGCGTTGGCTGACAGTACCGCGAAGAGAAACCGGGAAACTTTCATGATGATTGGACTTGGGGTGACCGGGGCGGTCTGGGACCGGACAGCCGTGGTTGGCTGGCTTGCGGCGCCGTGACCGGCCCGGCCGGCGTAGCGGTTCTGGTCTGGGCTTATCAACCATCCTGATGGAATTGTCGAGCATCAGGCCGCAAAGCGGGCCTCACCATTTTCGAGCCTGCCGATACAAACCATGTGTTCGCTCGACTTCGCTCTTGGACCCTGAGCCGGCCACTGCAACAACCTCGAACGGGCAGCGCGGCCTTGGCCTTGCGCCGCAGCCGTATTTCATTCGGAATTCACGATGCCTGCACACATCTTTCATCGTGTCGTCGTAGCCTGTGCACGTGATTCGAAGCATTCCTCGCGTTTTGGCCTGGGGCGGTATGATCACCGCCAGTGGCCTCGGCCTGCTGCTCGCTTCCCTGTGGATCGAGCATACGCGGCCGGTGATACTCCCGTCTCCCACCGGCACATTTGGCGTCGCCCGCTCGCTACTCGTTTGGCACGACCAAAATCCACCGGGAACCGTACGGCAACCGGTGCGCGAGCTGCTCGTCTGGTTCTGGTATCCGGCAGACGGTGCAACGGGGTTGACCGACTATCTGCCAGAAAACGTGCGGATTGCGACCGACAGCCACCGTGGGACCCTCATCGCCAGCTTTCTCACCCATGACTTGGCGAAGGTCCGTTCCCATGCGCGGGATCGCGCAGCCATTTCGGGCCGGCAGGCTGAATACCCTGTGGTGCTGCTGCGAGCGGGCGGCAGCTCGGCAGTCTGGAACTACACCTCGCTGGCGGAAGATCTCGCCAGTCACGGCTATGTTGTCGTGGGTATCGACGCGCCGCTTCGCACAAGCCTGGTCGTCATGCCGGACGGTCGCGTGATCCATGGCGATGCCGCCAACGATCTCGACCGCCTGGCCGGCGATGCGCTGAACCGGCGCGCGAACGAACTGGTCGCGGACTGGAGCCGCGACCTGAGCCTCGTGCTGGACAAGCTCACGGTCCTGAACGGCTCGGACCCCACTTTCGCCCGGCACCTGGATTTGACGCGCGTGGGGGTGATGGGGCATTCGTTCGGGGCGCACAGGCGGCGCAGTTCTGCCACGATGACCCCCGGTGCAAGGCGGGCATCGACCTCGACGGCCAGCTGTTTGGCCATGTCGTTAAAACCGGCATCGGTCGTCCATTCCTGTTTGTGCTGAGCGATCACCATCGTGAACCGGTGGAGCAAACGGGCCCAATCCGCCGCGATCTGGAGTCCGTATTCAACCGTCTGCCGCCGGGCCAGCGCGGCTGGGTGGAGATCACGGGAGCCAATCACTTCTTTTTCGGCGACGATGCCTCACTCCTGAAAAGCCGGCTGCTCATCGGCCTGTTGCGACTGGTCGGCATCGTGCGCCTCGACGGAGCGCGTCAACTGGCAGTTACCGCCGACGCGACCCATCGGTTTTTCGACAAACACCTAGGTAGCGCGGAACGGCCACGGCCCGATACCGGTGGCTCCGGGCGATAGCGCAGGTCGTCTTAAGACCAAGGTTCCCACTGGCGAGCTGGAATGACTGAACGCAAAGAACCGTCCGCAAGCTAGAGCGATCATGGCCTTCGGCTGCGCAACCGTGGCGATTCCCCTATCCGGTTTTACCGGGATGATAGCCCGTTTCGGCATTTGTCAGCGGGCGTGCCTTGGCCGGCTTTCCCAGTAAATATTTGACCAAAGGAATCACCCTCTCCGACTCCGAAAACAGGACGAAGTGACTGGCATCCGAGATCACGGCGAGTTCAGCGTTGGGGGCAACCCCGGGTTACTTTGCGCACACCGGCACGTGCACCTCGAAGCGTTTGAGGAACCAAGGCGTGAATGGCCCGTTCCAGTAGACTGCGTAGGCTGCGCCCATGGGTTCAACATCCTTCCGCAACGTTAACCACCTTATCAAGGCGGCGCGGGCCTTCTCAAACTTTTCGCGACTGTAGCTGCCCTTGCCACCGATGCTCGCAACAAATCGTGCCGGCACCTCGACCACCTTTACCCGTCCCTCGGTTCCAACTACCTTGGGCTTCTCGCTCCCAGCTACCTAGAAATACGTTGCGGCATTCTCGACCTGGGCCTCGACCGGCGTGGTCATCGCAATGTTGTGCGCGGAGATGTACTCGAACAGCGGACGAAATAGTCCATTGGCATCCTTGAAATAATTGCCACGACCCTCGGCTTTGAGCAACATGCCTGCGGGCAGGGTCTTGAGTTCGCAGATGCCGGTAGCGGTAGGAGGGAATGCTTGTTGAGCAGCCATTGAGATCGGAACTGTGAGAGTAACGAGGGACAGAACGATTATGGAACGCGTGAGCGAAAAGTTTGCACCTCCGCGGTTCAGGTCCGATACTATCACTGTTGCTTGAGGCCGGGGAATAGGCGGGCGACTTTGCCGCGTACGATGGCCTTTTCGCCCCGGGTTCCATCCTGTGACACGCGCGCCAGGGCATTGCGGGCATGAGCCTCATCCTCGATCGGATACCGGCGGCCGGGCAGCGCGAATTGGCTGGTCGGGATCTTCTTTCTGGTCGCTGTCGTCAGTCTTGTCATGATGGATTTCTCTTTGTGATTGGTACCAGTGAATTCAGATCCAGCCTATCGCGGCCGGGGTGCCACGGCCGCGATGCATGAACATGAAACCACCGCGGGCATCTATTCACCGCGCGGTGGTCGCGGGTTACAAATCGGTTCGCTCAGGCGTGCACCGCATGTTCCTCGGGAGCCATATGACCAACCTTATGGCAGTGTTCCGCGTCATCCGCCGCGGCCTTCAGCGTCTGCTGCTGATCAGGGGTGAGGAGCGCGAGGATTTGCTGGTGGTTGGCCTGGTGTTGCTTCTTCGCCTCGATGCAACGGGCCGTTTGCGCCTCGGTTAGCTGCGAGATCTTTGTCTTTTGTTCGTCAGTCAGCTTCATCGACTCAACGAGCCGGAGAGCCGTTTCGAGACAATGAACAAAACAGGTGGAATCCGGACTGCCGGATGACGGCGTCGGGTGGGCTGCCGTCACGGGCGACGGGGTATGCGTGGGCTGGTTGGGCTTGGCGTTGGGCGCGGCAACCGGAGCAGTGGATTTTTGCGATGTAATCATGGGCGGATGATGCCCCCAATTGGCGTTCGCATGCTATGGGGTCTTGCCCCCTTGCCTTGAGTAACGCCAGATACGCCACCAGCGTCGACGGGGCTCACTCGGGGTATCTCGGCTCCTGACTGGCTAGCCTGCCGAACGCCACCGCGCCCGTCTTGAAGCCATTGCCAACGCCGCATCTGCGGCAACGCCGAATTCCTTAGGGTGCTTGTGAATCTCGATTGGACGCTTAGTCTGGGGTCATGACATTTCCCAGCAAATGCTGCTTCATCACTGGAGGCGGCTCCGGCATTGGCCGGGGGCTTGCGGTGGCGCTCGCCCGCCAAGGCACCCGGGTCATCGTCGCGGGACGGCGAGTCGAAGCCCTTCAGGAAGTCTGCAAGGCGAACTTCGGCATCGAAGCCTACGCCCTCGATATCACCGACCGATCGGCGCTCGAGCGCGCCGCGAAAGAGGTACCCGAGAAGTTTGGTGCCGTGGATTGCCTCATCAACAATGCCGGGGTTCAGCGCATGCATGACCTGAAGAAGTCCACCTCACTCGCTTTCTGCGATCTCGAGATAGACACGAACCTTCGCTCGCTGATGTCCTGCACCGCAGCCTTTCTACCCCAGCTTCTCGCACAGCCGAGCGCCCGGATCGTGAACGTAACAAGCGGACTGGCGTACGTTCCCTACGCCGTGATGCCCGTTTACTGCGCAACCAAGGCTGCGCTCCGGTCGTTCACCCTGTCTCTGCGCCATCAGCTGAGGACGACTTCGGTGCGCGTGATCGAGCTGTCGCCACCGGCGGTCTCGACCGAGCTCCACGATTACATGGGCCCAAAGGGGCGGAAAATCGGGATTCCGCTCGAAGAGTTCGTCCGCGAAGCCATGGAGTCCCTGAATTCGGGAGCCGAGGAGATTCACGTGGCCAACGCGAAGAACCTGTTCGACAACCCCGTGGAATCCTTTGTCCGCCTGAATGGCTGAGCGCTCCGACGTGGAGCGTTGCAGTTCCTTGTCCGATGACGACGGCACCGCCGCAGGAAGGGTGAACGTGAGATTTCCCTCTCGGCGCCTAACGATCCTCGTTCAGGCTGGAGGGCAGGAGTTCCTCCCGAATCGTCGGGGAGTTCCTCGAGGGGAATAGCTCGGACAACTCCTTCTGGACCGCATCGCTCTTCGCATCCAGATGTTGTAATGCTGAAGCACGGTCTCGCGTGGCCGCGACGTTCAGCTTTCGGTCGTAGCGCAATTCCTGCTCGGCCGTCAGCCAGATCGCCTGGTCCTGTCCTTCCGGTCGTCCCCGCAGCTCCCAGATGATCTGGGCTTGGGTGGCAATCTCACTGTGGGTGGGGTGATTTTTGTGTGTGGTTTTCATTGGCCGGCGACTATGCCACATTTTCCCCGCAGTCATAATGGGCCATACACCTACCCGGTGAAACACCGCTTCAGTTTTTGCTTTCCCTAAGCAGTGCCGAAGCTACTGGACTTTCGCCGACCTACTACCGTCGGCAGCGGCAGCGCAATTCGCCTAGGGCGAGCGATTGGCCCGGCAGGGCTTCGCTCTCATCGGGTCGTTTGATGGACGTCGGCCGGGGGCGGACCTGCCGTTACTTAAGACTTTCTCCCGGCACGTAGCTGCTGACCAGCGCCAATGTCTTCGGGGACTTAAATTTTTTCCCGAATGGCTGCCCGTTCCGGAGGGAGATACGAACTTCCGTGAGGCTAATCAGCCGGCCGGAGGGAAAAGCGCCATTTAGCACTCTGCTGGTTTCTGTCAGGTGAGGCGAAATCGGGTCCCAAAGGCGGGAATCAGGCCCGGATTAGCCTCATTAGCCTCACGACGGGCCAAAAAACTCGCGCGCCAACCCGGGCAAGATCCAGCGCCACCGCTCCCCAGCCAACGAGGGTGCCTTCGTCCTTGCGCGCCAGAGCATATCGGTGGCCGGCGGCGATCGCGACGCCCACCGCGTCAAAAACTTCTTCTGCCGCATCAAACGCCACCGCAGCAGCAGCACCTGTTACGCAAATCCGCCGTGACCTTCCTCGGCTTCGTTCAACTGGCCGCAGTCCCCGATTGGCGCATTCAGCGACCTCGAAAACACGCCTGCTAGGCGCAGGCCTTCTCACTGACGGCAGCCCGCACGGTGTTTCCGTCGCGCCAATGGCAGTGGACCAGGAGGCTGCGCCGCACCTTCGGGATGCCCCGTTCGCCGGCCCGGACCTTCGACACGACCAGATCGACGGCCGCCCGCCCTATCTCGTCGGAATTCTGGTCGATCCCCGCCCACGAGGCGGTGGCATTGGTGACATCCAGTGAGACCAGGCCGACGTCCCGCGGACAATTGAGTCCGCCCTGGGCCAGCCACTCGCGCATCTGGTTCGGCATATTGCGGAAGGTCGACAGCGTCAGCACGCAATCGACCCGGTGCTGCCGCACCCACTCGAGGAAGCCGCGCGCGGCAATCTTCTCCGGAAGGTGGGGCGGGATCGCCGCCAGGGCGGAATTCTCCGCCGGCAGCGCGGCGTAGCCGTTCGCCCAGCCGTGGTTGGTGATGGAGTTCTGGTAGCTCTCGATCGCGAGGCCGATCCGGCGGTAGCCGCGGGCCGCGAGCACCCGTCCCGCCAGCAGCACGGCCTGCGTATGGTCGCTGACCACGCAGTCCAGCTGCGGATTTTGCACCATGTGGCCCACCGGCACCGTCGCGAAATGCTCCCACGGGAGGACCAGCTCGAAGGGATCCTTGGGAAACGCGGCCAGGAGGACGCCCGTGATGCCGCGGGCCCGGAGGATTTCGCCGAGCCGGCGCGCCGTCATGCCATGCGAGGTCAGGGCGAACTCCGTGACCCCGAAACCGAACAGCGCAGCCTGTTCCCGCGCCGCCGACCAGTGCCGGCAGAGCGTCGGCGTGGCGCGCCACTCCTGCACGTCGTCGTAGGGCGTAATGTAAGCCAGCGTGCCCAGGTAATGGTTGGGATCTCCCCGCCGCGTGGACCGCATCACCTCCCCGAGCAGCGGATTGTAGTGATAACCCAGGGTCTCGGCGATCGCCAGCACGCGCGCCTCGGTGCCCTTCGCGACATTGCCCGCATGGGTAAGGCTCCGCGACGCGGTTGAGATCGAGACGCCGGCCTTGGCCGCGACGTCCTGCAGGGTCACTTTTCCGGCGGGGGTAACCGAAAGCATGCCTTTTAGTGCTCCTCCCGTCGGAAACGGTCAAGCCCATGAGCCCCCGCCTGCAACGTTTGCAGAAGGAATAATGACCCTAATTTGCTGGGGAAGTAGGCCTTTTCAGGCGTTTCCGGACTATTCCGGCTGCGGGCTGATCTTGAAGCTGCCCGATTCGTTGTGCACCCCGGCCAAATGCGTCCGGACCAATGTCAGGCCGCCAGCCGCATCGTCGCGGATCCACAGGGCGTGCCTGCCGGGAGCGCCGAGGCCCACGCCGGACACCGTAACGTCCTCCAACACCGTACCTGACAGGGTCCCCTCGCCCTTGGCCCGGCCGGGAGCGACTACGGAGATGCCATCCGAGATACTGTCGCGGATCTCCACCTGGCTGACCTTCAGTCCGGAGATGCTGCGTCGGTCCAGGCAGACTTGGAAGGCCGCCCGCCACGTCCACGAATGGTCGTAGCCGCCGCACCGGACGAGCCGGCAGTTTTGCACGACGGTCGTCCCGCTGAAGTTGTTGTCGACCTTCCGCTGCTCGTCGAACGTGGGGAACGTCGTGCTGATCAGGATGCCGCAGCCTGCGGAGATGTCGGTGAACAGGCAGTCCTCGATCCGGTTGTTCGCGCCGCCGTAGAGCGAGCCGCCATTGGCGAGGAAGGGCAGTTGTCCGGTCGAGCGCCGGATCACGTTGTTCCCCGGCATGGTCGTCTGTTCCTCGTGCCCCTGGTCTGTGGCCGCGGGCCACATGGCGTAGCAATCGTCGCCGGTCCCACGCGCCGTGCAGTTTTGCACGACCGAATGGTTCGTCCCGACGCAGAAATTGACGCCATCGGCGAGCAGGTTGCGAAACCGGCAACCCTCGATCACGAGGTTGGTCCCGTTGTAAACCCACACGCCGGCCTTCGTATGTTCCGCCCAGATGCGGACCACCGAGGCGTCCTTCGCCCCGGCCACGACCACGCCGTCGTTGGGTTCGCTGTCGTTCCGGTAGTTCAACCGGCCCATGATCGCGAAATCCGCGATGCGCCCGCCGGTCCCCGACAGCTTAAACCGCACGCGCCGGTCGGCCTGCCCGTATAGGGTGGCGTCGCCCACGAACGTCGTGTGCCACATCCCGGCCCCTTGGATCGTGACCGCCGAGGGCACGAGGATGTCGCCGGTGATCCGGTAGTCGCCCGCCGGCACCCAGACGATCCGGCCCTGCTTCTGCGCTTCCGCCATGCACTCGCGTAACGCCGCCGTATCGTCGCCCTCATCCTTGCCGTTCGCCCCGAAATCGAGCACCGAAAGCGAACCGGCCGGCCGGGCGACGGGAGCGGGAATGAGTTCCAGGTCAACCAAGTCGATGGCGCAGGGAATTCCATCGTCGGTCGGCTTCTGCAGCCGAACGACGTCACCCTTCGCGATCTTCAGGTTCTTCACGCGCAGCTCGTCGTAGAAATTCCTCGGCTTGCCCTGCTGCGGGTCATTGGAGAAGGGATAGTCGCCATAGAGCCACGCATTGCGGGAACTGAGCATCAGCCGCTGAACCAATCGGTCATTGATGAACAGATCGAGCGTCGAGGCCGTGCCCCCGCCCGTCGGTGCATCCGGCAGGCTGAAGCGGATCACCAGCGAGTCGAACGCGGCGGTCGCGTCGAACTCCACCTGCTCGCCGACACGGCTGAGCTGCACGCATTTCTGGCCGGACGACTCGGTCTCCAGTCGGTGCGGCGCATACTCAGGCCCGAGCACGATGCCGGAAACCCGCATATTCTCGGCCTCGATCGTCGTCCAGGGAATCTCCGCGCCGATCCCGTCGCGGGCCGGGAGCGCGCCTGTGACACAGAACGTGCCGAGCGCAACGATGCATAGAGACCGGAACAAACCGCGGCTGAGGGTGTTCATGATCTCTTGACGTTGGCGGGAGCCACTTCCGCGGACTCGCCGCCGGCCAATGCGGCGGAAGCGGTGCCGCACTTCACCGTCACGGCCTGCCCCGGCGCGCAAGTGACGGTCTCCCCGGCGATCACAAACCGATGCTCGCGCCGATTGGCTGCCTGCGGCGTGACGGTAACGGCATCCGCCGTAATCTGGATCCGGAAGCGGTCCCCCCTGTAATCGAGGCCGAGTTCGAGGCTGCGCCATTTCCGATACAAGCGGGGACTAATGACGACCTGCTTCTCGTCCGCGCGCACACCGCCGAACCCGGCGACCGCGGTCATCCAGGCGCCGCCGTTGGCGGCCGGATGCGATCCACCGACGAAGATCGTGCCGACCTGGGTCTTGTATTTCGCCAGCAGGTCGATCTGGGCCGTTTGCAGAAAGTATTTGTACGCGAATTCCAAGTCGCCGAATTCGGTGGCAACCAGCGCGTAGGCGCAAGCGCTGAGGCTCGAGCCGTGTTCGGTGCGCGGTTCGTAGTAGGCCCAGTTGGCCTGTTTGATCGCGGCCGGAAAGCGCGACGGGAAAAGCTCCAGCAACATCACCACGTCGGCCTGCTTGATGACCTTCGTCGGCACCGCGAGGCCCTGCCCCGCCCCGAGGTATTCGTTGGGATGGACCATCCTGGACTTCAGTTCCGCCACGGACGCGTCGCGCAGCTTGAAGTAGCCCTCGAACTGCTCGATCACGCCGGTCTTCGGATCGGGGGCTGGGACAAACAGGCGGGCGGCGGCGTCCGCGAAGCCGGCCAGCTCGGGCTCGATGGCAAGCTGCCGCAGCAGTGCCTTCAACGCCTCGGGCCGGGTCCGCCCGAGATGCTCGACGACCGCGTTCGCGATCGCGAAGGTCTCGCGCACCACCATGTTCGTGAATGCGTTGTTGTTGACGCGCTCGTGGTATTCGTCGGGCCCGATCACATCGAGTATCTCGTAGCGACCGCGGTCCTTTTTGAAATGCGCATACGAGTAGTAGAACCGCGCGCATTCCAGGATGACCTCCGCCCCGCCCTGCGCCAGCAGCGTGTCGTCCCCGGTGATCTTGAAATACTGCCACAATGCGATCGCCACATCGCCGCTGATGTGGACCTGCTTGTCGCGGAAATGCGTGCGTAGGTCGCGACCCGTGATCGGGTCGCCGATGTTGAAATAGGTGCAGGCATCGTCGCCGGTGTCCTGACTTTCCCAGGCGTAGAACGCCCCGCGATAGCCCGGCCCCTCCGTCGCCGCCTTGCGCCGCGCGCCGTCGAGCGTCCGGATGCGGTAGCGCAGCAGCTCCACCGCCTTCTCGGGAAACGTGTGCAGGAAGAACGGGAACATGAACATCTCCGTGTCCCAGAAAACCGCGCCCTTGTAGACCTGTCCCGAGAGGGCCCGGGCGGGAATCGAGTTCGCGCTCCCGCCGACGGGCGCGACCATCAGCAGTTGCAGGATGCTGTAACGCAGCGCCAGTTGCGCCTCGTCGTCCCCCTCGATGAGCACGTCGCCGCGCGCCCAGCGGCGCGCCCATTCCGCGTTGTGCCGCTCCAGACAAACCTCGTGGCCCTGCTGCCGGGCGTGTCGCACCGCCTTGATCGCCGCCTGCGCGGGCCACACGTCGAGCGGATCGTTGTCCGTGTAGATGGCGAAGAATTTGACGAACGTGGAGGCCCGCCCCGCCCCGGCCAGGAAGGAGAGGACGCGCAGGTGCCGGTTCCCTTCCGTCACGGCGGATTCGGGGCCGAGGTCGGCCCTCACGGCCTCGGCGACGGCGACGGTTTTCCTTGCCTCGCTGGTCCGCCCCTCCAGGCACAGCACCTGGTTCGATCGGGTGGCCGCGAGGTGGAGCAGATGCGGGCCATTCAAATCCCAGATATTGCCATCGATCCCCGTGCAGATCGTGACCGCCGCATCCTGATCGCATGACACCGTGAACCTGACGACCCCGAGGTGGGGCTCATCGGCGCTCAGGAAACGGGACGAATGAACCGTGAGTTTCTTCCCACCCAGCGCGAAGGTTGTCTCGCGCTCAAACGTTGCGTTCGCGAAATGCAGGGTCTGCCGGTGCTGCACCACGGCCGCGCCGGTAACCTCCACGCCATCGAGCACCACCCGCGTGTAGCCGCCGTTCGGCGCATTGACCGGCTCGCGCCACGCCGTCCCGACCTGGTCGAAGATTCCCGCGAGCGTGACCCCCACCGCGTCCCCCGGCCCGGCTTCGTCCAAGGTGCCGCGATAGCCCATGTAGCCGTTGGCCAGCTGGTAGACATTGCCCCGGCGCAGGATGCTTTCCCTGGTGCCGCCATGATCGGTGGTGCTGATTTCCCAAAGTTGTTTCATTGAAAGTGAGTCTTCCCTCCGTCGTCCTTGACCCGCAGCGTCAAAGCCGCGGCGACGATCATGGAGGCTCCGCCGAGCAGGAGCGCGTTGATCGCGTGGCCCGCAAACACGGTGCGGACGAGCAGGCCCAGGATCGCGGCGGCGAGGATCTGGGGGATGACGATGAAGAAATTGAACATGCCCATGTAGACGCCCATCTTTTGGTAGGGCACCACACTGCTGAGGATCGCGTAGGGCATCGTCAGCAGACTCGCCCAGCCCACGCCCAGGCCCACCATGGAAACGATCAGCCACTGCGGATCCTTGAAGAAATACATGGAGCCCAGCCCGCAGCCGCCGATGACGAGACAGACCGCGTGGGTGCCCACCCGCCCGATGCGCCGCGCCAGCATGGGCAGCGCGAACGCCACAAGCGCCGCGACGCCGTTGTAGACCGCCATCAGCACGCCGACCCAGTTGGCACCCTCGTTGTAAAGGGCGGTCCGCGGATCGGAACTGCCGAAATGGTGGTGGGCGACCGCCGCGGTCGAGTAGATGAAGAAGGCGAACAACGCGAACCACGTGAACACCTGCGCGAGGGCGAGCTGTTTCATGGGCCCGGGCATATTGTTGACGTCGTGCATCAGCTCCACGAGGCCGCGCGTCTTGCCCGCCCGATAGCGCCAGGCGGCGACGACTTGCATCAACCCGTAGAAACAGGCGCCGAACGAGAGGATGTAGAGGCCCTTGTCCCAGCCCAGCCGGTGGATGATCAGGCTGACGATCAATCCGGTGGCAATGAGTCCCGCGCCCATGCTGTAATACCGTCCGGAATTCAGGGTGAACTGCCCGGCGGCCTCTTTTTCCACCGGCTCCGTCTCGCCGTGAAACGCCCGTTGCTGGTCCGGCGAATACTCCTTCACCGAGAAGATGGTCCACAGCACGGCGCCGAGGTAGACCACGCCCCCGAGATAGAACGACCATTTGACGGAGTCCGTCACCTGTCCCTCTGGCGCGGTGTTCGCGACGTGGAACGCGTTGGTCAGCAGCCAGGGCAACAGCGAGCCGACGACCGAGCTGGCGCCGATGAAGAAGGTCTGGACCGCGAAGCCCGTTGTGCGCTGATCGTCCGGCAGCATATCCCCCACGAATGCGCGCATCGGCTCCATCGTGACGTTGATCGACGCGTCCATGATCCAGAGCATGCCGGCGGCAAACCACAGCGCAGGGGAGTTCGGCATCACCAGCAGCGCGAGCGACGCACAGATCGCGCCGACCAGAAAATAGGGTTTCCGCCGGCCCAGCCGGTTCCAGGTCTTGTCGCTCAGGTAGCCCACCACGGGCTGCACGAGGAGACCGGTGACGGGCCCGGCGATCCAGAGGATGGGAATCTCGGCCACGTTCGCGCCGAGCTTCTCGAAGATGCGGCTGACGTTGGCATTCTGCAGCGCGAAGCCGAACTGGATGCCGACGTAGCCGAAGCTCATGTTCCAGAGGGACCAGA
>CAZZDB010000079.1:0-16741 GCA_964652485.1 uncultured Oleiharenicola sp.
GCGGGATGCCCCACTCCAGCCGCTCGCGCGGGCGCGAGATGCAGAGGTCGTTGAGCGGTTCCTTGAGGAATTCGAGCACCTGCTTCTGCCGGTAGCGCGGAAAGATGAAATTCTCGTTCTTCGTGAGAAACTCCACGAGCCAGTCCTGATACTGGCGGAGCTTGAAGAAATAGTTCTTCTCCGTGATCTCGGTGACCTCGCCGAAGATCTCCGGCCACGAACCGTCGGGAAGGCGGTCCTTCTCCTGGAGAAACTGCTCTTGCCGCGTCGAATAGAAGCCTTGGTATTCGGCGAGGTAGATCTCGCCCTGATCGAAAAGCTGCTGGAGGACGCCCCGCACGACCTTCTTGTGCCGGTCCTCCGTGGTGCGGATAAAATCGTCGTTGGTGATGTTGAGCCGCGGCAGCAGGGCCCGGAACTCGGCGCTGACCTCGTCGGCAAACTGCTGCGGCGGGATGCCCCGCTTCCTGGCACTGGCCTGCACCTTCTGGCCATGCTCGTCGACCCCGGTGAGAAAATGCACCCGGTCCCCCATCTGCCGCCGGAAACGCGCGATGACGTCGGTCAGCACCTTTTCGTAGGCGTGGCCGAGGTGGGGCGACCCGTTGACATAGTCGATGGCGGTCGTGATGTAGAATGACTCCATAAAGGGCGGTGAAACTAGCTCCCCCCGGGGCAAATGTCGAAGACTTTGACGCGCCAACGTGGAAGTGTATAGCCTTTCACGCACCCCGCCCCATCCATGAACCTCACCACCCGCTCCCTCGGGCTCGCTCTGCTGCTCCTGCTGCTCTTTCTGGGCGCGGCGGTGACGTTGCAGTGGTGGCTGCACCGCGAGACGCAGCGGCTGCAAACGATGGCGGTGGACGAACTGCGCGAGCGGCTCAGTTCGGCCTTGGCCGCCAGCGGCCGCCCACCCGGGCAATGGAATGACCGATCTCTGCGGGAACTGGGAGCGATGCTGGGCGGGACCGTCGAATTCTATCCGACGGACAAGACGCCTAGGAACCCCGCCCGGGCGGCGGCCCTCAGCTTCACCCAGGACCTGCCTGCTTTCCCCGGCTGGCAGGTGCGCGTGACCTCTGCCGTGCCGGCGATGTTGCGCGTGCAGGTCCTGAACCAGCGCATCATGACGGTGATCGTGTTGCTGGCGCTGCTCCTGGCCCTCGTCCCGCTGCTCACCGTGCTGCTGGACTCGCGCCGCACTCTTTCGACAGAAAGCAACACGCGGTCACCGTGGGCAGCCAGCCGGGCCCAGGCGGTCGGCATCGAGCACTTCGCCAAGATCTCCAACGAGCGAACCGCGGCGCTGGCCGAGGAGCATGGTGCCCGGGTGCGGGCGGAAGAAAACCTCCAGGTCAACCGCACCATGCTCGACCAGTCGGTGGGTGAGCGCATCCGTCTCGGCCGCGAACTTCACGACAACATCAGCCAGACGCTCTATGCCGTCTGCCTGACGTTGGAGAGCGTGCAGAAGAAGAACACCCTGGCGCCGGAACTGAAGCAGCGGGTCGACCAGTGCATGGCCGAGTTGCGCCGGCTCAACCAGGAGGTGCGGGCGTACCTGCTGGAGCTGGAGCCCGCCCGGGTGCACGGCCAGTCGTTTGCGGGGGCCGTGGCCGCCCTGATCAGCGCCTTTCCCGCGGAGGACGCCGTGAAGTTCGAACAGCGCCTCGATGAGGAGGCCGTCGCGCTCATTCCCGCCGCCCAGACGGCCGACATCATGAACATCCTCCGCGAAGCGGTGAGCAACAGTCTCCGCCATGGACGGGCGAGGAAGATCACGCTGCTCGCGGGCCGCAGCGACCGGGAGATCGCGCTCGCCGTGCAGGACGACGGCGCGGGCTTCGCGCCCAAGCCCGGCGGCAACGGGCACGGCCTGTCCAACATGCAGGTGCGCGCCGCCGCCCTGGGCGGAAGCCTCCGGATCGATTCTACCCCGGGAAAAGGGACTCGCATCCTGCTCACCCTGCCCGTTCCCTCTGCCGTATGAGCGCCGCACCCGCCCCCAGGCCGATCCAAGTGCTGATCATTGATGACAGCCCGATCATCCGACTCGGGCTGCGCAGCGCGCTCGAGGACTACCCGGACATTGCCATCGTCGCCGAGGCCGGAACCGCGGCGGATGGCGTGGCTGCCGTCACCCGGCACAAGCCGGACGTGGTCCTCCTCGATCTTCACCTGCCCGACAAATCGGGTATCCAGGCGTGCCGTGAGCTGCTCAAGTCCAGACCCGGCACGATGGTTTTGATCCTCACGTCAAACAGCAATGAACGCAACGTGCAGGACGCGATGCTGGCCGGGGCCAAGGGTTATCTGCTCAAGGACAACGACGGCGCCACCCTCGCGGCGGCGTTGCGCAGCGCCGCGGGCGGCAACTCGGTGCTAGATTCATCCATGACGGGCCAGGTCTTGAACCTGGTGCGCCATCGCGGCAGCCTGTCCGCGGAGGAGAAATTCAACCAGTTGTCGCCACAGGAGCGGCGGGTGGTGGCATTTCTCGCGGAGGGGAAGACGAACAAGGAAATCGGCGACCAGCTCGGCCTGACCGAAAAGACGGTGAAGAACTACCTCGCGACCATCTTCACCAAGCTGAACATCGCCCGCCGGGCCCAGGCGGCGGCCTTGTATGTGGAAGCGGTGAAATCCGGACCGGCTGAATGAATTGTTGAGGCCAGCAGAGGCTTTCGCCTCTACCCCCGACAGAGGCTTTCGCACTAGGCTTAGGGCTGTTCCTGTTTGGCGCTGAATGGCGCATACTGGGCCTGCAATGCAGCCCATCTGTCCCACCCGAACGCCCTCGTCCGAATGTGTTTCGCCGCCTCCGGACCGCGCAGCCAGCGCCGCATCAGGTTGTCTCATTCCTCGCCGGCGCTCCCTCGGTACCCGCCTGCGGGACGCGTGCCGCGCCGTCACCCTGGTCGAGTCGATGTTCTCCATCACCATCCTCGCTATGTTCATGCTCGGATTCATCGGTACGTTCGTCCAGTCGCGCCGGATCACCGAGTCCAGCGTGTTGCACGCGGCGGCAACGAGCATGGTATACGGGATCATCGAGCAGATCAAGACGCTCGATTACAGCAGCGTGCTTCCGAACTATGAACTCGACCCGGCTGAGCCAACGGGCACGCAGGCCCGGCCCTACATCCGGATTCGTATCAACCAGAGCACCCCCAAGTGGCTGACCGTGGTCCACACCCTGGCGGGGAACACGCCCCAAGCCCCGACCACCACACCGGCGGCAACCGTAGTCGCCTCGGACATCGGGGCCATTGACAATTTCATCGGCAACATCCCGCTCTCCACCGTGACGGGCACGGCCGCGCAGCAAATCAACCTGAACCTCTGGGTGTGGATCGACGAAATCGCCGCTAGCGGCACCTGGGCGGCCGAGAGCACAGCGCCGACAGTGGACGTGACCCAGGTCAAACGAATCACGGTGGTATACACCTACAGCTTTCTGGACGGCAGCCGGACCCGCACCATCCGGGACAAGGAAGTCTTTCTCCGCACCGATTACGACCAATGAAAACGAATCCTTCTTCCCCACGAGTCGGCACGGGCGGTTTCACCCTGGTCGAGGTGATGATCAGCATGACGATCGTCGCGCTGACCATGGGCATGGCGCTCAGCACCTTTGTGTTTGGTCTCCGGACCATGTACAAGGATACCCAGCGTCTGGCCACCAATGCCGCCTTGCGGAGCTTCATGGCCCAGATCTCGTCGGAAACCCTGAATGCGTCCTACTTTTATCTCTTCCCCTACTATACCAAGCTGGATGGTAGCGTGGATCTGGTGGCCGACCCCTCTACCCTGAACCAGACGGAAGATTATTCCGACAACGATTACGACAAGTGGGTCGCGCATGGCGACTGTCTCGTGCTGGTGACCAAGACTTCCGAATATCGGACCACGGACATCCGGCAGATCCGGATTTATTACCGCGTGACGACCAGCCAGACGACGGCCAATGCCGAGGCTCCACTCCGCTACTATGAAACCACGGATTGGGGTGAAGGCCCGGCGCCAAACAATCCCGACCCGACCAATGCCAATCCTACGATGACCAACGGCCATCCACTCACCGGTCTGACGACGGAACTGAATGGCATCAATCTGAACAGCAACCCCTCGCTCGCCGGCTCCAGGCAGCTGAACGCCCGCACGAAGGGCCGGGCGGTGCCCTCCCCCTACACCGGCTACACCGCGGGCGACCTCTATCCCATGTTCTCCGCCGAGTCCTCGACCAACAGCAACACGAACGGTTTCATTTCCGTGAACATCGAGTTCATCAACGGCAGCACGATCAACAACCTGCTTTCGAGCAGCAGTTTCAATTACACGATTTCCCCCAAGAGGTAACCACCATGAAACATTCCCACCTTCGCAGTTCCGGCCCCCGTGGTTCCGCCCTGATCACGGTTCTCGTCCTGATGTTCATGATGGCGCTCCTGACGGCCAGCATGCTCACGTACACCATCAGTGAACGGCGGGGCAACGAGCGAAACCGTCTCATCCTCCGGGCCAAGGCCGCTTCGGAAAACATCACGATCTATGCGGCCGAACAACTCACCACCAAGCTCCAGCGGCTGGGCTCCACTCCCGTGATGCCGTTCCCTTGGACCGGCACCACCAAGAACCGCGTCTACCTGCCGCCGGATCAGGTGCTCGATACCGCGTTCACCTCCCACACCACCGCCGAAATGCGCGCGGGCATCATGGCGGCCAGCGGGCTGGTCTTGGATAACGATGTCACCAGCGTCAACTATGGCCTGCAGGTCAACACCGCGCGTGTGCCCATCATCGCCAAGATCACCGCCACCCACCCGGCGCTGGGCAGCTTCACTTCCTATGTGGAGCAGGACATGGCGGTCGCCCTGACCCCGCTGTTCCAATTCGGCATGTTCTACAACCTGGACCTGGAACTCTATCCCAGCCAAAATTTCACCTTGGCCGGACCGGTCCACACCAACGGCCGGCTGCTGGTGCATCCGGACAGCAGCACGCAGATCACCATTGCGTTCACGGACCGGGTCACTTGCGCCGGCGCCCTTTACGCCGACCCGGCAATTAAGACCACGACGCGCGGGGGTGACGGCTCGCAAACCACGATTGTCTCGGCCAACGGCGTGATCACGTTCACCCACACCAACGGCAACGTCACCACGCTCAAGAACAACACCTCGATGACCGCCGGAGCCTGGCGCGATCACAAGTATACCACCACCCTCGAGACCACCACCACGATCGCCAATTTCAAGACTTTTGCCACCAACACCTACAACGGCAACCTGCGCACCAGTGCCCATGGTGTGACCAAACTCGAGCTGCCGGGTATCGGCACCTACAAGGAGGTCGATGACCCAGGTACGGTAGGCGACGATCGCAGCAACGGCCGCCAGGTCATCGAGCCCCCAAACTCGAAGGTCTGGGTCTGGAGCACCTCCACGCACACGGGTGCCTGGACGGCCAACACCGACAGTTCCGACACTGTCGTTTCCAAGATCAGCTGGCGGACCGGTCTCAACATCATGGTGAATCCGTCCTCGTCCATCCGCTCCGGCTACACGCCCGACGGGACCCTCCGTTACGTGTTGCCCTATTCCTATCGCGCGTTCCTCAACACCATCAACACCACCACGTTTGCCCACACGGTCAACGAGGTGATCCTCCCCGGCCAGCCCACCTACGGCTATAACAACGGCCCGGACAACACCCCCGGCACCAACGACGACTACATGTATCGGAACTATCTGCCGAACCGCTACACCACCAATACCGCGGTCGGTTCCAACCAGATTCTCCGCATTCCTCAGTCGGGGTTCAATACCGCGGTAACTTATCAAACGAACGGCGCGTTGGTTGCGACCAACACAACGATTAATCTCGATACCGGCACCGGCCCGATTCTGGCGGGCGAGACCATTTCCTTCGCCGGCGGCACGTACAAATATCTCGTGATATCGCCACTCACCTCCGCCGGGGTGATCACGATTGCCTCGCCGGGGTTGCTGGCCGCCGTCGCTGACAACACCGCCGTCACGGTCAATGTTCCCTACTACACCGGCAGCGCCGTGGCCACTGGTTACACGCTCTACAACGCCCACTTGATCAATGCCACCACCATCAACCTGAGGGGAAGCACCGGCCTGATCCTGCCCGGCCAGACGATAACGATCACATCTGGCGGTGTTGCGTACAAATACCTGGTCACTGCTGCGTCCACTACGGCACCTGCCAACACGTCAACTACCTACACAATCAATATCGCCCCGCCGGGCCTTCGAGTCGCCGGAGCGAACAGTGATTCCGCAGCCATCGACACGGCCAGTGGCAGTCGTGGCACCGGCCAGGACTATCTGGCATCCGCTGCGACTGCCGCCGGCGCCACGTCCCTCTCCCTCGGCACCGGCACGGGTACCATCCTGCCCGGCAACGTTCTTGCGATCAAGGAGACCGATGGCGTCATCCGTACCTACCAGGTCGCCAACACGGCTGCCGGTGGCACCAGTCCTGTCAACGTCGTCCCGGCCCTTGTCGCGGGCGTCGCGAGCGGCGACGCCATCTTCCTCGATCCTTTTGAGGACAGCGGCTACCTGCGTACGAACAACAACGGCTTCAGCACCACGACCAACGCCTACAGCTACTATCCGGCGGATTCCGCCGCCGGCCCCTACCAAGCGGACGCCTACTTCTACGATATGCGGCGCGCCAACAGCAACCGGGGCGTCATCAGCCTGTCCGGCACCACCGCCCTGTATGACCGCTTTACCGTGCCGTACAATCCGCGGCCCATCGCCAAGATCGATTTTGATGTGACCCGCTTCAAGATGATGTTCAACCGGGTGGTCTCCGCCACCAGCACCAGCACGGTCTACGATCCCCGGGCCCCCAACGTCGGCGGCACGATGAATTTCACGCACTCGATCTTCAACAATGGCGCCACGGCGCCGACTCCGGTGGCCTTCAATCTGGGGATAGGCTCCGGGTTTACCACCTTCCCCAGCACCGGCACCATCGCGACCCAGACCTTGCAGGATCCGTTCCAGTTGTATTACGCGCCGTCCAACCCGGTCGACCCGCTCATTTTCACCAATCCTTTCGCCAATTTTGTCGTTCCGGTCGGCGACATCACCAGCGCTTCCACTGACTGCGCTTGGTATGATGGCGTCGCCATCTACGTCCACTCGATGGATGCCGAGATCCGCCACCAGACCTCGAGCGTCCCGGATCGCATCGACTCCGGGGTTCGGCTCGTGAACGGACGCGGCCCCGTGCCCAGTCTGAGCACGGCCGGCAAGACCGGCTTCACCTTTGTCACCAACGACGCCGTTTACATCATCGGGCATTTCAATGCCGATGGCACGATCAACTCCACCACCACTTCGACGGGTAATGGCGGCTTCAGCGCCCGCTGGCCCGACTCCTCCAGCGAATATCTGGCGGCTGTGATGGGTGACGCGTTCACCGCGTTGTCGTCCCCGACCTGGACCAGCACATCCAGTGGGCAGGTCAATGGCTGGAACGACGCACTGAGTGCGCTGGCGGCCTCCTCTCCCACCTCGGGCTGGCGTACCGGGGCCAGCACCACCGCGGCCATCACCGGCACGCAGGACGGCCTCTACATCACTACCGGCATCTATCCCGGATTGCTGCCCACTGACAGCACTCCGAACACTTCTCTCGGGTCCGCCCAGACGACGAAGCTGGCCGCCATGACCACCGAGATGTCGACCGCGTTGCTGATGGGCATCGTGCCCACCAATCACAGTGCCGGCTATGTGGCCGCCTCGGGCTCAACCCCGGAGAGTCCGGCGCTCACGGATGGCTTTGTTCCCACGTGGTCGCACACCGCCTGCGGCGACCCCGCCGTGGTGGGCAACCGCGTGAACGCGGGCGGTGCGAACAACTTCCCCCGTCTGTCGGAAAACTGGTCGGGCCAGAGCCTCTACATCCGTGGCTCGATCGTCGCCCTGTATGAAAGCCGGGTCGCCATGGAGCCATTCACCAATAGCCGCTGCTACTCGGCCCCCGGTCGTTACTGGGGCTTGCACCAGAACTTCCGCACCGCGGGCCACGATCTCCCGCTCGAGCCGATCGTCTTGGGCAACAATCGCGTGGGTTTCCGCGAACTGAGCGCCTCGGATTATGCCACGATGAAGACGACCATCGAGGGCCTCCACTAACCGGCGGCCATCAGCCTCAACCACTCCGCCAATTTCAGCCATGCGCGTCCGCGGTGGCTGATTTTGTTTTTGGCCGTTTCGTCCAGCTCGGCATAGGTGCGGGTGAACCCCGCCGGCTCGAACAGCGGATCGTAGCCGAAGCCGTTGTCGCCCTCCGGCTCGAGCCGCAGCGTGCCTTCGCAACGGCCCTCGAAGAAGTGTTCGGCGCTGCCCGGACCAAGCAGCGCCAGCACGCAAAGGAAATGCGCCCCGCGGCGGCCAACGGGCACCGGGCGCATGACCTCCGTCAGCCGGCGCAGGTTGGCGGCGCTGTCGTGCTGGGGACCCGCGAAGTAGGCGGATTCCACGCCGGGCGCGCCTCCGAGCACGTCCACGCACACGCCGCTGTCGTCGGCCAGGACCCAGGCGTCCGGCGGCAACATCGCTTTCAGGGCGAGTGCCTTCTTCCGGGCGTTGCCCACAAATGTGCCCGTGTCCTCCTCCACCTCCGGCATCCGGGCCGCCGGCAGGAGTTGGAGGGACAGACCGGACTCGTCGGCCAGTCGTTGAAACTCCGCGGCCTTGTGCGCGTTGCCCGTGACGACATGGATGAGCCGGATGCTATTCCCCATATTGCTTGCGCGTGAACAGGGCCTCATCCGCGAACATCTTGGCAGGATACTTCAGAAAGCCCCGCATGAGTGTGTCATCCCCATGCGCCTCGTGGTGCACGCGCTCGAGGCGCACCGCCTGGTCGAGCGATTCCGTGCGGAGCCCGCGCAGGATGCTCTTGCCCTTCTCATCGGCGAACAGCACCGGCGCGTGATACACCAGCAGGTAATCCAGTTCGCGGCCGAGCAAGAGTTCGCTCAGCAATTGCGCCCCGCCCTCGAAAAACACCCCGGTGATGCCCTCGGCCGCGCAGCGCTGGCGGAAATCGGAGAAATTCACCTTGGGCGAGGCGGCGGGCAATACCCAGGTCTTGACGCCGAGCGCGTTCAGCTTGCGCACATAGCCCAGCCCGCCGTGCGGTGTCGTGACGACGATCGTCCGCTCGCGGAATTCGTCGGTGTAGAGGTTGGGCATCGCCTTGTCCGTCACCGTGCGCAGCAGGCCGTCGAATACGAAACGCCAGGGACACCACTCGCCGGCGCCCTGCCGGGCGGTCAGCCGCGGATTGTCCGCGCGCACGGTGCCGGCGCCGACGGCGATGGCCGGAAAGAGCCGCCGCCACCGATGTCCGTCGGCCCGGGCGGCCTCGCCGGTGATCCATTTGGAGTCACCCGTGCGCGTGGCGACCTTGCCGTCCAGGGTCACGCCGGACTTCGCCGCGAACAGCGGCCGGCCGGTCGAGATCCAGTGGTTGAAAATCAGGTTCAAATCCGCGCACTCCTCCGCGCGTACCCCGGTGACCACCTCCACGCCGCCGGCGCGCAAGACGTCAAATCCCTTGCCCGAATGGGCCGGATTCGGGTCCGTGGCGCCGGCCACCACACGGGTGATGTCGGCATCGACCAAGGCATCAGTGCAGGGCGGCGTGCGGCCGTGGGTGCAGCATGGCTCCAGCGTGACATACATCGTCGCTCCAGGTTTCGGACGGCGGCCGAGGGCCTGCAAGGCGTTGATCTCCGCGTGCGGTCCGCCGGCCGGAGACGTCGCCCCGGCGGCGACCACCACTCCATCCTCGACGATGACCGCCCCGACCATCGGGTTGGGATGCGTCGTGCCCCAGACGCTGCGCGCGTGGCCCAACGCCTGGCCCATGAAGATCCCGTGCTGGTCGGACGTGGTCATGGTTTGGGCAGCGAAGCGTCCATTGGCACGTAGGGATTGCCAGTCTTCTCCTCGCCCACGGTGGTGCGCGGTCCGTGGCCGGAAAAGACGATGGTTTCATCCGGCAGCGTGTAGATCTGGCGGCGAATGGACTGGATGAGAATCTCAAGGCTGCCACCCGGCAGATCCCAGCGGCCGACGCCGCGGTTGAACAGCGCATCGCCGACGAATGCCGCCTTTGCCGCGGCGGAATAGAAGAGCACATTCCCGGGGCAGTGCCCGGGCACATGCCGCACCTCGAAAGTGCGTCCCAACGCGGTGAGCTTGTCTCCCTGCTCCACCCACGCGTCGACCGCGACGCCTTCCAGGCCCATCCGGGCGCCCATGAACTCCTCCATGATCTCCGGGGTTTCGATCAGCCGCTGATCGGCCCGGTGCGCGAGCACGCGTGCGCCCAGTGTCCGCTTCACCCGGGCCGTGTCCTGCGTGTGATCCCAATGACCGTGGGTGAGCCAGACCTCCTTCAGGACACACCGTTCCTTGGCCAGCAGCGGCTCGATCTTCTCGAGAATGCCACCGGGCGCGTCCACCAGCACCGCCTCGCCGAGTTGGGCGTCGGTCAGCAGGTAGCCGTTGGTCTGGATCGGGCCGGAGGGCAGCACATGAATTTTCACGGGATTACATTCGGGCACCCGGCGGTGCGCGTGCAACGCCAAAGGCGCGTCCGGCTAGAACGGCGGCCGGCTGGGCTCGCGATCGAGCGCATTTCGCACCGTCCGGAAAAGCTGATCTAGATCGTAGGGTTTGGCCAGGTAGTTGATGCCGTCCTTCAGAGGCAATTCCTTGCCCGCGGTCTCGGCGCTGTAGCCGCTGGTGTAGACGACGCGCAGGTCGGGTTTCTCCGCCAGCAACCGCCGGGCCAGTTGCAGGCCCGACACTCCGCCCGGCATGATGAGATCGGTCAGCAGCAGGGAGATTTCGGCCTCGTGCGCAGCCCAGATGTCCACGGCCTCCCGACCGCTGGCCGCCGTGAGCACGCGGTAACCGTAGCGGCGCAGCGTAACGATGCCAACTTCGCGCACCGCGGGTTCGTCCTCCACGAGCAGGATCGTCTCGCCCCGTCCCCGGGCCGGCAGCTCCGGGACTTCAACCGCCGGCGGTGCCGCCGGAACCTGGATCCGCGGCAGATACACATGGAAGGTCGTGCCCCGTCCCACGGTGCTCTCCACGTCGATGGAACCGTGGTGTTGCTGCACGATGCCAAACACCGTCGCCAGGCCGAGCCCGGTGCCTTTGCCAACGTCCTTGGTCGTGAAGAACGGTTCGAAGATTCTCGGCAACACCTCCGGGCTGATGCCGGCGCCCGTATCGCTGACGGTAAGGTGGACAAACCGCCCGTGCTGGCCGGCGCCATCAGGTGTCCGGCGCGTGACGGCCTGCGTCACGATCCGGAGCGTGCCACCACCGGGCATGGCATCCCGCGCATTGACCGCCAGATTAAGCAGCACCTGATCGATCATACCGGCATCGCCCTGGAATGTCAGCCGCTCCGGCGCATAGTCCACCTGCATGGCGATGTCCTCGCCAAGCACCCGGCGCAGCATCTTTGTCAGGTGCGTCACGACCTCGTTCAGGTCGAGGGCGGCGACGCTGATGACCTGGCGGCGGCTGAAGGCCAGCAACTGGTTCGTGAGGTTGGCCGCCCGGCTGGCCGCGGCCGCGATCTCGTCCAGTGACTCCGCCATCTCCGGCGTGACCTGGGGGTTCGGTCGCAACAGGCCCAGGTGGCCGACGATCGCCGTCAGCAGATTGTTGAAGTCATGCGCCACCCCCCCCGCCAGCTGGCCGATGGCTTCCATCTTCTGCGCCTGCCGGAGCTGGGCCTCGAGATGATGCCGCTCGGTTATGTCCCCGACGTAACAATGGACGACTCGTTGGGCGGCGATGGGATAGAATGACCAGGAAAGGGTGTGACTGCCATGGCGGGTTTCCAGGCGCAGCCGCGACTGGTTGGTGGCCAGGCACTCGGCCACGATCTGCGGGGCGGCCGGCGGCAGCAGGTCGGCGAGGTTCGGAATGCCGACCTTCAGCGCCATGCTCACCGCCGCGGGATTGTGATAGACCATCTTGCCCTCCGGCGTGAACTCCAGCACCGGATTGGGATTCAGCTCGGGGAAATTCGCGAGATGGCGGACCTTTCCCTCGGCGCGCTTGTGCGGGGTGACGTCCATGTTCGCGCCATACGTCTGTACCGTGCGGCCGGCGGCGTCCTTGCGGATGCGGACATGGACCGCAAAGTAACCGATTTCTCCGTCCGCGTAGGTGATCCGGTGCTCGATCTCCCGTCGAAAATTAGGGTCGGTGGTGGAAAGCGCCTGCGCGATTTCGTTGCCGACCACGGCCATGTCCTCCGGGTGGACAAACCGACCGGCATAGTGGGCGGAGCTCATGGTGTACCCGCCCTCGCGCTCGGCGGTGGTCCGCAGGATGGCATAGAATTGATCGTTGAAATGGAACTGGTCGGCCAAAACGTCGTATTCCCAGTAGGCCAGCCGGGCGATGCGCAAGGCCTCAAGCAACTGGGTCTGCTTCTCGCGCAGTTCGGTTTCGGCCCGCCGGCGCTCCGTGATGTCGCGGAAGCTCCAGACCCTTCCCACCACCTGCCCGGCGATCAGTTGCGGCCGGGAATAGCGTTCGAACAGGCGGCCGTCCTTGAATTGCAATTGATCAAAGCTTTCCTCCTCGGGGTGGTCGTACAGGTAACGAACCTTCTCGAGGAATTTCTCCGGCTCAGCGAGCTGGTCGAGAACCCATTTGACGGCCCGATCGTCGTCCTTCATCGCGAGAATCTCATCCGGCAGCCGCCACATGCCGGTGAAGAGGCGGTTGAAGGTTTCGATTTTCCCCTCCCGGTTGACGACCAAAATGCCGTCGGCGGTGGACTCCAGAGTGGCGGTCATCAGGGAGAGTGACCGGTCGCGCGCTTCCTCCGACTGCATCCGCACGATGCTTTCCCGGCCCCTGTGCCGCAATTGCGCCCGCAGCCCGAGATACAGGCACCCCGCGGTCGCGGCGACAAACACCAGAGCCTTGTAGGTCTGCAGGTGGGCGATGGTGGCGTGGTCCGACCAGAAAAACTCCAACGCCCGGTCCGACAGCAAAATCCAGAGCCCGCTGATCGCGGCATAGATCAGGCTGGTTCCGAGAGCGATGCGGTCCGTGCTCTGTCTCATGACCTGCGGTGCATCATTTCCTCCCCGGACTGCTGCTGAACGGAAAACCAAGACTACCCACGGACAGCGGACTTGAAATACTCACGGAGGATGGGGGTGCCCGAGCGGGACTGGAACTGGCTCTGCTCGGGACTAGCCCTGATGTTAGGAGTTGCCGGCAGTCGCGCAAGACCCTTCGCGCCGCGCCCGTCGGTCACGCCGGGTGGAGCGCGCGGTCGACGGCCTTAAGCAGCTGGGCCGGAGCGAACGGCTTGGGCAGAAAATCATTCACCCCGAGTTCCGCGAGGCTGGCACGCATTTCCTCCTGCTCAAGTCCGCTGCAGGCGACGATCCGGATCGTCGGCTCGATGACCCGGATCGTCCGGATCAGGGTGAGGCCGTCCATTTCCGGCATCATCATGTCCGTCAGCACAAGACGCACCGACCCGCGGGAGGGAATGAGCAGGCGGATGGCCTCTTCGCCATTCCCGGCGCACACGACTCTATAGCCCTTTCGTTCCATGGCGTGCGTCATCGCCTCGCGCACCGCCGCCTCGTCATCAACCACGAGAACGAGTTCACCTGCACCCTCCGGCACCTGCTCGGACGACCCTTCGTTGACTGGCGTCTCGGCGTCCGTGGTCGCGGGCAGGTGGATTCTGAACTGCGTACGGAGTCCCGGCTCACTCTCCACGGTGACAAACCCGCGGTGGCTCTTCACGACGCCCAGCACGGTGGAAAGCCCCAGCCCCGAGCCCTTGCCGATTCCCTTCGTGGTGAAGAACGGCTCGAAGATGTGGTCGACGATCTCCGGTGGGATACCCTCGCCGGTGTCGGTCACTGTCACGACCACGTAGGAGCCGGGTCTAGCCTCGGGATTGATCAACCTAGCCGTGCCGTCCAGCTCGAGGTTCTCCGCCTGGATGCTTAGTCGGCCGCCTGTGGGCATTGCGTCCCGTGCGTTCACGCAGAGGTTCAGGAACAACTGGTGCAACTGGGTGACATCGGCCAGCACCGGCCAGAGGTCAGGCGGCAGGGACTGGACGAGTTCAATGTTCTTGGGAAAGGTTTCCTGCATGAGGTGGTCGAGCTCCTTCAGGACGTGCCGCAACTGGACGCTCACCCGCGCCCCCTCGACCCCGCGGCTGAAGGTGAGCAGTTGCCGGATGATGCCGGCGCCGCGCACCGCCCCGGTTTCCACCAGGGACAGGATCCTCCGGTCTTCCTCCGATTTCATCTCGGATTTGAGCAGGCCGGCGGCCATGAGCATCGGGGCGAGGATGTTGTTCAGGTCGTGGGCCACGCCGCTGGCTAGGGTGCCGATGGCCTCCATGCGCTGGGCGCGGAGAAACTTCTCCTCCAGCAGTTTTCGATCGGTGATGTCCCGGCCGGTGCCGATGATGCCAATCACCCTCCCGGTGCTGTCGTGCCGGGGCAGCTTGCTGGTCAGAAAATGCCGTTTCTGTCCGTCCGGCAGCACGACCAGTTCCTCGCGATTTATGAGCGGGGTCCCGGTCAGCACCAGCAGTTCGTCGGCCCGATATTGGGCAGCCAGCTCGGCCGGGTAAAAATCCGCGTCCGTCCGCCCGATGATCTCCGCGGATGCCGCCGCGCCCATCCCGCGCGCGCATTGCTCACTGCAGGCAATAAACCGGCTTTGTTCGTCCTTGATGTAAATATAGTCGGGCAAAAGGTCGAACAGGCTGCGCAACAGCTTGCGCTCCGTGTCGAGGGCCTCTTCAGCAAGTTTGCTCGCCGTGATGTCCAGCTGCGCCCCCACGGTCAGCCGGGGACGGCGGATCCCGCCGTCCTCTTCAAAATAGGTCTGGGACCGGACCAGCAGCCAGTGGGCGCTGCCATCCCGGCGCAGGATCCTGTGTTCCACATCATAGCGGCCGTTGCCGGCGGTATGGTGCGCCTGCCGGACCGCCGCGGCGATCCTTTCCCGGTCGTCCGGGTGGGCGCAATTGACCACGTCCTGCAACGTGACCGGTTCATCCGCGGTCCAGCCGTAATGCCGGCGTTGTTCCGGGGACCAATGGATGACATCCGTCTGGTGATTGTGCTCGAACACGCCCAGGCCCGTGACCCGGACGATTTCGCGCAAAAGCTCCTCGTTGCGCCGGAGCACCTCTTCCACGCGCTTGCGCTCGGTGATGTCCGTCCGGATCGAGACATATTGGACAGGTTTGCCGTGATCGTCGAGTAACGGCACGATGGAGGCATCCACCCAGTAGAACGAGCCGTCCTTGGCCCGGTTCTTGATTTCGCCGTGCCAGATTCGGCCCTGCGTGATGGTCGCCCAGAGATCGCGCATGAACTCCTGCGGATGGTGTCCGGAATTGAGCATGCGGTGATCCTGTCCGATCAGCTCTTCGCGGCCGTATTTGGAGATCATGCAGAACTGGTCGTTCGCGTAGGTGATCTTCCCCTGCGGATCGGTGATCGCCACGATGGCGTGCGCATCAAGGGCCGCTTGCAGGCTCTCCTTTTCCCGGGCCAGTCCCTTGATCGTCGCGTTCGCTTGCAGGCGGGCAATACTTTCAAACTCCGCCCGTTTCAGGTAACGCCGGGCCATGACCGCCAGCAAGACGGTGGTTACCGCGACAAAGAAGACTCCCTTGAAGCTCTGCCACTCGGCCAGTCGTCCGGCATCCGGAATCACGGCGGCCAGGATCCGATCCGAAAGCAGGATCCAGGCGGTCGCTCCCAAGGCGTAGAGGCCCGCCAACCTTGCCGCCATTTGGGTCGTGCCAGCCGCACGGCCCAAGTTGTCCTGCGCTGACTCTGCCCCAATGCCTCCCGCTCTCATCCGGCGGATGACAGCGGAGCCCCGCATGGTGTCTGAAGGTGGAAGCATGGGCGCGGTAGATGATGATTCGCTTGCAGGTGTGTGGTGAATGATCGCGATTTGCGGCCCGATCCGAGCATACCCCAAGGAGGTCCCGACGGACTCTTCATGCCTTGTGGATATGTTGCCATTTATTGCGCCTGCCAGCCGCGGGGTCTCTTACTACCGCAGGGAGGACTGGTGGAACCGCCCCCCGGCCTGACGACCAAGGCTAACCGGCCTCCGGACATTTCTGGTCCGGGGTGCACAACGGTGTTTTCACGGCCAAAAGGAGGCACATCGCCCGTAAGACTCGCGGTGATTCGGTCGCGCACACTGACGTCCCCACGGCACAGACTGAATCGGACCATCCCTAAGCAAGCAGCCAATCCACAGTTACAGGTGGCACCAGAACCGGCATATTTTCCTTTCCCCATCACTCCCGGCGATTTTAGCTGACCCATTCGGTATTCCCTGTCCTCTGTTTGCCGACTTTCGATTCATGACCTCCGCCCAGATCCGCCAGTCGTTCCTCGATTTCTTCGCCTCGAAGCAACACGCCATCGTGCCGTCGTCCTCGCTCATGCCGACGGCCCCCAACCTGTTGTTCACGAACGCCGGCATGAACCAGTTCGTGCCCTATTTTCTCGGCGACCAGGCCGCCCCTTGGAAGCGCGTGGCCGACACCCAGAAATGCATCCGCGCGGGCGGCAAGCACAACGACCTCGAGGACGTCGGCTTCGATACCTACCACCACACGA
>CAZZDB010000080.1:0-16653 GCA_964652485.1 uncultured Oleiharenicola sp.
TCGCGGGCGTTCGGCTGGTTTTATTTCTCGGTCAACTTCGGCTCGTTCTTCTCGATCCTGCTCATTCCCTGGCTGCTCGAGCATTACGGCCCGGTGCCCGCCTTCGGCGTGCCGGCAGTGCTAATGCTGTCGGCGACGGGCATCTTCTGGGCCGGCCGCTACAAGTTCGCCCACATCCCGCCGACGGGAAAGACCTTCCTGCGCGACACCTTCAGCCGCGAGGGCCTGCTCACTCTCGGCCGGATCGCGATCATCTACGCGTTTGTCGCGATCTTCTGGTCACTCTGGGACCAGAGCGGCGGCGAGTGGGTCACGCAGGCGGAAAAGATGGACCTGCAGTTCGCAGGCATCAACTGGCTCTCGTCTCAGATCCAGGCGCTCAACGCCATCATGATCCTGGCGTTCATCCCGCTCTTCCAATACCTCATCTACCCGGCCATCAGCAAAGTCTACCCGCTTACCCCGCTGCGCAAGATCGGGCTCGGGCTTATCGTCACAGGCTTCTCGTTTTTGGTCAGCTCGTGGATCGAGACGCAGATCGCCGCCGGCCTGCGGCCCAATATCGGCTGGCAGATTCCCGCCTACGCCCTCCTCTCCGCGGGCGAAGTGATGGTCTCCATCACCGGCCTCGAGTTCGCCTACACCCAAGCGCCGAAGCACATGAAGGCGATGGTGCAGGCACTCTACCTGCTGGCCGTGTCCGCCGGCAATCTCTTCACCGCCATCGTCCACTGGTTCATCGCCAACCCCGACGGCACGGTGAAACTGCACGGCGCCTCCTACTACAATTTCTTCGCCTACCTCTCCATCGGCTGCGTGGCCATCTGGGTCTTCGTGGCCAGGGCCTACAAGGAAAAGAACTACCTGCAGGGCGGCCCGACCGTCGATGAGATCGAGGTGGAAAACACCGAAACTCCATGAGCCGTCTTCCCATCACCAAAACACCCAAGGTTTACGTTGGCGGCGCGTTCATCCGCTCCGAGAGCGCCCGGACGTTTCCGCTCAAGGACGCCGCTGGCAGCTTCTTCGCCAACATTCCGCAATGCTCCCGCAAGGACCTGCGCAACGCCGTCGAGGCCGCCGCCAAGGCCGGTCCGGGCTGGGCGAAGCGCACGCCCTACAATCGCGGCCAGATCATCTACCGCCTCGCCGAGATGCTCGAGGCCCGCAAGGCCGACATGGCCGACGCCCTGCTGATCGGCGGGGCATCCAAGTCCGTCGCAGCCAGGGAAATCACCGCGACCATCGACCGGCTCATCTACTACGCCGGCTGGGCCGACAAATATGAGCAAGTGCTCGGCAGCGTGAATCCCGTCGCGTCGCCCCACTTCAACTTCACCGTCACCGAACCCATGGGCATCGTCGGCCTCCTCGCGCCCGATGAGACGCCGCTGCTCGCGCTCGTCTCCCTCTTCGCGCCAGCGATCACCAGCGGCAACACGGTCGTCGCCCTGGTGTCCTCCACGCAACCGTATCCCGCCATCGTGCTGGGCGAGATGCTCGCGACGAGCGACCTGCCCGGCGGCGTGGTCAACCTGCTCACCGGTTTCCGCAAGGAACTCGTTCCGACCTTCGCCACCCACACGCACCTCCGCGCCATCGGTGGTGTGGCCAACGCCGACGACCGCAAGGCGCTCAAGCTCGGTGCCGCCGAGAGTGTGAAGCGCGTGCATCTGCACAAGGCCGAGGAACCGGTCGACTGGTTCTCCGACAAGGCCGCGAACCTCTACGAGCTCCGTGACTTCCTGGAATTCAAGACCACGTGGCACCCCATCGGAGCGTAACGATGTCTCCCGGGCCCGAATCGCAGCGTGACCGAGCCCAATTGCTGGTCTGGTGGATCCTCTGGGCCGGCATCCTCTCCGGCTTGGTCATCATCTACGTTTTGCTGGGGCGTGCGCCGGCGAAGGCGCCGCTCCCCGGGGAAAATCCTCTGACCGGTCTCATCGGGCTCGCCCCGTTGTTTGTCAGCATCATCATCCGCTGGCTCGTGCTGCCACGCCTGACCGGCCTCCGGCAGGCGCTCCCGATGTTCATCGTCGGGATAGCCCTGGCGGAAAGCTGCGGTCTCCTCGGCATTTTCCTCGGCGGAATCTACAAGGATGACTTGTTCCTGCTCGGCGTGCTGGGTGTCACCCAATACGTGCCGGTCTTCGCGAAAAAATATCTCGAGCCGAAGCCGCAGGGCTTCTACCCGAACAATTAACCGGACCGGTGGGTCGTTACTCGGGTGTCTTGATGCGCACCTTCACCCAAGCGTCGATGCCGGGCAACTCACGTTTTTTGACGGCGGCGTAGAGCCGGATGTAGTCAGCGCCCTTGGCGGCCTCGGCGAACGCGTCGGGTGGCAGCTTCTCGCGCACCAATTGCTCCAGTTCGTCGGCCCGGCGGGCATCGGTGGAAGCGCGGGCGATGCCGGGCAGGTAGACATTGCGGCCGAAGAAGGTCGTGCGCTTCAGTAATTCGTCGGTGTGGGTTTCGGCAAACCGCCACGCGAGATCGGCATGCTCGTTGAGGGCGATGGCGGCGACGTTGCGGGCGGATTCGGTCGTGGACATCTCGGTGCCGAGCGTGAGGGCGAGCGTCTCGTTGGCGAGGGCCGGGTCGAGCGCAGCCTGCATCCCGGCGTAGGCGCGGCGCTTTTCCTCGGTGGTTTGGGCGGCGCGGGCGAGCTGGTGGAGCTGGTCGTAGGTCTCCCGCGTGGCATAGCGGCCAACGGTGGCGAGCACCGGGCCGCGCAGGTTGCCCGGGAGGCTGGCGGGAGCGGCGAGGTAGGCCTGGAAACGGCGCAGGCACTGCTCCACCACCGGGGGGTAGTCGAAGCGGCCGAGGGCACCGATGAGTTTCGCGCGCAGCGTGGCGTCGAGCGGCGGCTCGCCGGGCCGGGCGGTCCACCCGAGGGCCGTGAGCCGGGGGGCGAGCAACTGGGCGGCCCAAGCCTGCCAGGCTCGGCGGCCAGCCTGCTCGAGCTCAAGACGGTCGATCAGGCCGAGTGTGCCGAGAATGTCTTCCCACACGGGCTGGCTCGGGCTGTCATGGAGCTGCTCCGCGAGGCCGAGCCACACGGTGGCCGGCACCCGGCCGGCTTCGACCAGCGCCCAGGTGTCGCCGAGCAGGTTGAGCTGGTCGGCGACGGGCAGGGTGGCGATCTCGCGACGGAGCGCATCCGTCAGCGCATCGTCATAGAGGGTGCGGTAGAAGCCGGTGTTGCCGACATTGGCCTTGGGCGTGCCTACGCCGGCCGGCCACGAGGCGGTGGCCGGTTGGTCCTCAAGCAAGGTCACGGAAACAGCCCGCAGGTTGGCAGTGTTGGCGATGGCCACGGGTATCTTCCAGGTCAAGGGCGTGGCCTTGGGGTCGTTGAGGCTGAAGCGGGATTGCTGCAGCTGCAGCGTGCGGTTGGCGCCGGCCCCGGCCGTGGCGACAAACACCACGGGGAAACCGGGCTGTTCGGTCCAGCCGGCGGCGAGGGCGATGACCGGTTTGCCGGACGCTTCGCCGAGGGCGGTCCAGAGGTCGGCGGTGGTCGAATTGGAATACTGGTGCTGCCCGATGTAGCGGCGGATGCCGGCGCGGAAGGTGTCCTCGCCGAGGTAGGTCTCGAGCATGCGGAGGAAGGACTGGCCCTTCTGATAGGAGATGGTGTCGAAGGCGTCGTTGGCCTGGCTCTCGTTGGCGATCGGCTGCTGGATCGGATGCGTGGTCTGGCGCGCATCGAGGGCCATGGCGTTTTCCTTCTGCTCGTTGGCGCGAATCCAGAGCTGCCAGTCGGGGTTCAGGGCGTCGGAACTCTTCGTGCCCATCCACGAGGCGAAGCCCTCGTTGAGCCAGAGGTTGTCCCACCACGCCATGGTGACGAGATCGCCGAACCACTGGTGCGCCATCTCGTGCGCGATCACTTCGAAGACGCGCTCGCGGCCCTCCTGCGACGAAGTGGCCGGATCGTGCAGCAGCGCGGTGTCGATATAGGTGATGCAGCCCCAGTTCTCCATCGCCCCGAAGGTGGCGAAGGCGTTGGGCACCGCGATCTGGTCGAGCTTGGGCAACGGATAGCGCACGCCGAAATACTGGTTGTAGTAGGCGAGAATGCGCTTGGTGGCCTCGAGGGCGTAGACCGCCGAGGGCCGCTTGCCCTCGGTGGTGATGATGCGGAGCTTCACCCCGTCCTGCTCGCCCTCGACCGTCTCGAACTCACCGGCGTACAGCGCCACCAAATAGCTGGCCATCGCAGGCGTGCGCTCGAACACGACTTCCTTCAATCCGCCGGCGACCGGAGTCTCGCGGGCGACCGGGGTGTTGCCAACGGCCATGAGTTTTTCGGGCACCACGAGGGTGATGTCGTAGGTGGCGCGATAAACGGGTTCGTCCCAGCAGGGAAACACCCGGCGCGCATCGGTTGGTTCGAATTGCGTGCCGAGCATGAGTTTGTCGCCGGTCGGGGTGGGATACTTGTCGACAAAGAAACCCTCGGCCTGCGTGCCAATCCTGCCGCGATAGGCGACGGTGATCGTGTGAAGACCGGCGGCAAGCTCGGCGGGCAACGTGAGGGTCTGCCGGGCGGGATCGAGGTGCGGGGTGAGCGGCGCGGGGTGGGCGGGGTCGTCGGCCAGCGCGGCGCCGTCGATCTCGAGTTCGAGGGCGTTGAGCACGAGTTCATGCACCGGCTGGAGCACTTCGAGCTCGATGCGCGCCGTGCCGGCGGTGGTGCGGGCGGCGAGGTCGGGCTGGATGCGCAGGGTGTAGTGTCGCGGCACGGCCGTCTTGGGCAGCTGGCCCGGGGTGTCCGGGAAGGAAAACGGCTTCTCCCCGAAAAGCGCGGCGGGCACGATACAGGTGAGCGCCAACAACCGGAACAGGCGTGGAGGGGATCGCATCGCTGATGCTTTCGGCACCGTCCACCGCAAGTCAATCCCGCGACGGCAGGCCGCGCGGGTCACTGGTGGTCGCGCTTCTTCAGAAAGCGGGCGATCTCTCGCGCGATCGGCATCGAGGGCGCCGTGCCCGGTTGCATGACCGAAAGCGCGGCGACGGCGTTGGCATAGTGGGCGGCCTCGAAGATGTTGTGCTTGAACTTCACGAGGCCGGCGGCGAACCCGCCGACAAAGGCGTCACCCGCCCCGGTGGTGTCGACCACCTCGACATCGTGGGCGTTGATGCGCATGTAGACGTCGGGCTGCGAGACGAAGCAGCCGCGCGCCCCGAGCGTGATGATGACCACCGGCACCTGCAGGCAGCGGCAGAGCCGGTGCAGGGCGTCGGCGGAGAGCGCGGGCAGCGCGGCCTCGGTGAAATCGCCCGCGGCGTTATAGGGTGCGGTGCGCAGCAGGGCGGAACAGGCCGGGGATTTCTTCACCAGCAGGATGAACTCGCTCTCATTGGGGATGAGCACCTCGGTGTGCCGGAGCAGGGTGGGGTCGAACTCGGCGCGCATGGGCGCGGGGTTGAAGACGGTGATGGCGCCGTTCCGGCGGGCGGTGCGCAGCACAAAGCCGACGGTGGTATAGTCCGACTCGCCCTGGCAGACGACCACCTGGGCGGGGGCGAGCAGGTAGGCGGGCACGTCGCGCGGGCGCATGGCGAGGTTCGCGCCGAGCGACACAATGATTTGGTTCTGACCCGCGGCGTTGACGGTGACGACCGCGGCCCCGGTGGTGTGCTTGGGTTTCTCGACAAAGTGCGCGGGGACGCCGGCCTGCCGGGCAAAGAGCTTGGCGCGCTGGCCGAAAGCGTCGTGTCCGACCGCACCGACAAAAAGGGCGGACACCCCCGCGCGCGAGGCGGCGACCGCCTGGTTGAAGCCCTTGCCGCCGGGGCAAAGCCGGAAATCACCCACCACGGATTCGCCCGGCCGGGGAAAAGTCCGCGTATAGAATGCGAGGTCCTGGACGAAACTGCCGATGACAACGACCGAATGCTTCACGACAACGACAGGTTGAACCAGGGACGCGCGACGTGGCGACCTATTTTCGCGAGAACGGGCGCAGGATCTCGCGCAGCGAATCCACGCTGAAGGGCTTCTGGAGAAAGCCGTTCAGGTTCTGGCCGGCGAAGCGCTGCTTGGCGTCCTGCGCGCTGTAGCCGCTGAAGACCACGATCGGCTGGTCGGGCCGGAGCTGCCGGATGGCGGTGAAGGTGGCGAAGCCGTCCATGCCCGGCATGGTCAGGTCGAGCAGCACCAGCTCGAATTGCGCCCCGGTTTCGCCCAGGATGTCGAGCGCGCGCTGACCGGACTCGGCCTGCCGGGTCTGGAAGCCGAAATAGTTGATCATCTGGACGGCCGTGTGGCGCACCGCCTCCTCATCGTCCACGACCAGCACCGTGCCGCTGCCCCGCCAGGAGGAGGAGAGATGGGACGGGTTCTCCGAGGGCGGACGGTTCATTGCGCTGAGACACCGTGAAGCATTCCCCGGACCAACGCAACCACGGGGGGATTCCGTTCATCCCGCCGCCGGGCCGCCCGTCACTTTCCTGCTGTCGCGGCCGGTCGCGGGCCTTTGCTTGGGCCGGATGCCAGCCGACCCCGCCGTGTTCTCCGCCTTGCGCCCTGCCGCCGGGCTTGCCGTGACCCCGGTCGCTGTGGTTCGCTCCGGCCTGATGACGGCGACTCCGATGGACACCGAGGCCAAGCTGCGCCGCGCCAAGGAGCGGCTTTACGTCTTCTTCCAGCTGGGCGGCTGGGGTGCGTTTCTGGCTTCGCAGGTGGGGTTCTCCCGGGTTTTCGCCGATGCGGCGAAGACGGTTACGACCACCCGCGACCGGGTGACGACGACCTGCGGGTTCTTCATGGTGGCCCTGCTGGGAGTGCTGCTGACGCACTATGCGCGGCCCCTGATGCGCCGGTGGGGCTGGAAGCAGCTCAACTGGCTGGCGCTGGTGCCCCGGGTGCTGCTGATGGCCGCGTCGCTCTCGTTGCTCTGGAGCCTGATAGGTTTCGGGTATTCCTACGGCTTGCTCCGCCTGCCCTGGGCCTCGGTCTACAGCCTGAACCTGATTTTCTTCATCAGCTGGCTCGACGGCACCGGCCTGCTGGTCGCCTGGCTGTGCCTCTATTTCTTCTATCACATCTTCGAGCGCTTGAACCGCCTGCAGGTCGAGCAGCTGCAGCTCGCCGCCAACGTCAAGGAGGCCGAGCTCCGCGCGCTGAAATCGCAGGTCAATCCGCATTTCCTCTTCAACTCGCTCAACAGTCTCCGCGCGCTCATTGATGAGGATGCCCCGAAGGCCCGGGAAGCCGTCACCCGGCTCGCGAACATGCTGCGTTACTCCCTGCAGTCGGGCCAGCTGGAGACCGTGTCTTTTGAGGAGGAGAGGCGCATTGTGGAGGATTATCTCGCCCTGGAACAGATCCGGCATGAGGACCGTCTCCAGGTCCGCTGGGATATCTCCGACAGCATCGTGGCTGGTGCGGTGCCGGTGCCGCCGATGCTCCTGCAGACGCTCGTGGAGAACGCCGTCAAGTACGGTATCGGCACCCGGCGCGAGGGCGGGGAGCTGCGCATCGCCGCGCAGTTGGAGGAGGGAGTCCTGCACATCCGCGTGACCAACCCCGGCGAACTCGGTGCGCCCGCCAGCGCCGCCGCCGCCAAGGCTGGCTCCTCGACCGGCGTCGGCCTCCGCAACGCCTCCGAGCGGCTCAAGTTGCTCTTCGGCGACCGCGCCTCGCTCGCACTGCTGGCCGAACCGGCGGGATGTGTCACCGCCGACGTGCTGATTCCTCTCCACTCCCCGCCCAGGACCCCATGAAGGCGTTGATCATCGATGATGAGCGCCTCGCGCGCAACGAGCTCCGTCGCCTGCTGGCCGTTCACGCCGACATCACGGTTGGCGGCGAGGCGGTGGACGTCCCTGACGCATTGGAGAAGATCGCGGCGCTCCGGCCCGATCTGCTTTTCCTCGATGTGCAGATGCCCGGTGCCGACGGGTTCAGCCTGCTTGAGCAGCTCGAGCCGCCGCTCCCGGCGGTCATCTTCACCACGGCCTACGACGAGTTCGCCGTGAAAGCCTTCGAGTTCAACGCCCTCGACTACCTGCTCAAGCCGGTCGATCCCAACCGGCTCATCGCCGCACTGGAAAAACTTCGCGGCCGCGGCGCGGCGGGCGGGCCGGACATTGCTCCCTCGCACCGCCTGACCCTGGAGGACAAGGTCTTTGTCCGCGAGGGCGAGCGCTGCTGGTTCGTGCCGGTGAAGAACATCCGCCTGCTCGAGTCCGAGGGCAATTACACCCGCTTGCATTTCGACGACCAGAAACCCCAGCTCTTCCGCTCGCTCACCGCCATGGAGGAGAGGCTCGACAGCCGGCACTTTTTCCGGGCCAACCGCAAACAGGTCATCAACCTCGCGTGGGTCGAGGGCATCGAGCCTTGGTTCAGCGGCGGTCTGCTGGTCAAGCTGAAGGGCGGCCTCAAGGTCGAGCTTTCCCGCCGCCAGGCCCAGGAATTCCGCGAGCGCATGAGCCTGTGAGTTTGACCCGGTCGAGCGCACGAATACCCGCCAATCACCGCTTGCTTGTTGTTGGCGTCAATTAACCCTCCTGTTTCCATGATCGAAGCCCGCAATCTTACCAAGACCTTCAGGGACAAGAAGCGCGGCGTCATCACCGCCGTGGCCAACGTCTCGTTCACCTGCCGCCCCGGGCAGATCTACGGTCTGCTCGGGGCCAACGGCGCCGGCAAGACCACCACGCTCCGCCTGCTCGCCACGCTGCTCCGGCCGACCAGCGGGACCGCGCTGCTCGCCGGGCATGACACGCAGACTGCCGGCGGAGAGGTGCGCGCCAACATGGGGTTCCTTGCGGCCAGCACCGCCCTCTATGGCCGGCTCACCGCCCGCGAGGTGATCACCTATTTCGGCCGGCTCAACGGCCTGGACGACGCGGTGATCCAGGCGCGCATCCGGCAGCTGGCCGCCGAGCTCGACATGCACGAGTTCCTCGACCGGCGCTGCGACAAGCTTTCCACCGGCATGAAGCAGAAGACCTCCATCGCCCGCACGCTGGTTCACGACCCCGCGGTCATGATCTTTGACGAGCCGACGCTCGGGCTCGACGTGATGACGGCCCGCTCGATCGTCAAGTTTGTGCGCGACTGCCGCGACCGCGGCAAGACCGTCATCTATTCCACCCATGTCATGAGCGAGGTCGAGAAGCTGTGCGACATCATCGGCATCATCCACGGCGGCCGCCTCGTCGCCGAGGGCACGCTGGCCGAGTTGCGGCAGCGCTGCGGCGAGACGGACATGGAGGAGGTCTTCGTGAAGGCCGTCGGCGGCGAGGCCGCGCTGATCGCGGCGATGAAGAGCTGAGGGACCCGCCATGAACTGGAACCAGATCTTCACCGTTTACCTGAAGGAGCTGCGGGATTCGCTCCGCGACCGCCGGACCATCATCTCCACCATCGTCATCCCGACGCTGATCATGCCCCTGATGTTCTTCGGCCTCGGCAAGATCGTGAGCAAGGTGATCGCCACGGCCGAGGAGGAGACCCCGTCGATCATGATCCTCGGCGGCGAGAACTCCCCCGGGGTGGTGGCGGAACTCAAGGCCGCGCGCGACCCGGAGCGCCACCGCCCGCGCTTCCGGGTCGTGTCCGTCGCGGATTACAAGCAGGCCATCACGGACAAGCAACTCCGGGCGGCGGTCGACATTCCCGCCGATTTCGAGACCGCGCTCAAGCAGGGCCAGGCACGGCAGGTGGTGATCTATTACTTCGAGGGTGAGATCAAATCCGGGATCGGGGTGCAGGCGCTGGAGAACTTCTTCTCTGGCTACCGCCAGAAATTCGTCGAGACCAGCCTGGCCGCGCGCGGCCTGCCGGCCTCCCTGGTCAAGCCTTTCGAGACCAAGCGCAAGAACGTGGCGCCGGCCCAGCAGGTGGGCGGCAACCTGTTCGGTGGCATCATTCCGTATATCATCATCATTCTATGCTACGCCGGCGCGATGTATCCCGCCATCGACCTGACGGCGGGCGAGAAGGAGCGCGGCACCATGGAGACGCTGCTCTGCAGTCCGGTGCGCCGCCTCAACATCGTGTTGGGTAAATTCCTCCTGGTGCTCACCGGTTCCCTCTCGGCCGTCGTCTTCATGATGCTCTCCATGGGCGCGATGGCGTACATTGGCGGCACGTTCCTGCTGGGCGGTGGCGCCGGCAAGGCGGCCGGGGGCAAGGTGCAGGTGGTCACGCCCGCGGACATGATCCCGACCATCGACCCGGCCGGATTGTTGGGTGTGCTCGCGATGGTCGCCCCGGTGGCGATCCTCTTCGCCGCGCTGCTGCTCACGATCTCCCTCTTCGCGAAAAGCTACAAGGAGGCGCAGAGCTACGTGTCACCGCTCATCATCGCCGTGATCATGCCCGCCGTCATCGGCATGCTGCCCGGGGTGGAGCTGAACGCGAAGCTCGCGCTGGTGCCGATCCTCAACCTTTCGCTGGTCTGCAAGGAGATGCTCTCAGGCGTGTGGCACTGGAACTACATCGCGCTCATCTTCGGCTCCACGTCGCTCTATGCCGCCCTGGCCCTCGCGCTTTGCGTGCGGATGTTCAACCGCGAGGACGTGATGTTCCGCGCCTGATTTCCCGGTGGCTTGCATATATCCGTAAAACCCGGCCGCCCGCCGGTAAACGCCGTGTAAATGCTCCCGGCGCCCCTAGGCGAAGGGCAACATCCCTGCTATGGTCGCCTCCCACCCGCATGAATATGACCACTGCTCCTGAACATCCTGAGGCCGCGCACCTCGAAAAACTGCGCTCGCAAATCACCACCGATATGGAGGCCATGCAGCAGAAGGAGGCCAGTCTGCGCGAATACGAGCAACGGCTCCGCCTGCTGGTCGAACATGCCCACAACAACCGTTCGGCTCAGCCGGGTCCGAACCAGTATTTTGTCTCGCCACCGGCGGACAACCGGAACCTCGACGCCGAATGGGAGAAATACAACCGGGCCCACGCCCTGCTTGAGGCCGCGCGGCGGGGCCTGTGCGACGACCGTCTGGCCCTGAAGGGCCGTGAGGAGCAGCTCCAGGCGCGCGAGGTCGACGTCTCACGCCGCGAGGCCTGGGTGAAGGTGCGCGAGCAGGAGTTGGAGGCGCTTGCCCAGGCGCGCGAAAAGACGGCGGCCGAGATCAAGGCCCGCCCGACCTTCACGCAGGCGCCGTTCCTCGCCGCCCGCAATCTTTTCACCCGCCAGCACAACTGAGCGGCACCGTCTTTTGATCACGACTCCGGCCCGGGCCCGCACAGGCCCGGGCCTTTTGCCTTCCCGGAGGTTCCCGCCGGAAATTTCGCTTGCACGAAAAGCCCGATCCCCGCATCAACCCCTCTCGTGAGTCTCCCTGTCAACCTGCGCCGCTCCCTCCCGACCGCCATTATGGCCGCCGGCAATCGCGCTTGGTCCAAAAAAGCACCGGCTCGGCACAGTGGGAGACATTTGAAGCAATCGTAATCAGCATCACCCGACCTCTCTCCTCAACTGCCGAGCCCGACTCAACCGAGTCGGGTTTTTTATTTTTCACCACCAACCCGCCACGTCATGCCCACGCTCCTCGCTCCACCACCGCCCGCCGTCCGGACACCCGTCCGGATGGAACTGCCCGTCGTGTCGTTCTTCGGCCGCTCGCTCGACGAATACACGAAGTTCTTCGCGCTCAACCCCGCCAAACTGCGCCGGTGCGCCGTGCTCGATGTGGGCGCCGGCCCCGCCTCGTTCACCGCCGAGGCCGGCCGGCACGGGATCGATGCCGTGGCGGTCGATCCGCTGTATGACCGCTCGATCCATGCGCTCACCGAGCAGGTCCGGCAGGACTACGGGCGGATGTTCGCCCAGATCCGGGCGAAGCCGTCGCTCTTCCGGTTGAAGTCGTTCCCCTCACTCGCGGCCGCCGCCAGCGACCGGCGGGCCGCAGCCCAGCGCTTCCTGACGGATTACGAAGGCAACGCCCGGCACGGACGCTACGTCCGCGGCGCGCTGCCGCTGCTCCCGTTTCTCGACGGGGCGTTTGACCTCGTGCTCTGCGCGCACCTGCTCTTCATCCACGCGGCCCGGTTTGACTTCGACTGGCACCTCGCGGCCTGCGTGGAGCTGGCCCGGGTGAGCGGCGGCGAGGTGCGCATCCACCCGGTGTGCGGGGCCGACGGCCGGCCGTATCCCGGACTCGAGCGGTTGCGGCGCGAATTGCGTGGGCGCGGCGTCGAGAGTTCCGTGGTGCCGGTGGACTACGAGTTCTTCGCCGGCAGCAACAGCATCCTGGTGCTGAACCCAGTCTGAACGGAGTCCGTAGGGGCGCCGTCTTGCAGCACCCGTGGAAAGACAAAGGGCGCAGCAAGACTGCGCCCCTACCGGCTTGGGCTCAGGCCCGCTCCAACTCGGCCAGCTTGGTCGCGGCCTTCTCCCACTCCGTGGTGGCGGCGGCCAGCTGGTCGACGACCACGCTGAGCTCGCGGTTCAGATGCTGGGCCTTGCCGGGTGAGTTGTAGGTCTCCGGGGCCTCCAGCTCGGTTGTCAGGTCGTTCTGCTTTGCCTCGAGCCCGACCACCTTCTGCTCGAGGTGACCAACCTCGGTGCGGAGTTTCTTCAGCTCGGCGGGGTTGGGCTTCCTGGCCTCGGCCGGCCTGGTCGCCGGAGCAGCCGCCTTCTGGACCGGCCGGGCGTCGGTGAAGCCGGCCGTGAGGGCGGCGCGGGCGCTGCTGGCCTTGGACTTTTCCAGGTAGTAATCGTAGTCCCCCGCGTAGGGCGTCAGCCGGCCGGAGTGGACATGGAGGACGGTTTTCGCGAGCTGCCGGATGAAATAGACGTCGTGGCTGATGAAGATGAACGTGCCCTCGTAGCTCTTGAGCGCGTTGACCAGCGCGTCGATCGACGGGATGTCGAGATGGGTCGTCGGCTCGTCCATCAGCAGCAGGTTGGGCGGATTGACGAGGAGGCGGGCGAGGGCGAGGCGGGATTTTTCGCCGCCGGAGAGGACGGACACCCTCTTGTGCACGTCGTCCTTGCGGAAGAGAAAACCGCCGAGCACGGCGCGGGCCTGCTGCTCGGTGAGCTGGTTCTCGTTCGTGCGCAGCTCCATGACGTTCTCGAAGACGGTCAGGTCGAGCTTCAGGTTGTCCGCGCGATTCTGGGCGAAGTAGCCCGGCACGACGTTGCTGCCGAGTTCGCGTACGCCGCCTTGGATCGGCAGGTTACCGGCGAGGATCTTGAGCAGGGTGGACTTGCCGGCGCCGTTGGGCCCGACGAGCACCATCTTCTGCCCGCGCTCAGCCTCGAAGTTCAGGTCGCGGTAGACGACATGGTCGCCGTAGGCTTGGTGGACGTTTTCCAGGTTGATGACCTTGAGGCCGGAGCGCGGCGGCTGGGGAAAGCGGAAGTTGATCCGCTTCAGGTCCTCCCACGGTTCCTCGACGGCGACTTCCTTCAGGCGTTCGATCTGCTTCTCCTTGGACTTGGCGCGCGAGGCCATCGAGGCCTTGGCGCCGAAGCGGTCGACGAACTTCTGCAGGTGGGCGATCTCGCGCTGCTGGTTCTTGAATTGGGCGGCCTGCTGCTCCTTGCGGGCGTCCTTCTCGTTGAGGTAGTCGTCGTAGTTGCCGGTATATTTGTTCAGCGTGCCGCCGCGCAGCTCGAGGATGCCGTTGCACAGGACGTTGAGGAACTCGCGATCGTGGGAGATGATGACCAGCCCGCCGGGATAACGCGTCAGGTAGTCCTGGAACCAGAGCAGCGCCTCGAGGTCGAGGTGGTTGGTCGGCTCGTCGAGCATGAGCAGCGCCGGCTCGCTGACGAGCAGCCGGGCCAGGTGGGCGCGCATGACCCAGCCGCCGGAGAAGGACTTGGCGGGCTTGTCGTGGTCGGCCTCGCGGAAGCCGAGGCCGGCGAGGATCTTCTTCGCGCGCGGCTCGAGGGTCCAGTCGATGTCGTAGTCATCGTCGGTTTCCGGCACGAGTTTCTTGCCGCTGGTGGCGATGGCGAGGACCGTCTCGTCGCCGACGGGGGCGCTTTCCTGCGGCAGGTAGCCGAAATCGGCGCCACGCTCCCATTCGATGGTGCCGTCGTCCGGCGTCTCCTCGCCAAGGATGAGATTGAAGAGGGTGGTCTTGCCGGCGCCGTTGGGTCCGACGAGGCCGAAGCGGTCCGTGCGCGCGACGAACAGCGACACCTCGGAGAAGAGCTCGCGGGTGCCGTAGGACTTGGAAACGTCGGCCAGGGTCAGCATGGAAAACCGGCGAGCAAGCAGGGTCCCCGCGCCGCCGTCAATGGCTTTGCAGACGCCAATTCTGTGGAGGTGGCGACGCCCGCCTGGGACCACTCATCCATTGAGTGTCGAGCAACGATCAGACCAGTGTAAGTGCCACCGCCCCAGCGACTGCGACGAGGCCGCCGGCGAGAGAGCGCTTCGACGGCCGCTCCCCTTCCAGAAGATAGGTGATAGGAATCGCCAGCAGCGGGGTCATGGCGGCGATCGGCAGCACGATCCCGCTCGGTGTCGTCGCGAGCGCCCATTGGTAGCAACCCACGCCCAGCACCGGGCCCGCGAGGCCGTTGGCGAGCAGCCAGAGACGGGCGCTGCGCTGTGCTGCGGGACTTGCCGCGACCCCCGGTCGTGCCGGCAATTTTCCCAGCAGGCGGAGCACGCCGAACCACAGGGCGGTGAAGATCAGGCCCGCGATGATGCGGTGGTAAGCGGCGTTCACGCCGAAGGTCGCGTTGTGCGCCGCCTCGCCCGCGGCCGCCGCGGTCTCGACACCCTTGCGACTGACGAGCGCACCGAAACCCTGGCCGGCCGCCGCGAGCAGGCCGAAGAGAAAACCCACGGGCCGGACCCGCACCCGCGGCGGACTGGCCTTGCTGGGCATGAGTGCCAGCGCAACCCCGCCGAGGATCACCGCGCCCCAGAGTGCCTGCGCCGCAGTCAGACGCGTGCCGAGCCAGAGCCATTCGCCGAACGCCGCGATCGGCGCGGCCAGGCACTGCGTCATGAGCACGGTGAGACGCGAGCCCAACAACGGCAGAGCTCCATAGACGCCGAGGTCGCCCAAGCCCATGCCGATGACGCCACTCAGCAAGAACCAACCCGTACTCGCGCTGGCGAAACCGTGTCCGAGGGTGTGCGCAAACAGGCCGAGTAGGACGGTGGCGACAAGCAGCCGGCCCAGGTTGGCGCGCATGGAGCCGAAGACCTGGATGCTGCGGCTGGCGCAGGTGGCATTGAGGGCGAAGAAGAAGGCGGCGAGGCAGGAGGCGAACACGGCGGGTCGCACGCTCGCAGCCGGGTGGTGGTGGAAGCAACTCCCGTTTGGCGACTCCGGCCGGCGGTCACCCGTGCGGCCGGGCCATCAGGTGGTCAGGAGCAGGGATATCGTGGCCCGCACCATGACACTGTCTTGGTTGAGGGTAAAGCGGTGGCGGCCGGCGAAATGACGGTTGAGGCTGGCGCGAACCTCGGCCAGCCCGGATTCCGCGGTGTCGGAGAGAGGCGGGCTGGAACGATCGAGCCGGCCGGAGTGGCTTACTTCCAACAGAACCTGCCCGTCGGCTTCACGCCGGACGGTGACCTGGATTTCCAAGGGTTGGCCGGGCGCGCCGTCGCCACTTTGGACGGCCCTTTCCGCCAAGGGCAGCAGCAGGACGGGCGGTAGTGGCAGTGACAGCAGGGTGTCATCCACGTCGAAGCGCACCTGCAGTGTGTCGCGCTGGCGCAGTTGTTCAATGTCAAGGTAGGCGCGGAGCAGGGCGAGCTCGGCCCCGATGGTGGCGGGCTGGCCTCGATCGGTCTGGCGCAGGGTGTTTTGATAAAAGCTGCTCAACCGCGCGGTCATCGCCCGGGCCGTCGCGGGATTGACCTCGATCTGGTGGGAAATGGTGGCGAGGGACTTGGCGAGGAAATTCGGGTTGAGCTGGTAGCGGAGCAACTCGAACCGGTGCCGTTCCTCATCCACGGCGGTCTGAAAGGCGAGGTCACGGTTCCGCAGCTGGGTCTTGATCAGGATGTAACCCAGGCTCCAGATCAGGTAGACGGCGGCGCGGAAGAAATACCATGCAGTCTCAAGACGTTCCGATTGAGGGGGAAGGTCAAACAGCCGGGTAAACGGGAGGCTGACCGAGGCATCGATGAAGCACGCCGCGGCGCTGGCAACCCAGACGATCCCGGCGGCGTGGAGGAATGGACGTCGAGTGGGTTGCACCCAACGGTAGAAATACCGCAGGGCGGTCGAGAGCAGGAGACTGAGCGGCAATTGCAGCGCCGTCGCCCAAACCGCCGCCGCCAGCGAACCGAACGCCGCCAGTTTCAATGGCAGGGACACAATCGCGAAAACACTCCAGCCGGCGAGTTGGAGCTGCCAGAAAAGCGACACACCCTTGATTGGCGGGTCCTGCGGCGGGTGTGATGTGGACAACATGAACGGGAGCGTGGTGGATTCCGTCAGAGTCGTGCCGGCGGCGTGAGGCGCAGTCAAAGGCAATCCGGGGCGCAGACAGGATTTGCGTTAACGTTGGGGGTTCTCCTTGTTCTGCACAGCAATGTCTAATCGTTTGGCCGCCGAGAAATCACCCTATCTGCGCCAGCACGCCGACAATCCCGTGGGCTGGCTGCCGTGGGGCGAGGAGGCCTTCGCGCGGGCGCGCGCGGAGCAGAAGCCGGTTTTCCTGAGCATCGGCTACTCGA
>CAZZDB010000081.1:0-16142 GCA_964652485.1 uncultured Oleiharenicola sp.
CGCGCGGTTCCGCCAGGTGTCGGCGCTGTCCAGCGCCACGAAGATCGGCACGTCTCCGATGATGTAGACCCCACGTGCCGCGGCGTACTGGCGCAGGCGCGTCCACTGGGTGAAGAAGACGTATTGGTAGAAAAGGTGCCGCGCGGCCTCCGCCCGCACCGGGGCGGGGAGGGTCGCATGGAGCCGGGGCGTCCAGCGACGGTATTTTTCCGGCCAGAGCGTCCAGGCGTAGCCGCCAAAGTGCGCCTTGAGCGCCATGAAGTCGGCGAACGGTTCGAGCCATCCGGCGTGCTCGCGGCAGAAGGCGCGCAGGGACCCGCTGCCCGCGAGGCCGGAGCGGCCCGAGGCGGCAAAGCGGTCATACGCCTGGGCCAGCACGGGCCAGAAGGCTGCGTAGAGCCGGCCGTAGTCGGTGCGGGCTGCGGGCAGCCGGCGGAGCGGGACAAGATCCTCGGCGGTCAGGAGGCCGGCGGCCTGCAGCTCGCCCAGGTCGATGAAGTACGGGTTGCCCGCGTTGCTGGAGAAAAGCTGGTAGGGGGAATCGCCGTAGCCGGTGGGGCCGACGGGACAGATCTGCCAGTGGCGGACGCCGGCGGTGCCAAGGAGATCGACGAAACGACGGGCGCCGGGGCCGAGATTGCCAATGCCGTAGTCTCCAGGGAGGGACGAGACGTGCGCCAGCACGCCGGCGGTGCGCGTGTCCAGCCAAGTGGGCGGCGGAGTTTCCATGATCCGGGCGGATGAAACGGAGATGACGGAAGACATGGGTAAAAAATGCGGCCACCAGAATTCCCTGGTGGCCGCTAAGCGTAGGTCACTAAGGACGGAACGCGCTGCTCAGAACTTGTAGGAGGCGCCCGCCGAATAGGAGGCGCCGTATTTCTGGTAGTTGATGACCTGGCGGGGATCGCCGTTGTTGTAGGTGACGAGCGGTTCGTTGGTCAGGTTATACGCCTGCAGATAGAAGGTCAGGCCCTTGAGCTCTCCGGACTGTATGGCATAGCTCACCTGGGCATCAACCAGCGCCTCAGGCTTCGCCGTCGAGAACCCGGAACCGGAGCTGGAATCGCCCGCCCGGTTCGGCGGGCCGAACGTGGTGATGTATTCCCGGGTCTCGGAACGATAGCGCTCGCTGATGCGGGCCGCGAAGCCGTGCCGTTCGTAATAGAATGTGACGTTGGCCACTTTCCGCGAGAAGCCGGCGATCGGCGAGTCTCCCCCGGTCGGGCCCCAGGGCTTGATGCTGCTGTCGGTATACGCTCCGCCAAGGTTCAGGCCAAACCCGCGGATGGACTCGGTGATCAATTCGCTGGGCAGCGACAGGGTGAACTCCAGGCCCTGGATCTTGCCGCCCGAGCCATTGGCCGGCTCGGTCGAAACACCCTGCCACAACGCCGGCGGATTGCCGACCCGGACCGGGTAGCCGGTGAAGTCCTGCAGCACGCTTTGGTTGTAGATGTAGCTGACCAGATCCTTGTAGAACCCCGCCAGCGAGACATAACCCCGGTTCTTGCTGAAGTATTTCTCCAGCGAGAGGTCCAGGGCGTTGGCCGCCCACGGTTTCAACTTGGTATTGCCGCCGGTGGCGCTCCAAGGGCTGTGGGCCGGATCGGTCGACGTGGCGTACGTGGGATCATATGACCAGCCTTGCGAGGCTCGCATATCATACATGCGGGGCCGGGCGATCTGGCGTGCAGCGCTGAACTTCAGATAAATCTGGTCCCCGAAGTCGAAGGTCGTGTTCAGGCTGGGTGCGAACTGGGTGTACTTGTCCCCACCGCTGGCCGGATTGAGCACGCCGCCATTGGCGGACAGACCCTTCGAGGCCTGGTCGGTGTTGATGGCCCGGACGCCGATGTTCCCCTTGAATCCAACGGAGCCAAGTTTGCTGTCCATGTCGAACTGGACGTAGGCTTGGGCTATCTTTTCGGTGACATTGAATGTGTTGACCGCCATATCGGTGGAATTGTTTGGCGTGAAGCCCCACGTGCCTGCGGTGTAGGCTGCCAGCGGGTCGTAGGCATAAATCTGCCCGAGCCCGATGAAGCTCATGTCCGTCGTCCCGACCTTCGCGGGCAGCGCGACCGTATTGGCGCCGTTCGTCGAGGTGATGTAGCCCGAGGGATTTTCACCATCCTTCTTGTAGCGCTCGCTGTAGCTCATCCCCAGCTCCACGTCTTTGAAATAGTTTTTCAGGTCGTGCTGGGTCGACAGCTTGATCTGGCCGAGTTCGTCCTTCGCTTGGAAATACTTCAGATACCCCTCCATGCCGCCGCCCGGGAGGGACGACGGGCCCCAGCCCTGCGGATCAGAGAGCTTCAGGATGCTGCCATCGGCATAGTTCAAGGTCGAGGTAATGACCGGGATATCCCCGGGGATCAGTTTGACGGTCATCGTATCGGGATTTGCCGCAGTGCCCCGGAAGCCGAGGCAGGAATAGGTTTCCAAATTCTCGTCCGTCCGGGTTATCCGGGAGTAGCCCACGTCAAAGTTGACGGGCCAGTCGGTCTTTTGGCCCATCTTGAGGTTCCAGCCGATGGAGAACGGTTTGGCGTCGCGCTTGAAAACGTCGTTGCGGACGATCGGCTGGATGTTGGTCAGCGTGGCGTTGGTGATCTCGCCGTTGGTCACGGTATCGCCCGGCTGCAGCACAGCCGAACCCCAAATAAGCATAGGAATCTCCATGCCCCGAAGGTAGTCCAGCTCCGTGAACTTGGAGACAAAAAGGTCGATCGTGCTGTGGACATTCTCGTTGGGCTTGAACTCCAGCACCCCCATGATGCTGTTGCGCTTTAGGTTGGTGCTCCGGACATATGACTTCGTTCCACCCAGTACTAGATTCCCAGAGGAATCCGTGGGGTAGCCCCACGCTTGGAACTGCTGGCCTTCCCACGGTGAGTCCGTGTGCGAGAAGCCGAGGGCGACACCCACCTTGCCATCGTCGAACTGGTCGACGTAGGACGCGTTGAAGTGGTCGCCGGTCGACTTGGCCCCGGGGGTTAGATTGCTCAATTGCGTCCAATCATAGTATCCGTTCACGGCGATCACCCGGCCGCCCTTGCTCAGGGGCCGGACCGATTGCAGATCAATGGTGCCGACCAATCCCTGGCCCGTCAGGTCGGGCGTCGCCGTCTTGTAAACGACGACCGAATTGATCAATTCCGCGGGATACTGGTCGAACTCGACCCCGCGATTCTCGCCCGTGGAGACCTGTTCGCGGCCATTGAGCATGCCGGTGCTGAAATCGCTCGTCAGCCCGCGGATGCTGATGTCCTGGCTGCGCCCGTTGGTGCGCTGCGTGGTCAGACCGGTCAGTCGCGTCAGGGAATCAGCGATGGAGACGTCCGGCAGCTTGCCGATGTCCTCCGACATGATCACCTCGACGATGGTCGGGCTGTTTTCCTTGGCCTGCGCGGCCGCCGCCAGGCTGCCGGCGAATCCAGCCGAAACCTTGAAGGTGTCCAGCACCACCGTCGGCCCGGCAGCCGTGCTGTCGGTCGCGGGAGTCGCAGGAGTTTGGGCGAACGATGGCAGGGCCGACTGGCTGAACAGAAGGCCGGTGGCCAGTCCCCGGAGGAGGAACCGGCGCACGTTATCAGGGTAGGTTGGTGTGTGCATGATTGGGAATTCAGGAAGGGCGGTGTGTAGCCGCCGTCTGCGGACGGGGCGGGGTTTGGAGTGCCTCGTCTACCTATTAGAATCCCCTGGGGGCCGGCAGGACCGCGACCTACAAACGCCCAACAAAACCGCGATGATTCGGACAACTCTTAGGTTTCCCGTTGCGGCCCGGCTGTGTCTCAGCCGTCCGTGCTGGCTCCTCCCAGGTGATTCTTCCAAGGGAATGCGGCTTTTTTTCTCACCCACCTGGCCTGAGCCGGGCCCATCGGGCGGACGGGCGCACCCGGCGGGAAACCTAGGTTTTTTCTCCCCCAAAGAAGAGTTCTCACGGCGCGCCTGTTTGACCACGGTTGGTCCGGACGGCACCTTGGTTCGCCCCGATGCGCCTGCGAATCTCTCTCCGTCTCTTCTCCGCTCTCGCCGGACTGGCCGCAGCGGCCTGTGCCTTTGCCCAGCCGGTGCCCGCGGTGAGCGTGCCGCGTTTCACCCATCCGGGTGCGGGCCAGGTATTCTATTTCGTCCTGACCGACCGGTTTGCCAATGGTTCCACCGCCAACGACACGGGCGGCATCGCGGGTGGGCCCGAGGTCAGCGGCTTTGATCCCTCGCGCATCGGCTATTTCCACGGCGGCGACCTCGCCGGCCTGACGGCGAAGCTTGATTACATCCAGGGTCTTGGCGCCACCACCATCTGGGTGACCCCGCCGTTTGTGAACAAACCGATGCAACTCGGCAGTGCGGGATACCACGGTTATTGGATTCTGGACTTCCTGCACGTCGACCCCCATCTGGGCACCGACGCGGAATTCAAGGAGTTCGTGCGCCAGGCGCATGCGCGTGGTCTGAAGGTTTGCCTCGATATCGTCGTCAATCATACGGCCGATGTCATCCACTACGAGGGCGGCCACACCGATTACATTCCGCGAACCCTTGCTCCGTATCGCGACGCCCAGGGGCGCCCGTTCGATGTCGGTGCCGTGGCGTACAATGGTTTGAATTCGCCCGCCTCCTTTCCCGCGCTCTCCGCCGCGCGCAGCTTTGCCTACGTGCCCGTGGTGCCTCCGGAGGAGGCCCATGCCAAGAACCCCGCGTGGCTGAACAACCCCATCTACTACCACAACCGCGGCAACAGTCTCTTCAAGGACGAGAGCGCCCTTGACGGTGATTTCAGCGGTCTCGACGATGTCTTCACCGAGCAGCCGGATGTCGTGCGCGGTTTCATCGACATCTATACACGATGGATCGACGAATTTGGTGTGGACGGTTTCCGCATCGACACCGCGCGGCACGTCAATCTCGAGTTCTGGCAGGCCTTTGCCCCTGCCATCCGCGAACACGCACGCCTAACCGGCCGCTCCGGCTTCATTCAGTTCGGCGAGGTGGCCAACGGCACCGGCGACGTCGGCCTGCTGAGCGAATTTTCCACCACGGCCCCGCTCGACGCGACACTGGATTTCGGCTTCATGGGCGCGGCGATCAGCTATGTCTCCGAGGGCCGGAGTGCCGAGGTCCTCGCCGAACTTTTCGCGAAGGACGACCAATACACCGACCCTGACAGCAACGTCCACGCGACCCCCACTTTTCTCGGCAATCACGACACGGGCCGCTTCGCCTATTTCCTCCAGCGCGACAACCCCGGAGCCACCCCCGCGCAGCTGGCCGAGCTCGTGGAGTTCGGCCATGCCCTGCTCTTCTTCGTCCGCGGCCAGCCGGTCATCTACTATGGTGACGAACAGGGCATGATCGGCCGCGGGGTCGGAGACATGCAGGCCCGTGAAGACCTGTTCGCCTCCCGGGCGCCGGATTTCAGAAACGCCCCCCTTCTCGGTACCACCCGCACCGGCGCCGACGACAAGTTTGATCCGCAACATCCCTTCTACCGCCTGATCCACTCGCTCGCGGCCCTCCGCAACAGCTGCCCGGCTCTCAGCCGGGGCGCGATGCTCGTGCGTCCCTCCGGCCAGCCCGGGGTGTTTGCGTTCTCTCGGATCGAGCGCAACGAACACGTCGAATATCTGGCCGTCTTCAACAACTCCCGCACGACCGCCGCGCCCGTCTCGCTGCCGACCTGCCAACCTGCCGGCGCCATCCTCACCCGCGTCACCATCCCGGGTGATTCCGCCGTATATCCGGATGGCACACTCACGACCGATGCCCAAGGTCGCGTAAGCGTCACGCTTGCTCCCCTGCATTTCGCCCTGTGGCGCGCGAACCGAGCGCTGCCCGTGCCGGCGCAGCCACCGGGCATCGCCTTTGCAACGCCGGGCAATGGCGCCGTGCTTTCCTTCCCGACGCGCCAGCTGGACGGCAATATGATGGTCCAGCGCCAGGAGCTGCGCGTGGATGTGACCGGCAGCGACGGCCTGGCCGAGGTCACCTTTGTGATGACACGCGCCTCGCTCCCGGGACAATATGAGTTGCTTGGCATCGATGACGCCGCGCCCTATCGGGTCTTCTGGCGTCCGCCGCCGGATCTCGCCCCAAACGAGGAAGTTTCTTTCATCGCCACGGTCGACGACCTCCGCGGCCATCGCGCCGCTGCTCGTATTACGGGTCTCACGATTGATGGAACCACCGCGGCGTTGCTCGCCGCCAACACCCCTTCGTTCGGCACGCATGGCGCGATTGTCCCGGTCCTGAAGGAACAACCGCCGGGCACGGTCTCCGTCGACTTCAGCGCGCCCCTGTCGCTCACCTCCCGCGCCGAGGGCACGGGTCCATTTTCCTACCAATGGTTGCGCGATGGGGTGGAGATCCCCGGCGCCACCGATGCCTCCTTCACCGTGCCGCACGTTAGCGCCGCTTGGTCCGGCCGCTATCGCGTGCAAGTTCGTGGACTCGCCGGCACGGTGCTCGGAGAGGAGACCGTGGTGACCGTCACCCCGGCGACGGCCGGCCGGATTGAAACGCTGCCGCCTCTGGTTTCCCGCTTCGTCGCCCCGCGCCGGGTCGATGTCTGGCTGCCGCCGGGCTACGACGCCAACACCAATGAACACTATCCCGTCCTCTACATGCATGATGGCCAGAACATCTTCGATCCGCTCACGAGCTACGCCGGCGTCTCTTGGGAGGTAGACCAGGCCCTCAGCCGTTTGGTGAAAGCCGGCCGGGCACGCCCCGCCATCGTTGTCGGGGTCTGGAACACGCCCGCGCGCTTCGCCGAATACATGCCGCAAAAAGCGGCCACTCCCGACCAGATGGAGCAGCTCCTGGCGCAGTTCCATCTGCCGCCGGCCCCGCGGCAGGCGGATGCCTACCTGCAATACCTCGTCACCGAGCTGAAGCCTTTCATCGATCAGCACTACCGGACCCAGCCAGGGCGCGAGCAAACCTTCATCATGGGCTCAAGCATGGGTGGGCTGATCTCCGCTTATGCCGCGGTGGAGTATCCCGGCGTGTTCGGCGGCGCCGGCTGCGTCTCGACCCACTGGCCCGCGGGGGACGGCATCGTCATCAAATATTTGGCGAAGCACCTCCCAAACCCGGGAGCGCAAAAATGGTATTTCGATTTTGGCACGGCCACGCTGGATGCGGGTTATGAACCCTACCAGCAGCGGATGGACGCGGTCCTGCGCGCCGCCGGCTACACGGAAGGCCGCGATTGGATGACGCGGAAGTTCCCCGGAGCCGAACATTCGGAGAAATCCTGGCGCGAACGGGTGGCCATTCCGCTGACGTTCCTGCTCGGGCGCTGATCCCTAGTGCCGACGGGGATCGCGCCGGTATTCGTCACTGCGCTTGAGGTCCTCGCGCACGTCCTTGCCGAGCCAGTCGCGTTCCAGGAGGATCCGGCGGTAGCGATCCAGTTCGTCGGGCCGGGCCTCCCGGCCCAGTACATCCTTATAGGCCTGCCGGATGATGCGGTCCGCGCCTTCGCGCCGGAACTCCTCCCCGTGGCGAATGTTGTCCCGCACCATTTCCTCGGTCCACCCCTGATCCACGATCATGCTGCGGAGATAGCCCAGGCCGGCGAGGTCCGGTTCGCGGGACAGGAGGTCGCGGAAGGCATTGCGGAGGATTTCATCCGGATTGGGTCGCCGGCCGGGGCCGCGGCGGCTTTCCTCGACCCGGAGGGAGGAGATCCGGTCGTTCCAGCTGGCGTTGACGCTCTCGGGCATCATCCGGCGGGTCAGGTCGCGGACGCTCTCCGTCAGCCGCATCACCGGTCCGCGGAAACGCGAGTCGGCATAGACATAGATCTCGGCGCCTTCGTCCACGCGGATAGAGGAGATGGCATCGTTGAGCCGGCTGCCGTCCTCAAACCTCACGTCATTGAGGTTGTCGAAGGAGTCACCGGGATAAAGCACCAAGGAATTGCCGCGGTAGTCGGCGTGTTGATAAACTATCACGCGGGGACCGCGCTCCCGGGGTCCCCGGCGGTCGTCGTCGTGACGATCGGCCCGCACCACGGTCGCAGCGGCACACAGGGCTAGAAACAGGCACAAGGATTTCATTGTTGAGGAGACGACTCCCGGGTTGGTTGGCTTCAGATCGATATCTGCGGCCGGGTCGGCTCGGGCCAGTCGATGTGGTAGAATTTCCCGCGCGGCTGGTCGGTGCGCTCGTAGGTGTGCGCACCGAAGAAGTCGCGCTGCGCCTGGAGCAGGTTGGCCGGCAGGCGGGCCGAGCGATAGCTATCGTAATACGCGAGGGCCGAGCTGAACGTCGGGGCCGGCACGCCGCACTCGGCGGCGAGGGCGACGACCTTGCGCCAGTTCTCCTGCGCCTTCTTCACCGTCTTGTTGAAATACGGGTCAAGGAGCAGGTTCGCTAGATCCGGGTTCCGGGCATACGCCTCGGTGATTTTCTGGAGGAAGGTCGCGCGAATGATGCAGCCGCCCCGCCAGATCTGGGCGATCTGACCGAAGTTGAGGTGCCAGTTGTACTCCTTCTGCGCCTCCCGCATAAGTTGGAAACCCTGCGCATAGGAGCAGATCTTCGAGCAGTAGAGGGCGTCGTGGATGGCCCGGAGAAGGGCCTTCTTCGAGCCGCGGTATTTCTTGGCCGGACCCTTGAGAATCTTCGAGGCGGCGACGCGTTCCTCCTTCACGGCGGAAATACAGCGGGCGAAGACGGACTCGGCGATCGTCGGTGCGGGCACACCCATGTCGAGGGCGTTGACGGAGGTCCATTTGCCGGTGCCCTTCTGGCCAGCGGTATCGAGCACGATGTCGACGAAGGGTTTCTTCGTGACCGGATCCTTCTGCTTCAGGATGTCGGCCGTGATCTCGATGAGGAACGAACCGAGCATGCCCTGGTTCCAGTCGGTGAAAATCGCGCCCATCTCGGCGGGTTTGAGCCCGAGGAGACCCTTCATCAGCGCGTAGGCCTCGCAGATCATCTGCATGTCGCCATATTCGATGCCGTTGTGGCACATCTTCACGTAATGGCCGGCCCCGTTCTCGCCGATGTAGGCCGCGCATGGCACGCCTCCGACGATGGGTTTGCCCGGGGTCGCGCCTCCGAGTTGCGCGCCCGTCCTGGCATCAACCTTGGCGGCGATGGCGTTCCAGATGGGTTCAAGCTCCTGGTAGGCCGCCCGGTCTCCGCCCGGCATGAGGGCCGGCCCGAAGCGCGCGCCTTCCTCGCCGCCGGACACGCCGGAGCCGATGAAGCGCAGGCCTTTTTCGCGGAGCGCCTTTTCGCGGCGGATGGTGTCGGTCCACAGCGCGTTGCCGCCGTCGATCACAATGTCATTCGCCTCGAGCAGTGGCACGAGGCTGTCGATGACCGCGTCGGTGGCCTTGCCGGCCTGGACGAGGATGACCATCTTGCGGGGCTTGGCCAGCGACGCGACAAACTCCTGGAGGTTCTTCGTGCCGACGAGGCCGCCGGGCGTCGCGGGGTTTTCCGCGACAAACTTGTCGGTCTTTTCCGTCGTGCGGTTGTAGACCGAAATCTGAAAGCCGTGGTCGGCGATGTTCAGGGCGAGGTTCTGACCCATCACGGCGAGGCCGATGAGTCCGATATCAGAATGGGCTTTGGGCATACGCCCCAAAGCTACCGCAGGGGCCGGAAAGACCAACCCTTTTCTCCGGGTATTACGCCGGCTTACTTAGGCTTGGGCGTCGTCTGTTGCTTGGCGTTATAGGATCCGGCGCTGGGGAAGAAAGGCGCGAGCCGGTCCATCAACGGCGTCAAGAACTTGGGTTCGTTGCGATTATAGACCCAAGAGAAGAAGACCACGGTGGTCACCACAAAGACGATCACGCCGGCGATGATTTTGTTCATGCGCATAATCTTGCGGAATACGAACACGCCGACCATCATCGCGGCGATGGCGATGAAGATCTTCAGCCACACCGCCGCGGGCAGTGTCTTCATTTTCTCGACCGCGGTGACAGCGAACAAAAGCATATTCAGTGGGTTATCCGGAAACCTCCGGGAGACGAGTCATTTTTGTCGGGCGGCCGCGATTCACCCGGCTTTGACTCTTCCCTGCCGCTGAGGTTTCAATGATAGCGGCCGGCGATACCCAGATAATCAAGCAGCCACGCTTCCTTCCAGATGCGGAACCGGCCCTCGGGGGTGATCTTGCCGAATTCCTCCCGCTCGGCGTGCGGCAGCAGGTAACCCAGCTCGGTGTTGATCACCTCCATGTGCTGTTGCTGCTGGTTGACGTCGTCGATCGGGCTGACTTCCCAGGTGATGGGACGCTCGCCGGATTTTTCCAGGCGCTTCCGGTGGCGGGCGACCAGCCGGGCGAGGTTGCGGCGCCACGGATTCCGGTCGACGTGCCAGCTTTCAGGATAAAAACCCCCGAACGGTATGTAGAGATTATCGGTCACGTAACGCCGGGTGCCGGTGGTGAGCGTCGCCAGGCTGTAGCAAACAGTGATGGCTCCATTTTCCTGCGGCACGAAGAGCACGTGCAGCCGGAGCGTGCCGTCGCGGTTGTGGTAGACCGAGGTGCGCAGCCAGATGCCACCGCCGATCTCGGCCTTGAGCGCCTGCACCGCGGTGAAGCCGTTGTCGCGTAGCCAGTCGCGGACGCGCAGCAGCCGTTTCTGCGTCGGCCACTCGTCCCCGCTGCTGTTGACGACATAGCGTGGGAAGAGCGGCAGCGGGCTGAGGCTGATGGCACTCACCTTCAGCCAGTTGAAGGCGGACTCGATCAGGAACCAGCCGATGAACGAACCCGCGGCGATAACCCAGAACGGCCGGTCGATGAGCGCGAACTGCTCGTTCGTCTCTCCCGCGAAGACGGCAAAGAGGACCCAGCGCAACCACCGGATCGGAATGGCCAGGATCGGCGAGGCCATCCGCAGGTTGAGATAGAACAGGAGCAGGAGGACGGCGACGGCCGGGGCGAGAAGCAGGGAAACTTTGTCCGGCATGCAGGGTGGCCGCGGGCAGACCCGCGGCAGTTCAGCTCAGGCGCACCGGCATGATCACGCACACGAAGCTCTCGAGGGTCTTGAAGACGCCAGGGCTGACCTCGTCCTTCAGTTCGAAAAACACCTCGTCCTTCGTGAGTGCGCGGAGCGGATCCATCACGAACTGTGGGTTGAATGCCACCTGCAGGTCGGGGCCGCTGTATGAAATCGCCATCGACTCGTGCGACTCGCCGAAGTCCGGCGATGAAGCCGTGATCTCGAGCAGGTTGGCGGAAAGCTTGATCTTGACGGAGTTCGACTTCTCGGAGGTGACGAGTGCGGCGCGGTGCACACACTGGAGGAAGAGCTCGCGCTCGAGCTTGATGCGCTGATGCGTCTCCTTCGGGATGACCTGCTGGTAGTTCGGGTAGTTGCCCTCGACGACCTTCGAGAAGAGATAGATGCTGTCCGTGAGTCCGCTCGTGTCCTTGCCGGTGTCGATCTGGAAAGCGGCGCGGCGCTCGTTGAAGGCGATCTTGATCTTCTCGCCCTTGCCGAGGAGGCGGAGCAGCTCGGAGACGGTCTTGGCTGGCAGGATGATGGCTCCGGCACTGGCCGCAGGCACCGCCAATTCCTTGCTGACGAGCGCCAGCCGGCGTCCGTCGGTGGCGACGAGGGCGAGCTTGCCCTCCTTGAAGTTGAAATAGACACCGTTGAGGATGTACCGGGTCTCGTCCGTCGACTGAGCGTAGGAGACGTTGCTCAGCATCGTGGCCAGCTCGCCCTGCTCCAGGGTGAATGTCTTGTCATCGGCCGAATCAGGCAGTTTGGGAAACTCCTCGGCTCCGATGCCCATGATGCGGAAATTGGAGCCGCCCGAGGCGATCTTCACTTGGTGCGTGGCGGTCGAATCGAAGGAAACGTCGACGTTCGGCAGCTCGCGCACGATGGTGGCCAGCCGCTTGACCGGCAGGGTGACCGTGCCGCCTTCCTTCACCTCAGCCTTGATCTTGCAGCGGATGCCGAGGTCGAGATTCGTGGTCGTGAGCGAGATGTGATCCTTCTCCGCCTCGATCAGCACGTTGCTCAGTATGGGCATCGCCGCCTTGGAGCCCACAACGTTGAGGACCTGGGCCAGGCCGTTGCTGAAGTGGTCGCGGTTGATCTTAAATTTCATCGGGCGGGGGCGTTAAGGAGCTTTTAACTAACAAAGGAATGATTGGAGAGGTATTCAACAAGGAAGTATTCGTATTATTATGGTCGGTGATTTTCGCAGCAACCCGCCACATTACGAGGGAAAACCCGGCGACCGACCGCGGTGAGCCCGGCCTGAATAACCGCGAATAACCGGCGGGTTGTTCACAAGGGGAAAGTTATTGGGAAGTTTCCTGCTTCATCTTCACAACCTTCCGGCGCAAAGCGCGCATCTGGGCATGGCGTACGCCACGTTGGTAGTGGGCAAACAGGCCGTAGAAGATGTAGGCCAGAAAAATGAAGAAAAAGGCGACCTCCTGGTACTTCACGAGGACGATGGCCCCCAGGAACACCCCGACGAAGGTCTTGATCCGCGTCCGCGTCTCCCAGTTGACCTGCTTGAAGCTCGGGTAGCGCACCGTGCTGACCATCAGAAACGACACCAGCACCAGCAGCAGCGGCAATGTCAGGGACCATTCCCGGAGGTCCTTCGCATTCTGCGCCATGTTGAGCAGCAGCAGCACGAGCGAGGCGACCGTGCCGGCCGCCGCGGGAATGGGCAGGCCGACGAAGTCCTTGCTGGTCTCGATGCCGCTGCGGTAAAGCAGGGGATTGGTGATGACATTGAAGCGGGCGAGCCGGACGGCACCACACAGCAGGTAAACGAACGCGATCAGCCATCCGAGTTCGCGGAACCACTGGTATTCCTCATGCGGGGCCAGGATCAGGAAGAAAACCATCAGCGCCGGCGCAACGCCGAACGACACGACGTCGGCCAGGGAATCAAACTCGGCCCCGAAGAGTGAGGTGCGGCCGCCGAGCCGGGCGAGCCGGCCGTCAAGCGAATCAAACACCACCGCGGCGAGGATCAGCCACACGGCTTGGGTGTAGAGGTCGATCCACGTGAGCTGTGGATGGCTGCCGGCATAGTCGCCCAGGTCGGTGATGAGGCGGGCCTGGATGCATTTGATGACGGCGACAAAACCGCAGAAGAGGTTGCCTGCCGTCATCAGGTTCGGCAGGAAATAGATGCGACTCGCCTGGGTGACGTGGTAGGGGTTGTCGCGCTGCTCGAGGTCGGACATCGGAGTTACTTGGTCAGGCTCTCAAGGTACTTCCAGAATTTCGAATGCTGCTCCACCAGCTGTTGCTCCGACACCGGAAGCTTCATGCGAAACAGCCAGTCCTCGAGGGAGGATTTGTGCAGGATATAATGGGTATGCAGGGTCTCGCCCTGCACCTCGAAATAGAACCGGAACTCGCCGGCGCGCAGGCGGTAGAAATCCTTGCCGGCGCGGTTGAACCGACCGAGCGGCTCGCGTGGGTGGGCAAGGTCGGCCGGCCGGATTCTGCTGATGGGCTCTATGACCTCCAACTGGGCCAGCTTGTCGAGCTTGTTCAGCTCGAGCATGCTTTGCTCGGAGAATGTTACCTGATACATGGATGGGATGTTCGGTGGCGTGGGCTTTGGCCACCGTTGCCGAAGCCCTGCCTCTTGTCTAGGCAACATCATAGCACAACCAGAGGTTTATGGAAGGCGGCCCCGTGATTTCGCCCCCATCGGCCGGTGGGGCGCCCACGGCGTCCGGGTACCCGCATCGTTGTTGCGCGGGCCGGAACCGTCGTTAGAACGGCGGCAACAAACACCCCATGGTTGTCTCCCTTGCTGATATCCGCGCCGCGCGCCGGCGCATCGCCGGTGGCGTCGTTGTCACCCCCTGTCCCGAATCGATCCCGCTCTCGGAAGTCACCGGCGCTCGCATCTTCTGCAAACTCGATAACCTGCAAAGGACGGGTTCGTTCAAGGAGCGCGGCGCGCGCAACGCCCTCCTGCGCCTGTCCGCGGCGCAGCAAAAGCGCGGGGTTATCGCCGCCTCCGCCGGCAACCACGCGCTCGGCCTCGCCTACCACGGCAAATTGCTGGGCATCCCGGTCACGGTGGTGATGCCCGACTATGCGCCGTTGATCAAGGTGAGCACCTGCCGCCGGCTGGGCGCGAACGTGATCATTTGCGGTCGCGATTTTGCCGAGGCCCGCGCGCAGGCGGACGCCTTGGTCGCCACGCAGGGATTCACCTATATCCATGGTTTTGACGCCCCCGACATCATCGCCGGCCAGGGCACGATGGGCCTGGAGATTCTGGATCAGGTGGCGGAAGTCGACGCCATCGTCTGTCCCGTGGGCGGCGGTGGCTTGATTGCCGGCGTTTCCCTCGCCGTCAAGGCCAGGCGCCGGGGGGTGAAAATCATCGGGGTCGAAAGCACGGCCACGGGCAACTTCACCGCGGCCCTGCGGGCCGGGAAACCCGTGAGGGTCCCGCGCCGGCCGACCTTGGCCGATGGTCTCGCCACCCTCACCGTCGGGACGAACGCCTTTGCGCTGGCTCGGAAGCACGTCGACCGGGTCGTGCGGGTGTCCGAGGACTGGATCGCGCTCGCCATCCTGCGGATGGTCGAACTGGAAAAATCCGTTGTCGAGGGCGCGGCCGCGACGCCGCTGGCTGCGATGATGGCGGGACTGCTGCCAGAATTGCGCGGCAAGAAGGTCGTGCTCGTCGTCTGTGGTGGCAACATCGACCCCGCCATCCTCAGCCGCGTGATCGAGAAGGGCCTCGTGCATGACGGACGCATGACGCGTTTCACGGTGGTCATCAGCGACCGGCCGGGCGGGCTCGCGGCGCTGTCCCGCGTGATCGCGGAGTCCGGCGCCAGCTTCAAGGACATCGAGCACGACCGCGCCTTCAGCGGCCCGGATATTTCCGCGGTCAACGCCGTGTGCACGGTCGAGACGCGCGATCACGCCCACATCCGGGCGCTGCACCGCGCCCTGCGCCAAAACGCCTTTCCGATCCTGGTCTCGAAGTGACCGGCTAGGCCTTCCGGCCGAAGGCGGCATCGACCTTGATCAACGCCGTGGCCACGAAGGAGGGGATGGCGGCGACGCAGACCCAGATGAAGAAGTTCCGGTAGCCGAGTTGCTCCTGGATCCAGCCCGCGGCCATGCCCGGCAGCATCATGCCCAGCGCCATGAAGCCCGTGCAGATCGCGTAGTGCGCCGTGCGGTGCTCCCCGTCCGCGACCAGCATCATGTAGAGCAGGTAAGCGGTGAAACCAAAGCCATAGCCGAACTGCTCGACCGCGAGCGCGCCCCCGACGACAAACAGGCTGCCCGGCTGAACCACCGCCAGCAGGATGAAGACCACATTGGGCGCATACATCGCGAGGATCATCGGCCACAGCAGCCGGCGGAGCCCGAAGCGGGAGAGCACATAGCCGCCGACCAAGCCGCCGAGCAACAGGGCGGAGATGCCGATCGTGCCGTAGACGATGCCGACTTGCTGCGTGGTCAGGCCCAGCCCGCCGGCGCTGCGCACATCAAGGAGGAAAGGTGCCACCAGCTTGAGCAGCTGCGCCTCGGCGAACCGGTAGAGGAGCAGGAAGCCCAGGGTGGTTCCTATGTCCTTTTTGCGGAAAAAGGCCGCGAAGACCTCCCACCAACCTGCGAGCAAGCGGATCTGACCGGCGGCGGCGTGGTCCTCCACCGGTCGAGGCAGGACCATCCAGTGGTAGAACCCGAGGAGAAGGAAGAAGACCCCGGCCAGCACGAACACCAGGGACCAGGCGCGCACCACGTCGCCCGTGGTATCTTGCAGATAACCGGCCAGAAAAACCAGCCCACCTTGGCCCGCAATCGTGGCCAGCCGGTAGAACGTGCTGCGCACGCCGACAAAGGCCGCCTGCTCCAGCGCCGGTAGCGCCAGCAGGTAGAAACCGTCGGCCGCGATGTCGTGGGTCGCCGAACTGAAGGCGATCAGCCAGAAAACCGCGAGCGAACCGCGGAAAAACCATGGTCCGGGCAGGGTCAGCGCCACGAGCGCCAAGGCGAAGCCGACGAAGAACTGCAGGCCGACGATCCAGAATCGCTTCGTCCGGGACAGGTCGACCAGTGGCGACCAGAGGGGCTTGATGACCCACGGCAGGTAAAGCCAGCTGGTGTAGAGCGCGATGTCGGTGT
>CAZZDB010000082.1:0-15952 GCA_964652485.1 uncultured Oleiharenicola sp.
TCATCGCGCCCGACCGCCGCGGGGCGGCTACGGCCTGTCCCGGCACCGCGATCACCCGCGCCTCGACTTCACCCGCATCACGGCGGAACCGGACGTGCACTTCGCCCACCTGCGCGGCTTTGTCGCGAAAACCTCCGCCACCGCCCCCCGGCGGCTGCGGCAACTGCTGGAGCTGGCGGCCGTTTAGACCGGAGCATCACCATGGGTGGGGCGAATCCTACGGATGAGCCGCGGGCTCGTCAGGGACGACTCGCCCTACCAACCCAGGATACAACCGGTAGACGCGCTCAGGCCGCCGGGCGCAGCGGGACGCGGAAGGTTTCCCCGACGCTCACGGCCAGCAGACGGTCCGGCTCGGTGGCGAAGGCCGCACGCACGCGGGCCGCGGGTTCATCCATCGCCTCCGCGCTCAGCTTGAAGGTCTCATGGTGGATCGGTACGAAGGTTCGCGCGCCGGCCTGTCGGGCCATCTCCGCCGCCTGCTCGGGACTGCAATGGGCGCGGATCCACGGGTCGTAGGCCCCGATGGGCATCAACATGAGGTCGATCGGCCGCGCGGGGTCCTTGAGCCGGGCAAAGGCGGTCGTGTAGGCCGTGTCACCCGCGAAACCGACGGTGTGACCGCCGCGCGTCAGGAGATATCCGTTATAGCCGCGGTGTTCATCGCGCATCATGCGCGCACCCCAATGCGCGACCTCAAAGGCGGTGATCGTGATCGGGCCGTGGCGGGTCGCGAGCGTAACGGCCTGCCCCCAGTCCAGTTCATGGACTTGGCGAAAGCCGTGGCAGCGCAACAGGTCGGCCGTGGCCCGGGCCGTGACGACCGGGGTGCGCCGGTCGAATTTCCGCAGGCTCCAGACGTCGAAGTGGTCGAAATGTGCGTGGCTGAGCACGATCACGTCGGGTTTCGGCAGCTCGTGCGGCCCGAGCGCCGGCGCATGATAGCGCTTCGGCCCCAGCACGAATGGCGGCACGCCGAGACCCACCCGCCTGGAAAACACCGGGTCGGTGAGCACGCGGACCCCGAGGAAGTTCAGGAAAACCGTCGAGTGCCCGAGCACGCTGCCGGTGATGGCGTCATCGCGCCACGACGCCGGCACGGGCCGGTGCGCCGGCGGCAACGGTTTGCCGCGGCCGTCGAAGATCATCTGCCGGATCAGGCGCCATCGGGTCATCCGCCGGAAGGGAACCGTCTTGGCGAAAAAGTCCAGCGCGGCCGGAGCCATCCGACGGGACCGGGCAGGCTCAGTTCGGGATGTCCGGCTCGACGAGCATCGCTAGGTTGATGAGCGATTCCTGCCAGCCGAGGTAGCACATCTCGACCGGGATGACGGCAGGCAAGCCCGCCTGCTCGATGTTCACCTCGGTCCCGACCAGCACCTTCTTCAGGGTGACCGTCACCTGGATCTCTCCCGGCAGGTTGGGATCGTCGAACTTGTCCGTGTAGCGGAGCTTCTCGCCGGGCACCAGCTCGAGGTACGTGCCGCCAAACGAATGGTCCTTCCCCGTGGTGAAATTGGTGAACGACATCTTGTAGGTGCCGCCGACCTTCGGCTCCTGGTGGTGCACCTTGCAGGTGAAGCCGTTCGGCGGAATCCACTTGCTCAGGGCGTCGGCGTCGAGGAACGCGCGGTAGACTTTCTCGGGCGCGGCCTTGAGGACGCGGTGCAGGCGGATGGTATTGGTGGGCGTGGACATGATGGGGTTCTCCAAGGGATGATGTTGCGGTGCAATTCTTGGGTTTTCAAATACTCAACGAACGAGCCCCGTCCCGGCCGACAACCGGAGGCGGAATTTCCGGAGGACCGCGGGCCCGGCGCAAGAATCAGGCCGCGGATCGTAGGATCAACGTCAGAACGCATCATGGCCGGCACACCACCCTACCGCTGGCGCCGGTAGTCGGTCGGAGAAAGGCCGGTTTCTTTGCGGAAAAGCTGGGCGAAATGGCTGGGGTTGGAGTAGCCGACGTCATTCGCGATCGTGATCACGCTCCTTTTCGTCTCGCGCAGGAGGCGCCGCGAGGCATCCAGCCGGAGCTTGATCTGGTACCGCGAGGGCGGCACGCCCGTGGCGCGCTTGAACAGACGGTTGAAGTGAAACTCGCTCATGCCCGCCTGTTCCGCGAGCCGCGGGAGGCTGAACTCCTCCGCCAGGTGCGCCGCCATCCAGTCGGTGATCCGGCGCAGCTTGAAGCCCGGCAGGGCCGAGGCCTCGCTTGCGGTGCCTTCGGTCAGCGCCGTGTAGTTCCGCGCGAGATGAATGGCGATCGCCTGGGCGAGGCCACGGACCAGCAGCGGGCTCGATGCCTGTCTCGTCGCCTCCTCCCGCAATTGCTGCAGGAGCGGAACGAGTTGCGGATCCTCAAAACCGGAAACGTCGCGCAGCCGGGCGTTCGCGGCGTTGGCGCCAAACACCTCCTGCAATGCCTCGTTGAACAGCGGCAGGCTCAAAAGCACGAGCATCACCTCATAGGGCTCCGGGGTGAGAGTCCTGTAACGAAAATCGTAGGGCGCGCCCGCCGCCGTGAGGAACATCGAGCCTTTTTTCATCCGGCTCGTGAGCCAGGGTCCGTTGTGCTCGCGCTCCTGCGTTTCCGCGTCACCGGAAATCGTCCAGACAATGAACGGCTCGGTCACGGCCGGCATGGTGAACACCTCGGCCACCGGCGGCAGCGCCATGACCGAGACCTGGATATCCCGCCACGCCGGGCCCTTGCTGACGGCGACTTGCTTCCCAACGGCATAGCGATGAATCGACTCGGCGGACGTTGTGTCTGGAACCGGCATGTCTTGCTGCCCCCTTGATAGAGGCCCCCGGCGTGGTTTACAACCGTGGCGAACAGCGGCCCCTGCGCATATAGGAGCAATCCCCCAACAGATCGCGCAACCCAACAGGCGACGGCCGGGTCATTTGGGTGTAAGCTCTCCCTCACATTCAAACCCCCGACAGGATTCCACCATGCAAAAGCGAACACTCGGCAAAAGTAACCTGGAAGTATCCGCCCTCGGCTTCGGCTGCATGGGCCTCAGCTCCGGCTACGGCCCGGCCACGGAAAAATCGTCGGCGATCGCCGTGATCCGCGGCGCGATCGAACACGGCGTCACCTTCTTCGACACCGCGGAGATCTACGGCCCATTCGCGAATGAATTGCTCGTCGGCGAGGCCCTGGCTCCCTTCCGCCAGCAGGTGGCGATTGCCACCAAGTTCGGATTCCGGATCGGACCGAACGGGGAGCGCCTGGACGGCTTGGACAGCCGGCCTGCCCACATCAAGGAGATGGTGGAAGCCTCGCTCAAGCGGCTCAAAACCGATGTGATCGACCTGCTCTACCAGCACCGCGTCGATCCGGATGTGCCGATCGAGGACGTGGCCGGGGCGGTGAAGGAACTGATTCAGGCCGGCAAGGTGAAGCATTTCGGCCTGTCGGAGGCCGGAGCGAAGACCATCCGGCGTGCCCACGCGGTCCAGCCCATCACCGCCCTGCAAATCGAATACTCCCTGTTCTGGCGGGAGCCGGAGAAGGAGATCATCCCGCTGCTCGAGGAGCTGGGGATCGGCTTCGTGCCCTTCAGTCCGCTGGGCAAGGGATTCCTCACGGGCAAAATCGACGAAAACACCAGGTTCGACCCTACGGACTTCCGCAACATCGTGCCTCGCTTTACACCTGAGGCCCGCAAGGCGAACCAAGCGGTGGTCGACCTGCTCAGCTCCATCGCCGCACGCCTGAAAGCGACCCCGGCGCAGGTCGCATTGGCCTGGCTGCTGGCCCAGAAACCGTGGATCGTGCCGATTCCCGGTACGACGAAGCTGCCGCGCCTGATCGAGAACATCGGCGGCGCGTCCGTCGAACTCACCCCGGACGAATTGCGCGATATCACCGCCGCCGCCGACAAGATCACGCTGCACGGTGCGCGCTATCCGGAAAACCTGCAGAAACTGATCGGCCGCTGATTTGCCTCAGCCTCCCCTCTCCCATGGAAATCAAACGCGCAGGTTCCCAATCCTCCAACAAAGGCCCCGCCGACTGGTTCACCGGCACGGTGCGCATCGATCCGCTGTTCCCGGTCACACCGCCCGCGCGTGCCGCCGGCAATGCTGTCACTTTCGAGCCGGGGGCCCGCACCGCCTGGCACACTCACCCGCTCGGTCAAACCCTGATCGTCACCGCCGGCTGCGGCCGCGCGCAGCGCTGGGGCGGCCCCATCGAGGAAATCCGCCCGGGAGATGTTGTCTGGTTCCCGCCGGGCGAGAAACACTGGCACGGCGCCGTGCCGACGACCGCGATGATCCACCTCGCCATTCAGGAATCGCTCGATGGGAAGGCCGTCGACTGGCTGGAGAAAGTCAGCGACGAGCAATATAGCGCGTAATTTCGCCCTGAGCCGGGCAGCCCCACCTCTGCCGCAGATGGCTGCAACTTTTCACCCGGCAGGTGGGTTGTAAAAACGCATGCAAAATCTTCGCCTCGCCCTGCGGTTGCTCGGCAAGTCGCCCGGGTTCACCGCCCTTGTCACCCTCATGCTGGCGCTCGGGATCGGCGCCAACACCGCCATCTTCAGCCTGGTCGCCAACACCTGCCTGCGCGCCCTGCCCTATCCGGAGGCGGACCGGCTCATGCACGTCACGGAACAATCCGGCCAGTATGCCGACATGAGCGTGTCGTATCCCGACTTCCTCGACTGGCGGTCCGGGCAGGACAGTTTCAGCGGGCTGGCGATCTACCGGACCGACGGCGCGAAGCTGAAAACGCCCGAAACCAGCGAACAGATCACGGTCGCCCAGGTCTCGCAGGATTTCTTTGCCGTGCTGGGCGTGCACGCGGCCATCGGGCGCGACCTGCGCGCCGACGATGACCGCGTCGGCGCGGCACCGGTTGTGTGGCTGACCCACGCGAGTTGGCAGCGTTTTTTCAACGGCCAGCCCGGCCTGGCCGGACGCACCGTGCTGCTCGACGGCGTCGCCACCACGGTGGCTGGCATCCTGCCGGCGGAGTTCCGGTTTCACCGATCCGCGGACGCCTACATCCCCATCGAGCCGCTCGTCGATAGCCAGTTCATGCGCGAGCGGGCGAATCACTCCGGCACGAACGTCGTCGGCCGTCTCAAGCCGGGGGTCCGGGTCGAGGCCGCCCGGACGCAGCTGGTTGCCATCGGGGAGCGCCTCGCGCACCAATACCCGCGGTCCAACGCCGGCATCGGCGTGAAGGCCGTGCCGTTGCGCGAACGCCTCGAGGGCGACGCGACCACGCGCCTCTACCTCCTGCTGGGCGCGGTCGCGATGGTCCTGCTGATCGCCTGCGTGAACGTCGCCAACATGCTCCTCGCCCGCTCGTTTGCGCGCAGCCGGGAAATGGCGATCCGGACGGCGCTCGGCGCGACCCGTGGCGAACTCCTGCGGCAACTGCTCACCGAAAGCCTGCTGCTCGCACTGGGTGGTGGCATCCTCGGCCTCCTGGCAGGCCGCTGGGGTTACGAGTTTGTCGTCCGGCTGGCGCCATGGGAAATGCGCGAGCTGATGCGCGACGCGGGCGGCTTCGACTACGGGGCCGGGCTCTTCGTCGCCGGCCTCACCCTGCTGGCCGGCGTGGCCTTTGGCCTGGCGCCGGCGTGGCAGCTTTCGCATTCGAATCCCAACGACGCCCTGAAGAACACCCGCCCCGCGGTGCGCACGCTGTTCGGCCGGTTTCACCTGGCGGACGTGCTGGTCTTCGTGCAGGTCGCGCTCGCCGTGGTGCTGCTAGTCGGCGCCGGCCTGCTGATCCGCAGTCTCCAGCGGCTCAGCGCCGTGCCCACCGGGTTGCAGCCGGACCATGTGCTGACCCTCCGCGTGTCGAACCCGCCGGACGCGACGATCACCCGCAACGCCGACTTCTTCGTCCGCCATCATGAGGCCCTGCTCGAGAAGGTGCGTACGGTCCCCGGGATCGAGTCCGCCGCCTTTGTGTCTTCGCTGCCCTATACCTGGAACACGTCCAGCAACTCCTTCTACCGCACCGACCGCCCGCCACCGCTGCCGGGCAAGTTTCCCAACACGAACCTGCACGTGGTCACGCCCGGTTACTTCCGGGCGATGGGCATCCCGCTCCTGCGCGGCGCGCTCTTCGACGGCCACGAGCCGCGCGCCCCGCTGCCGACCACCGCCATCACCATGGAATCGGTCGCGAAGATCTACGCCGGATTCGTCGTCGACGCGGTGATCAGCCGCAAGATGGCCGGGCAGTTCTGGCCGGGCGAGGATCCCGTCGGGAAGATGTTCCAAATCGGCCAGCCCGAAATGAAGCTGGCGCGGATGCGGATCATCGGCGTCGTGGGCAATACCACGCAGGTGGGCGCGGAAAACGGCGAGCAGGTCGAGTATTACACGCTGCTGTCGCAATGGCCGGCGACGATCTCGCTGCATCTCGTCGTGCGCACCGGGAACGATCCGCGCGGGGTCGTCGCCGCGTTGCGGCGGACCCTCCACGAGGCGGCGCCGGACGAGCCGGTCTTCGACGTCGAAACGATGTCCGACCGGATCGCCGGCTTCTCGTCGGACCGCCGCTTCAACATGGGGCTGTTTTCATTCTTCGCCGCCACGGCGCTGCTGCTGGCCAGCGTCGGCATCTACGGCGTGCTGGCCTGTCTCGTGGGGCAACGCACCCGCGAAATCGGCATTCGCATGGCCCTGGGGGCGCAGCGGTCCGACGTGCTGCGCAATGTCATCGGGCGCGGGCTCGCGGTGGCCCTGCCGGGCGTGATCGTCGGGCTGGCCGCCGCCTGGGCCGGCAGCCGCACCCTGCAATCCCAGCTCTTCGGCGTCACCGGGGATGATCTTCCGACCTATTCGGTCAGCGGGCTGCTGCTTCTCGCGGCCGCCTTGGCCGCCTGTCTCCTCCCGGCCCGTCGCGCTACGAAGGTGAATCCGACCGAAGCCCTGCGATCCGAATAGGCACCGGGGCGAAAGTCAGGGGGGTGTCCCCGGAGCCGGCTTCGGTTTCGTTGCGAACTGGGTGCGGTGGAGCTGCGCGTAGAGCCCGCCCGCCGATATGAGATCCGCATGGCGACCGCGCTCGACGATCCGGCCCTTGTCCAGCACGAGAATCTGGTCGGCCTGCTGGACGGTCGACAGCCGGTGGGCGATCACGAACGACGTGCGCCCCTTCAACGCGGTGTGGAAGGCCTCCTGGATCGCGCGTTCCGACTCCGAATCCAGATGCGCCGTGGCCTCGTCGAGGATGACCACCGCCGGCGCCTTGAGCAGCAGCCGGGCGATCGCCACCCGCTGCTTCTCGCCGCCGGAGAGGCGGTGGCCGCGCTCGCCCACGACGGTGTCGAGCCCCTGCGGCAGCGCCGCCACCACGGCCGTGAGCTGGGCGTCGTGGAGGGCCGCCGCCAGCCCGGCCTCCGTGGCGTCCGGCCGGGCATAGAGGAGGTTGGCCCGGAGCGTGTCGTGAAAGAGGTGGGTGTCCTGCATTACCATGCCGACGGTGTCCCGCACCGAAGCGAGAGTGGCATCACGCAGGTCGACGCCGTTGAAGCGGATCGCTCCGGACCGGACGTCGTAGAGGCGGGCGACGAGCTGGGCGAGGGTCGTCTTGCCCGCGCCCGACGGGCCGACCAGCGCGATCATCTGGCCCGGCTCCGCCACGAAGCTCAGGCCGTGCAGGACCTGCCGTTCCGGATACTTGCTCAGGACCGCCACCGACTCGAGCGAGGCAAGCGAGACCTCCTCGGCTGTCGGATACCGGAAATCCACGCCGGCAAACTCCACGCGGACCGGCCCCGGCGGGACGGGCCTTGCGTCCGGCTTTTCCGTCACCATCGGCTTCAGGTCCAGGACCTCGAACACCCGCTCGAACGATACGAGGGTGGTCATGACGTCGATCTGCAGGTTGGAAAGCGCGGTCAACGGACCGTAGAGCCGCAGCAGGTAGGAGATCAGCGCCACGACCGTGCCGACGTCGAGGACATGGCGCGCCGCCTCCACGCCGCCCCAGCCGTAGACGACGGCGACGGCGAGCGATGCCACCAAGCCCAGCCCGATGAAAAGGAGCCGCGCATAGGTGGACATTTTCAACCCGATATCGCGCACCCGGCCCGCCTGCCGGACGAAGGCGGCCTTTTCGTCCTCGGGCCGGCCGAAGATCTTCGACACCATCGCACCGGCGACGTTGAAACGCTCGACCATGAGGTTGTTCATTTCCGCCACGCGGTCGTAGGTCTCGCGCGTGAGCGCCCGCAGCCGCCGGCCGACGTAGCGCGCCGGCAGCAGGAAGACCGGCACCAACACCAGCGTGACCAGCGTCAGCCGCCATGACAGGACGAACATGGCCGTAAGCACGAGCGTCACGGTCACGAGATTGCCGACCGCCGTGGACAGGATGTCGGTGAAGGCGTCGCGGACCCCCGACAGGTCGGTGTTGAGCCGGCTCACCAGGGCGCCGGTGCGGGCGCGGGTGAAGAATGCCAGCGACATCTGCTGGATGTGGACAAAGACGCGGGTGCGCAGGTCGAGCAGGATGTCCACGCCGACCCGCGCCGCGATCTGCCGCTGCCAGAATGTCAGGCCGGAATCCACGATGGAGACCCCGGCAGCCAGCAAGGCCAGCTGGACGATCAGTCCCTCGTTGCCACCGAGGATGCCGCGGTTGATCAGCTGCCGGTAGATGAGGGGGTTGATCACGCCGGCCGCCGCATCGAGGACAACCAGGACCAGGAAGAAAGAGAGGATCCCGGCGTATGGCCGGCCGAACCGGATGGTGCGCGAGACCAGGCCGGGAGGCAGCTTGTGCTGGAGCACCGACTCGTCCTTTTGCAGCGAATGCGCTCCGTGCCAGATCCCGGGTGTCATTTTGTGGGCAACCCGGCGGCGGGGCGCATCAAGGCGGTTTGGGAGCAATGGGACACGAGACTCGATGAATTCCGATCGCGGTTTCCATGTCCACCTTCATTTGTCACCGGCGGGCCTGTTGCCACCGTCCGCCGCTCCCGTCCCTGCCGCCAACCGTCGAGCCAGGCCGTTACCAACCGGGTTCGGCCGAAAACAATCGAACCCGCCGACGATCCGGTTCACGCTGTTGCCGCGATGAATGTCACGCGTGGCCAGATCCTCGCCCGGGGAATTGCCGGACGCTGCCCCAACTGCGGTGAGCGGACGTTCTTTCCGCCCGGCCGGAGCCTGCGGGTGCATGAGCAGTGCGCGAACTGCGGCCTGAAATTCAACCGCGGCGAGGGCTTCTTCCTCGGCCCGTTCGTGGTGAACTACGGCCTCGTGGTGTTTGGCTTTCTTCCCGTTGTCGTCGTCCCCTATGTCGCCGGGATCATCGGCGCGCGCACCGCGCTTGCGGTCGCGGGGATCGGCGTCCTCGTCCTGCCGCTCCTGCTCTACCGGCTCACGTGGAGCTGGTGGCTGACGGGCTATTTCTTCTTTCTCCCGCAAAAACTGTCGCAAAACCGGGATGAGTCCGGTGAGGCCGAGGAGGAGTGAGTCGATCCCGCTCCCGCCGGCCTCACAGCTCGGACAACCACCGGGCGCAGAGCTGCGGCCAATCCTGCAGGCGGCCTTTCCCGAGGCCGAGGGAGAAGCCATGCCCGCCATGCGGATAAACATGCAGCTCCGCGGGCACCTTGTGGGCGACCAGGGCATCGTAGAAAAGGAGGCTGTTCTTCACCGGCACGGCGGTGTCGTCGCCGGCATGCACGAGGAAGGTGGGCGGGGTTTCAGCCGTGACCTGAAGTTCATTGGAATAGCGCTGCACGAGTTCGTCGGAGGGCTCCCTGCCCAGCAGATTGACGCGTGAGCCCCCGTGGGTCGTCCCCTTCATCATGCTGATCACCGGATAGACCAGGACCATGAAATCGGGCCGCGAGCTGAAGCGGTCGACCGGATCGGCGGCTTCCGTATTGCCCGCGTCGAAGTGGGTGCCGGCGGTCGAGGCGAGGTGGCCGCCGGCCGAGAATCCCATGATGCCGACCTTGGCGGGATTGATGCCCCAGTCGGCCGCATGGGCGCGGGTCAGCCGGATGGCCCGCTGCGCGTCGAGGAGCGGGACCAGCCATTTCTGGTGGGCGTCGTCGCCGTCGACGGGCAGCCGGTAGCTGAGGATGATCGCGGCGATGCCGTGGCTGTTGAGCCAGCCGGCGAAGTCGGTGCCCTCCCAGTCGTAGGCGAGCCCGCCATAACCGCCGCCCGGGCACACGACCACCGCCTGGCCGGTGGCGTTGCCGCGGGAGGGCAGGCGCACTTCGATCGCGGGATTCTGCACATGCCGGACCCAGAGGATGTGCCCCTCGGCGACCCGTTCCTCGGGCCGGCCGGCGGGCTGGGCGTTGGGGATCGGGCCCGACCAGAGCGGGACGACAAACGGATTGGGATCAGGCATGGCGGCGAACAAGGAGGGGACGAGACCGAGGGCAAACAGCGGGGCAATGAGGCGGTTCATAGGATGGATGATGCAATGAATTTGGCAACGCGGCGATTCTGGAATACGCGTCGTTTCCTCCCCCGGAGGTCGCCTCGTCACCCGCGGCCGCAGGCCCGGCCGGGGTCGGTCGCGGCGAAGCACTACGAGCGACCCGGATGGAGACGCGGCTATTTCTTCGCGGGGAAGCGCAGCAGCGTGACGGAATACGGCGGGAACGTGCGGATGAACGAGGCCGCGGCGTTTGTGAGCGGCTCCTCCTTCGGTGCGACGTTCGCCGGCTGGGCGATCGAGTTCACGGCCGAGGGGTCGCCGGAGAGGACGATCGCCTTGCCGGCACCAACCTGGCCGGCGTCCTTGAGATGGATCTCCGTCTCGAGCGGTTTCTCCCCCGAGTTGACGATCTTCACGATCAACTCGCCGCTGGCGTTGACATAGGAGGCGGAGGCGAACGCCGCGGGGGTGGGCCGGTGCGGCTCGTCGGTGGCCTCCATGACCAGCTTGCCGTCGACGGAACCGCGGACGGCGTGGCCGTTGACCTCGAGTTTCAGGTCATACCAGCGGCCGGTCTCGACGGTGAAGGGGACGCTCGGACCGTAGGGCTCACGGCCTCCGTTCTCGGACGCCTCGCAGCGGGACACCGTGTTGCCCCAGCCGCCGAGATTCCACCAGCGGTAGTTGTCGCCGTCGGTGGAGTGCCAGAGGAGGGCGAAGCCCTCGCTGCCGCCCAGCTTCCGCGCGCGCAGGGTGACCGTGTAATTGGTCCAGGCCGGATCGCCGGCGAGCGCCCACGATTGCGGGTTGTTGCCAAGCGGGCGGATGACGCCGTCTTCCGCCGCCCAGCGGCCGTGCGGGAACTGCCATCGGGCCGTTTCCTTGATCAGGTTGTCGGAGGACAGCTTCTGGCCGTCCGGGCCGGTGACGACCATGTCGGTGTATTCGACCCGCGTCTCATACGTGCCGACCCCGGTGAGACCGTGCGGGTGCGGATCCACGGGCGTCATGACCTGGGGCACCTCGAAGGTGACCGGCACCACGACGTCACCCCGGTTCTGCCCGAAGAGGGCGAGCACGTGGTAGCTGGGCGAGCCAAACGCGCCTAGGGCGTCGTAGCCGATGAGATTCGTGTTCCACTGCCAGCCGCGCGGGTGGCCCTTGGCCTGGTCCTCGGCGTTCACGTTGGCGAAAAGCGGGGCGTAGCACTGCATGAGGACGTCGTCGGAATTGCGTTCGAGGCCCATCACGAACACGGCGTCGGAAAGCGCGGATCTGAGATTCGGCGTGGGCGAGCCGCCCTGCGTGGCCCATTCGCCCATGAAGACCTTGACGCCATCGGCCTTGCGGCCCTCGGGGTTGCCGGAACCCGGATCGTAGCGATCCCACTGGCGCTCCATGGTGTGGGCGTTCGCATAGATGTGGTCGTCGAGGAGATCGGGCTTGAAGCTCTTCACCGGCGTCGTGGCAATGATCTTCAGCTGCGGATATTTCCCGCGGATCGCCCTGGCCATCTGCGCGAAGCGGCCTTCGTAGCTGCCGGAGCGGTCAAAGAAATCCTCGTTGCCGATCTCGACATACTTCAGGGCGAAGGGCTCCGGAAATCCGTCGGCGGCGCGGCGGCGGCCCCACTCGCTGTCGGCCGGGCCCATGACATACTCGATCTCCTCCAGCGCTTCCTGGGTGTAGAGTTCCATCTCCGGGCTGCCGGGGTGGACGTAGTCGCCGTTGAGCGTGTAACCGGCAAAGAGCGCGAGCACGGGCTCGGCACCGAGCTGTTTGCACCACAGCAGATACTCCGGCAGGCCGAAGCCGTCGCTGCTGCGGTAGCTCCAGCAGCCCATGTGGCCCGGACGCTGGTCGGCGGGCCCGATCATTCTTTTCCAGGCGAAGCGGTCGGCAAACCGGCTGCCTTCCGCGTAGTTGCCGCCGGGCAGGCGGATGAAGGCCGGGTGCATGCCGGCCAGGAGTTTCATGATGTCGGGCCGCAGGCCGTTCGGCACGTCCTGATAGGTCGGCGGGAACAGCGAGACGAGGCTGAAGTCGATGCTGCCGGTACCGCTCGCCGAGAGGACGAACCGGGCGGCGGCGGTGGTCGGCGCGTCGGCCGGCGTCGTGAATTTCACCGTATATTTCTTCCACGCCCCGGTGAGCGGCGAGGTCGCGGCGGTAGCGACAGTGTGATCGCCGGCGTCGGTGCGCAGCGAAGCCGTGACGGGGCCGGCAAAGCCGTCGTTGCCCCGGGCGTAGAAAGCGGCGGTGTAGGTCGTGGCCGGCCTCACGGGAATACCCCAGTAGCCGTTGTTGGCCACGCCGCCGGTGCCGCCGGAGAGGTTGAGCCGGAGATTGACGGGCAACGCGGCATTGACGGGATCGGTCTGGTTCGTGGCGGCGCCGGCGGAGCCGACGACCGACCAGTGCGGCGGGACGACTCCGATCGGCGGCTTCGGATCGCGGCCGGTCATGCCCGCCGGCGGATCCTGGAAGGTGCGGTTGCGGATCAACTCGGCGAAGAGCCCGCCATCATAGCTGTAGTTGATCTCCTCGGTCATCAGACCGTAGAAACTCGATGGGATGGCCGGACCGGGATGACCGAGGTTGATCGTGAGGTTGGCCGGTGCGGCCAGGCCCGTGGCCGTGACCAGTACGGCCCAACTGGCGGCATATACCGCCGCTCGCGCTGCTGGAATTTTCATTTGGGTGGGACGGGAGGGTTTTGCGGTGAGGCGGCGCATTGAAGCGGGGGAAACGCCTGGAACCGGCGATGAACGGGGCTCGCCGGGAGGCCATTAACCCACCGATCAAAGCCGGGGCGCGACATCGCCGCCGCGTTACCGTCATGTGGAACGATCGCAGCGGAAGGCCCGGCGGTTGTAGCACCGACGGCACCGGACGCCTGCCCGACGCGCGTCATATCCACTCGCCAAAATCCGCCTGATTTGGGATACACGCCCCGTGGTGCCGATGCCCTCCTCCCCACCCGACGAACCCGTCATCCTCCTCGACCCGCATCCGCGGCGGATCGGGCGGATCTTCGACGAACCCACCAAGCACCGCCTCGAGAAGCTCGGCCGCGTGATCTGGCACGACGGTTCGTCCGCGTCCGCCGAGCACATCGACCGGTATCTGCCGCAGGCGATCGCGCTGATCGGACAGTCGCCGCTGGACCGGGCCCGTCTCGACCGGGCGCCGCACTTGCGGGCGGTGTTCAACGTCGAGAGCAACTTCCTGCCGAACATCGATTATGCCGAGTGCCACCGGCGCGGCATACCCGTGCTTTCCACCGCCCCGGTCTACGCGCGCCCGGTCGCCGAGCTGGCGCTGGCCATGGCGATCTCGCTGGCGCGGCGCATGCACGAGGCCGATGCGGCGTTGCGCGTGGGCCGGGAATTCAAGGGCGACAACCACGACTCGTTCCTCCTGCACGGCAAGGCGCTCGCCCTGGTCGGCTTCGGCAATCTCGGCCGCGCCCTGCTCCCGCTGCTGCGGCCGTTCTCCGGGGAAATCCTCGTGCACGATCCCTGGCTGGATGACTCACTGCTGCGGGCCGCGGACGTGGTCCCGGCATCGCTTGACGAATGCTTCACCCGCGCCCGGGTGGTTTTTCTGCTGGCCGCGAACACCAGCGAAAACACCGGCCGGATCGGCGCCCGCCATTTCGCGAGCATGCAGCCGGGCAGCGTGGTCATCCTCGCCAGCCGTGCCGCGCTGGTGAATTTCCCGGAACTTCTGGCCGCCGCGCGCCGCGGCCAGATCCGCGCCGGCATCGATGTCTGGCCCGAGGAGCCCATCCCGGCGGACGAACCGGGCCGCACCACGCCCAACACCCTGCTGCAAGCCCACCGCCTCGGCAGCGTGCCCGAGATCCAGCCGCTCATCGGCCAGTTTGTCGTCGACGACCTGGAAGCGATTCTCGCCGGCCTTGCGCCCCAGCGCTGCCAGCGCGCGGACGTCGCGACCGTGGGGAGGCTCCGCAGCATCCCCGTCGGCGCCTGGTCGCTCGGCGATACGACGCGCAAACCCTGATTTCCTTCCCATGAAAATCCTCTTCATCGGCGGCTCGGGCATCATCAGCCGCGCCGTCACCCTGCAAACCATCGCCGCGGGCCACGAACTCTGGCTGCTCAATCGCGGCCAGCACCGCGCGGTCGCCGGCGCCCGGACGATCACCGCCGACATGACCGACCCCGCCGGCGTCCGCGCCGCGCTCCACGGACATACCTGGGACGTGGTCGTGCAATGGATCGCCTTCGGGCCGGATGACATCCGGCGCGACCTCGGGCTGTTTCGCGACAGCACCCGGCAATACATCTTCATCAGCTCGGCGAGTGTCTACCAAAAACCGCCCGCGCCGCCCTACCTCATCACGGAGTCCACGCCGCGCGAGAATCTGCACTGGGATTATTCCCGGAAGAAGATCGCCTGCGAGCTCGAGCTCGAGACGGCCCACCGGGCGACGGGCTTCCCGTATACGATCGTCCGCCCCTCCCTCACCTACGGCGACGACCAGATTCCACTCGTGCTGAACGCCTGGCAGCAGCCTTGGACGGCCATCGACCGCCTGCGTCGCGGGGCGCCGCTGATCATCCCCGGCGACGGTACCTCCCTGTGGACGATCACGCATAACAGCGATTTCGCCCGGGGGTTGATCGGGTTGTTCGGCCAGGCGGCAGCACTCGGCGAGGCGTTTCACATCACGTCGGACGAGGCGCTCACCTGGAACCGGATTTTTGCGCTGACCGCCGAGGCGGCGGGCGTGACCGCGCCGCGATTCGTGCACATGGCGTCGGATTTCATCATCTCGTGCGTGCCGGCGGTGGAAGGCACGCTGCTGGGCGACAAGGCGGTGTCGGCGGTGTTCGACAACACCAAGCTCAGGCGCCTCGTGCCCGGTTTCGCCGCCCGGACGCCCTTCGCCACCGGCATCCGCCGCACCCTCGCCTGGTTCGAGGCCGATCCCGCCCGCCAGCAAATCGACGCCGAGATGAACCGGCGCTGGGATCGGCTCGTCGCCTCCTACGAACGCGCGCTCGCCCAGGCGAAGGCGGATTTCGCCGGCGGCTGAAAACGACTATCCGAACAACCCACCACCAGTCCGGCCGGCACCCTGTTTTCGACTGGCCGCGTGATATGGCGTTGGTCAGAAAGAAAATCCGGTCACTCAACACTCAGCCCCCAACGCTCAACCAGCACATGCCCCGCGTCCCCGGTTTGCGCAGCCTCTACGCCAAGGTCGGCCGGCTCGTCCATTTCGGCCGCATGCTCGACAAGATCCGGCTCCACGCCGCGGGACAGCTCCCCGCCGCGTACCAGGCGAACCTCGGTGACGGCCAGTTCTTCATCCTCGACGGCCGCTGCTGCCGCTTTCTCGGCGTGCGTTATGCCGACCTGCGCGACCGCACCCTCGCTGGCGGCACGGACGAGGAGGTGCTCGCGTGGGCCCATGCCCGCGGCACGCCGCGCACCGACGAGGAATGCCACATCTGGAACCGTTTCATCGTGAAACTCGGCTGGCGCGACGAGCGTTCCTCGGTGCTGCCCCAGCGCATCATCGACGCC
>CAZZDB010000083.1:0-15932 GCA_964652485.1 uncultured Oleiharenicola sp.
TGCACGACATCGGCAAGAACATCGTCGGCGTCGTCCTCGCCTGCAACAATTACGACGTCATCGACCTCGGCGTCATGGTGCCGTGCGACAAGCTCCTCGCCACCGCGAAGGAGAAGAATGCCGACGTCATCGGCCTCTCCGGCCTCATCACTCCGTCACTCGACGAGATGGTGCATGTCGCCAAGGAAATGAAGCGCACCGGCTGCACCGTGCCGCTGCTCATCGGCGGCGCCACTACCAGCGCCGCGCACACCTCCGTCAAGGTCGCGCCCGAATACGCCGAGCCCGTCGTCCACGTGCTCGACGCCTCGCGCGTTATCGGCGTCGTGTCGCAACTGCTCAATCCCGCGAACAAAGCCGCCTACGCCGCGGAGAACCGCGCCAAGCAGGACCGCCTGCGCACGGAGTTTGCCGACCGCCGTGGCGCGCGGAATCTTCTGCCCATCGCCGACGCCCGCGCTCGCCGCCAGCCGACCGACTGGACCACCGTCGACATTCCCACGCCAGAATTCACCGGCACGAGGGTGTTCTCGACCGAGAACGCCAAGAGCAAAGAGGTAAGCGCAAAGGGTCAGACTCTTGGCCCTTCGCCCTTGGCTCTTAGCGGCGACAATTTCCTCTCGCTGGAGGAAATTGCCGCCTACATTGACTGGGGCCCCTTCTTCTCCGCGTGGGAACTCCATGGCCGCTTTCCCGACATCCTGACCGATGCTGTCGTCGGCGAGGAAGCCACCAAACTCTATGCCGAGGCGAAGGCGATGCTGCAGCGCATCATTGCCGAAAAGCGCTACACCGCCAAGGCTGTCATCGGCTTCTGGCCGGCCAACAGCGTCGGCGACAGCGTCGAAGTATACGCGGACGAATCCCGCTCGAAGGTGCTCAAGACATTCCACTTCCTCCGTCAGCAGCAGGAGAAGCCGGCTGGGCAATTCAACCATTGTCTCGCGGATTACATCGCGCCGAAGGAATCAGGCCGCATCGACTACCTCGGCGGCTTTGCCGTCACGGCCGGTCATGGTGTCGAGGAATTCGCCACCGAGTTCCGGCAAAAACAGGACGACTACAACGCCATCATGGCCCAGGCGCTGGGCGACCGCCTCGCCGAGGCCCTCGCCGAGTTGATGCACAAGAAGGCCCGGGAAGCATCCGGTTACGGCAAGACCGAGAACCTGGAGATGAAGGACATCATCCGGGAAAAATACCGCGGCATCCGCCCCGCGCCCGGCTACCCCGCGTGTCCCGACCATACGGAGAAACGCACCCTCTTCGATATTCTCGGCGCGGAAAAAACCACCGGCATCACCCTCACGGAATCATTCGCAATGTATCCCACGAGTGCCGTCAGCGGCCTCTACTTCAATCACCCGGAATCAAAATACTTCGCAACCGGCAAGCTGGGCCGCGACCAGGTCGAAGATTACGCCTCGCGCAAGGGCACACCTCTGCCCGAAACCGAAAAATGGCTGGGACCGTATTTGGATTACGACCCGAGCTGAGCTATTTTGCAACCGTCAGAGTCGAGGGCTGACGTCTCCTTCGACACCAAGGAGTTTTGGATAACTCCAGCGCCTGCTGCTTATATTCCTCACTGAACTGTGCCCGCCCATGGCTGGCTTTGCTGATCTGCGTCTTCATGTGGACTCCTTGGGTTTTGACCCCCAAGTCCACTGTCAGTCAAATCAGGTGAACCCTAACCTGACCCTTTTTTCTGGCCCTCGGTCGGACGCTTACGGCTTTGCTGTCCTTGTTCATGGTTGGATCCTTTCTTGTGACCGAGCCCGTGTCCGTCAAATCGGGGTAACCTCATCTGCTTTCGTTCGGTTTCACACCTAAAGTTCCTAGTTACGTCCTGAAGACTTGTCGAGTTCGCGAGTGATGAAGGAATTGTTGGAACCGCGACGCTTTAGTTTCTCCTCATGCAAAAAGCCCTTCGCTAGCGTGTATCTTCTAACCACAGTATGCCAAGATGGAACGACCGCATTCATCAGTTACTTTCTGTCGAATTACGGTCTGGGCCGAGCTATGGGGTCAGGCCTAATATCTTGCACCTCGGCGATGCGGACCCCGGGTTAAAAGTGGCCAAGGAGGCAGCGGTTTCTCTCCCGAACCAATGCATGTCTTCGGGTGACTGAGCAACGCGGGCCGGTTTTAGTCGATGAGGCGCAGGGTATCCTTCGATTTGTCCGGGTTTGGACTCCGAAGGCGGCCGGAAGGGATCTGGTTTTAGCTCTTTCAGTTGAGCCCGCGCCCGACGGGTGGAAATCTCCGCGCCTACCAGCTGCCGGTGGCGCCGCCCCCGCCGGAGGATCCGCCGTCATAGCCTCCGTCGCTGCTGCTGGAATTACCACCCGAGAACAGCCGGCCGAGCACGCCCGACAGCAACATGAGGAGCACGGCCGTGATCCAGAAGAGAAACACGAGGCCGATCAACCCGAGGCCGATTTTCAACAGCAGTTTCCGGCGGCCGGGCATGAAAATCATCAGCAGCAACGCAAAGCCTCCCGTCACCAGCAGGCCCAGGACGATGCCGGAGCCTAGGTTGTTGCGCAGCGGATTGTCGTGGAGCGCGTAGTAGCCGAGCGCGGAGCCGGCCAGTGCCTCCAGCGCCGATTCGGCCGGCGGCTCCGCCTCGGCCCCGCGCGCCGCCATCCGCTCCAGCGCCTCGAGTCCCGCCAGCAGGCCGTCACCGTAGTCGCCGCCCTTGAAGCGCGGCACCATCCGGCCGTCCATCACGTGGGTGGCATAGGCGTCCCACCGGTGTCCCCACGCCGCCCCGAGCTCGATGCGGGCCCGGCGCTCCTTGACCGCGAGCAGGACCAGCACGCCGTCGTTTTTTTGCGCCGAACCGATGCCCCAGGTGTTGAACCATTTTCGCGCGTAGGTCTCGATGTTGCCCGTGCCGAGATCGTAGCGGCCCAAGTCCGGCAGGGTCACGACCACGAGGGGAACCTTGGTCGCCTCGAACGCCGCCGCCTGGTGCTCCCGGATGGTCTGCCGCATCTTCTCGGGAATGACGCCGGCGTAGTCCTGCAGGAAATCGCCGCCGACGGGCCGCGGAGGCATGTCCGCCTGCGCGCTCCCGGCCGCGACAAGAAACAGGAACCACCGGCAAACGGGGCTAAAAAAAGCGGGCGTGGGCAAGCGCATGGTGCGACGCGCCGGAAACTACCGCTCACCGGGAACGACACGAGCCAATATCATATGAGCCAAGCCATGGGGTCAGGTCTGATTTCTTGCACCCCGGCGATGCGGACCCCGGGGTTGAGTAGCGGCCAAGGGCGGCTGTGGGCTTCTCTCCCGAACCAACGCACGCCTTCCGGCGACTTCGCCACGCAGGCCCGGTTTTAGCCGATGAGGCGCAGGGTATCCCTAGATTTTTCCGAGGTTGGACTCTGCAGGCGGGGGATTTGAGGGCGTTCCTGCGGCGTTGCCCCGTTGGATCGGGCATTTGCGCCCCGGTTGCCCGGAACTGGACCGCGTCTGCCCTCGGGTGGACTGCGTCTGCGTCCAACTACGTTGCGTCTGGACGGAGAAGGACTCCGCCAGCAAGGAAACCGACCCCTCCTTGCCGGAGTCAAGCGCGTCTGCATGCAAAAGGAGCGCAATCGCGGAACGATTCAGTCCGTCTCCGAGCAGACGCGGTTCGTCTGCTGACCAATACGGTGCAAATCTGCTGAGAAGCAATCCGTCTCCGCGCTAACAATGGGCAAGCGTGCAGGTTTGCCAAGTAATTCCGGGGGTGCCGAAAGAGGTCGCGCTCCACTCTTTGCCTCGGCCAGGCACTCCCCCCGCGACCGTTCATCGCGGTGAGCGACCGTTGAGGGATTTTGGGGTGCCCCGGAAGCGGGCGCGGATTTTTTGTAACCCGACGAGCCGGTTGCGTGTTGTCTTACCTAGAACCTCCAACCCAGGACCCGACATGTATGCGTTATTCATGGGACTCAAGTCCATCTCTCCGGCCGACCTGAACCAGTTGATGCAGGCCGAGCCCATCACGGTCGTCGACGTCAACGCCCCCGAACGTTGGCGCGAGACCCACGTTCCGGGCGCCAGGAACCTCGACCCGGAGAACTTCAAGGCGAAAGACCTGCCGGCTGACAAGGCCGACACCGTGGTGTTCTATTGCTCCAATCTTTTGTGCAGCAAGGGACCGAAGGCGGCGAGCCGCGCGAAGAAGCTGGGATTTTCCAACGCCATGGTCATGTCGGCCGGCATCAAGGGCTGGCTCGACGCCAAGCTCCCCACGCAAACCAGCGCGTAGCCGAGCCGGGGATCACGGCCGAGCCCTGAGGGTCCCGAGCCCTGAGGGTCAGGTCTAATATCTTGCACCTCGGCGACGCGGACTCCAGGGCAAGCGACGGAATCTGGCTTGGGGCAGTTGTGGTCCGGCCCGCCGCGGATGATTCAATCTCCCGGGTTCCCAATCCCAAGCTTGCGCCGCGATACTCCCGGATTAACCGTATGCTCATGCCCGCCACCGCCGCCCCTGTGTCCGACATCGACGCCCGCCAGGTGGAGATCTACCGCCAGATGACGCCCTCTGAGCGGTTGGACCAAGCTATGCGGATGAACCGGCAGATGCGCACGCTCATGGACTCGGGACTGCGCAGCACGCATCCCCAGCTTTCCGCCATCGAGCGCCGAAGGGAAATCGCCCGCCGCATCCGCCATGCCCGAGGCTGACCTGATCGGCCTGTTTGCGGTCCCACTCGTAAAGGCCGGACTGCCCTACATGGTCACGGGCGCCACCGCCGCGATCCTCTACGGCCAGCCCCGCACGACCAACGACCTCGATGTCGTCGTCGAATTGAAGGCCGCCGATCTGCCCCGCCTGCGCGCGGCGTTTCCGGAGGAAGATTACTATCTGCCGCCCGACGAGGTGATCGAAGTGGAACTCCGGCGCTCGCAGCGCGCCCATCTGAACGCCCTCCACCACGATTCCGGTTTCAAAGCCGATCTTTACCCGATGGGCAGCGATGCTCTTCATCAATGGGCCTTCCCTCGGCGACGTCCGGTAGCACATGGCGGCCAGCAGATCAGCTTCGCCCCGCCGGAATACGTCATCCTGCGCAAGTTGGAATATTTCCGCGAGGGCGGCTCGACCAAGCACGTGACCGACATCCGCGCCATGCTCGACGTGAGTGGGGACACCCTCGACCGGCCCGCACTCGACGAATGGATCGCTCGCCTCGGTCTGCAGGCCGAGTGGACCCGCGCGCAATAAGCGACCGGGCCGGAGGTCAGGTCTGGTATCTTGCACCTCGCCGAAGTGGACCCCGGGTTAGGAGTGGCCAGGTGTGGCCGAGCGCTCCTGACATAGGGTTGTCAGTGGTTGGGTGTATGCTCGGAGCCGCATGAATCACCCCTCCACGCGTCTCTTCTTCATGGCGGCACTCTGTGCCGCCTTTTCTTTGACCGCGGTCCAATCGGCCCGGGCACAAGCCGCCGCCTCCGCCAGGCCATCCGCGTCGGAAAGCGGCGTGGATGCGAGCATCAGGCCCGGCGACGACTTCTTTGCCTACGCCAACGGCGACTGGCTCAAGGCCACGGAGATCCCCGCCGGCAAGGCCCGGGTGACGGCCCGCACCGAACTCGACGATCTGACCCGCACGCAGGTCGCGAAACTGCTCGACGACGCGGCCGCCGCGCCGGCGGGGTCGTTCGCGCGCAAGGTGGCTGACTTCCGGGCGGCCTACCTGAACGAGGCCGCCATCGAGGCCCGGGGCCTCGCCCCCGTGCAGCCGTTGCTGGAGCGCATTGCCGCGGTGCAGGACGAGGCGGCGCTCACCCGCCTGCTCGGCGAGGGCATGCGCGCCGATGTCGATCCGCTGAACTGGGGCGTTTATCGCTCCTCGTCCGTGCTCGGCCTGTCGGTGGAGCATGGCAACAACGGCGAAAACAACTACGTGGCCTTCCTGCTGCAAGGCGGCCTCGGCCTGCCGGACCGCGAGAACTACCTCAGCCCCGAGCCGCGCCTGCTGGCGTTGCGTACCACCTACCAGGACTACATCGCGCGCTTGCTGGCGCTGGCCGGCTTCGACCGCGCGGCGCAACGGGCCGCAGCGGTGCTGGCCTTGGAAACCGCCATCGCGCAAACGCAGGCCACCCGCGAAGCCACGGCGGTTGACAGCAATGCGAACAACCTCTGGACGCGGGCCGACTTCGCGCGGCAGGCGCCGGGCATGGACTGGTCGGAATTCTTTGTGGCGGCCGGGATGCCCAGGCAGGAATCCTTCGTCGCGTGGCAACCCAGCGCGGTGAAAGGCGTGGCGGCGCTGGTCGCGTCGCAGCCGCTCGAGGCGTGGCAGGACTACCTGCGCTTTCAGGTGCTGGATCGTTATGCCGACCTATTGCCGCATGCCTTCGCCGAGCAGGCCCTCGCGCTGCACGGTGCCGCGTCCGGCCAGCCGGCGCCGAGCCCGCGCGCACAGCGCGCCCTCGCCGCGACCCAATCGGCCCTGAGCGACGCCCTCGGGCGGATGTATGCCGAGCGTTATTTCCCCACCGAATACAAAGCCCGGCTGCAGGCCATCGCGGCCAACGTGATCGCGGCCCTGCGCCACCGGGTCGAGTCTGTGACTTGGATGTCACCGGACTCCAAGAAAGTCGCCCTGGCCAAGCTGCAGACCCTGTATGTTGGCCTGGGCTATCCCGAAAAGTGGCAGGACTATTCCGACGTGGCCGTGGACCCGGCCGACGCGGTGGGCAACTTGCGGCGCGCCGCTGACCGCAACTATCGCCAGGCCCTGGCCCGGCTGGGCCAGCCCGCGGACATGCATGAATGGTGGATGGCGCCGCAGACGGTCGGGGCGGTCCTCCTGTTCCAGCAGAACGCCGTCGATTTCCCCGCCGCGCTGCTGCAGGGAGCGAAGTTCGATCCCTCGGCCTCGGAAGCGGCGACCTATGGCGCGATCGGCGCCATCATCGGGCACGAGTCCAGCCACTTCATCGACCCCTTGGGGGCGGAATACGAAGTCGATGGCCGGAATCGCCGCTGGTGGACGCCCGAAGATTTCAAGCAATTCCAAGCCGCCGCCGAACCGTTGGTGAACCAGTTCGCCGGCTACCATCCGTTTCCCGACCTCGCGATCAACGGCAAGCTGACCCTGTCGGAGAACATCGCCGATCTCGGCGGCCTGGCCGCGGCCTTCGACGCCTATCGCCTCACGCTCGACAGCCGGGCCGCGGACAAGGAATATGTGCGGCAGCAGGACCGGGAATTTTTCATCGGCTTCGCCCGCAGCTGGCGCAGCAAATCCACCGAGGCGGCGTTGCGCACGCAGGCCGCCACCAATGACCACGCGCCGGAAACCTACCGCATCGCCACCGTGCGCAATATCGATGCCTGGTATGACGCCTTCAACGTGCAGCCGGGGCAGCGGCTGTATCTTGACCCCACGGCGCGGGTGCGCATCTGGTGAGGGTGGCGAATAACCATGCGCGTCACCGTCTGCGAACTCCCCCACGAACCCACGGCCCTGGCGGCCGCATGGACCAGCCTGTGCCGCCACACCGCGCAGCAGGCGTCCGAGCTGGTGCTGCTGCCCGAGTTTGCCTTCGTCGACCCGGTGTGGGAAACCGAGGCTTTCGACCCCGCGCGTTGGGCCGCCGCCGAGGCTCTGAGCAACACCTGGCTGGGGCGTTTGCCGGAGTTGCACGCGACGCACGTGGTCGGCGCCCGGCCCGTCACCATCGCCGGCCGGCCGTTCAACCAGGGTTTCAACTGGTCGGCGGTCGCCGGGCTGACGCCGCTGCGCCGCAAGTTCTTCCTGCCGGCCGAACCGGGCGGCTGGGAAACCAACTGGTTTGACCGCGGCGACCCGGCTTTCCCCGTCTTCCACGCCGGCGCCTTGTCGTTTGGCCTCAACATCTGCACGGAGCTGTGGGCGCTGGAGACTTATGCCGCCTACGCGGCGCAGGGAGTCCAGGCGATTCTGGCCCCGCGCGCCACGGCCGCGGCCACCACCGCCAAGTGGCTGGCGGCGGGCGTGGTGGCCGCTGTGCGTTCCGGCGCCTTCTGCGCGTCGTCCAACCGGGTGGACCCGACGGGCGCGTGTGGTGGTGCCGGCTGGATCATCAACCCTGACGGAACGATTCAGGCCCAGACCACACCCGACGCGCCCTTCGCCACAATCGACATTGACCCGGCCGCGTCAACCGCGGCACGTGACCGCTACCCGCGCTACGTATTCCACGGGTAAGAGGCGGGAACCAGGCCACGGGATCGGGTAGACTGAGGCAAGCCTGTCCCGGAGGCGTTGTGAAGGCACCACTCCTCCAACGAGCCTAATGTCCGTCCGAGCGCGCTTAGCCCGGTCCGTTTGCTGCGCCCGCGGCGTTCACCATCGCCAGCAAGGCACCCCATGTGTCGCCGGTGGGATCCTCCAAGCCCGGAAAGTGGATTTCGCGCCGCGTCGTCACCCGGTCGCCGCCTTCCACGCTGTTCCAATACGTTGCCGTTTGCATGACCTGGACGTCGTTGGGCTCCCCACCGGGAGGCGCGACAATGTCGAGCGTCTGAACGCCGACCCCGAATCCGGCAAAGCGCCCCTCCAACCGGTCGCCAAGTTTCGCGATCACATCCATCGCGACCGGTTCGCCGAGCTGCGCGCACAACTCGACGGCGAACTGCTCGCGCAGCACGTCGCCCGCGGTCGCATAAGCCGGGATTTCCAGCCGATACCTGCCGGGGGCGATCACCTTCGAAGTCGCAATCTGTGCCTCGAAAGCGTGGCGGACGGCCTCGGTCCGCAACACCACCGCCGCGAGCGCCGACCATTGACTGCTGTCCAACGCGAGATCGGTGCCCTGCGCCATCAACTGCAGATCGCACATCTCGGCCACCAACAGATTGTCCTCCGCCGAAAGCTGCTGCGGGTGCATCGCCGCGATATTGTCAGCCGACACTGGAGCGTCGGCCGGCGTTACCGAGGCCGTAGCTTTGGCCAACGGTGCAGATATCAAGGCGACCGTTCGCACCGCCACCGTCTTATGATTCAAACCAGCCAGGTTCGCAGCAGGCGGGAGCCACACCCGAACCATGAGCCCCCCGACGACCAGGAGGGTTGTCAGGAAGAGAATGTGGGCGCGTGGGTTACGCATGGCACCGCCAATTCCGCACGATTTGACCCGGGGCGCGACAATAATTACTGAAAAAACACTAAAGTTTACCCGATCTCGGTCGACGACCGCCCGGTTCACCGAACGCCGGCGTGGGGAAGAGCGCGACGGCTACCGGTCGGTTCTTTATCCAGCGTTGGGTCCCATTGCCCTTGGGCCCGGGCCACCAGACCGCATGAGGCCCGCCCTTAAACTCCGCGACGACGCGGTTTGAACAAGACAGGCGAGATGATGACCCTCCCCGCCATCGGAGGCGGGGCTGCCACCATCGCCTCACCCTTCCCCGAAATCCATCCACCCGCAGACCGACGATGCCCGCGTCCCTCTCAGTCCGTCGCCGGTTTCAACAGGGGATAAATGCCGTCCGCGTCCGGGCCGGTGTAGCTGCTGTTCCAGCCGGCAAAGTAAGCCTTGAGATCCTTGCCGGCCGTCGCCTCGGGCGGAACCAGCCGGCCGGACACGTGGGCCCACCGCACGAAGTCGAGCGGGGCGCAGGCCATCCCAAGGCAGTAGACCGCGCCATCCTCGCTGGGGTTCGCCGTGGCCCAGCTGATGCGCGTGGCTGACGGCTGACCCAGCAGGGCGAGGCATAGGCTGTCCAGTTGCAGGATGGTTCCGGTGGTGTCTTTGGGAACGGCCACCTCGCGCTGGGCCCCGGCCAGCTTCGCGCCCAGCGAGGCCGCGGCCTCGTTCTTCTTCTCCACGTAAATCGGGTCCACCGCGTCCGCGAGCAACATGTTGCGCCATGCCCGCTGCATTTCCTGCCGGATCGACGCCCAGGCAGCCGGAATGGAATTCGGCGTGAGAAAATAGAGATCCTTGACCAGAAAGGGTGAATTTCGGACGAGGCTTGCCTCCATGTCGGTCAGCCGGAGATGCGGCAGGTCGACCGGGATTTCTATCTCGGTCTTCTCCTCAGGAGCCTCCTGCATCACCCACTCCAGATAGGTGTTGGTGTAGGCCAGGATCGCCCCGGTCACCTTTTCGAATTCCGGCAGCGGGCATTCCACGCCGAAGCTGTCCGGCATCAATTCGCTGTCCGCGGCCTGATGCAGGACGCCTTCCTTGCAGATGTTGCTGTGCGTGCGCTTCCCATCGAGCACCCGGGCGATGATCTCGACGCACAGCACCTCGACCTCGAAATCCCCGCCGGATCCGATGTCCCGGACGGACTTCATCTGGGTGTAGGTCACGTTGCGCACACCATAGGGCTTGCTGGTGAGCTTGAAAACCTTCCCGACCGCCGCCTGCCAAAGACTCCGCACGGAAACTTCCTCGTCCCAGTCCGTCTCGGGTGGAATTGGCAATGGGTGGCTCATCGTCCGCCATCATTGCCGTTTGTGCCCCGAACCCAATAAATTAAGCGTCACAGATGGCCCGGCGCGCGTTTTTCAAAATTCTTTAGCACGGCGGAATACCCGGCCGTGCCTGTCTCGCTCCACCACCCGCCGCATTGATCCGGCGGGGCACTTTTCAGCCCGGGTTGCGTTTTGGCTCGCGTCGGCTCACTTCTGATTTTCCCTGACTTCACCTACCCTCATGAACCTCCCCCTCCGTCGCTTTCGCATCTCCGCCTTCATCGCCGCCGGCCTGATCGCGCCCTTGGGCGCATTCGCGCAGGCGCCCGTCGCTCCCGTCGAGCCCTATGCGCCGCCGGCCCCTGCGTCCGCCACACTCAAGGACACATTCAAGCCCGCTTTCCTTGTGGGCCTTGCGCTCAACCCCCGGCAGTTCGGCGACACCGACCCGCAGACCACGGCGCTGATCGCCCGCGAGTTCGACTGCGCGACCGCTGAAAACGACATGAAGTGGGAACTGACCGAGCCCAAGAACAACACTTTCAAGTTTGAGGCGGCCGACAAGTTCGTCGATTTCTGCCACCGCCATGATCTCGTGGTCATCGGTCACAACCTCTGCTGGCACGCCCAGCTACCTTCCTGGGTCTCCAAGCCCGATCCAGGCCAGGAAACGCTTACCAGGGAGGTCCTGCTCGCCCGACTCAAGAACCACATCCTGACGGTCGCCGGCCATTTCAAGGGCAAGGTCCGCGGCTGGGACGTCGTCAACGAGGCGATCAACGACAACGACGGCGAATACCGGAAATCCGTCTTCTTCCGGGTCATCGGCCAGGAATATCTCGCGCTCGCGTTCAAGTGGGCGCACGAGGCCGATCCCGGCGCTGAGCTCTATTACAACGACTACAACCTCGACGCCGACGACGCCAAGCGCGCCCGGGCGGTCGAGCTGATCAAATACCTCCGCGAGCAGGGTGCGCATGTCGACGGCATCGGCCTCCAGGGCCATTACAACCTAAGCACCCCCAGCGCCGCCAAGATCGACGAGACCATCCAGATATTCGCCGACCTCGGCCTGAAGGTGATGATCACCGAGCTGGATGTGGAAGCGATCCGCGACCGGCATGTCACCGGCGCCGTCGGCGCCAACACCGGCGCCACGCCCCCGCGCCCCCGCTTCTTCCCCGCCGTCGACGAGCTGAAGTCGAAGCTGGTGCTCACCGACGCGCAGGTCGCGCAGATCACGCCGCTGGTCGACGGCGCGACCAAGGACATCGGTGCCGCCGTCGCCGCCGGCGAATTCGGCCAGATCCGCGAGATCCGCGGCACGGCCTCCGAAGCGATCACGAAGCTCCTCACCGACAGCCAGCGGAAGCCCTTCACCGACCTGATGAACGTGCCCTTCGGCGGGCCGCCGCCGCCGCCGCTCACGGCGGAACAGCAGCGCGACCTCGCCCAGCGCTACGGCGAGATCTTCGACGTGTTCCTGAAGCACCGCCAGTCGGTCACGCGCGTGACCTTCTGGGGCCTGCGCGACTCCGAATCCTGGCGCCGGCGCGGCCGGCCGCTGCTCTTTGGCGACAATTTCGAGCGCAAGCCCGCCTATGACGCAGTGATCGCCGCCGCGAAGAAAGCCGGCCTCTAGATGCTGGCCGGGTGGCTTCACCCTTGCGAAACCGCACGAGGTTGGGTTATGTCTGGCAAGACGGTGCCGCTTGCCGGGCGCTGTGAACCACCATGAAAAAGCTCTTCCAGATCACGCTCCTCCTGCTGGTCGCCGCCCCATTGGCTCGGGCGTCGAACGACAGCATAATCACCTCGGTGTTCTCGAGCACCTACAACGGCTACCAGCGCCCCCGCGCAGCCGACGGCACGTTCCAGCCCGAATACTACGCCCTCGCCAACGGCAAGTATTTGCCGGGCGTCTCGGCTGACGCCTCCATCGACAAGGTGAAGTTCCCGCAGATCGCCGGACTCACCGCGCAGTTCCTCGCGTTGCGCGACTACCATCTCGCGCAGGATTCGAAACAAGCCCGGTTCCTCCTCGTGATCACCTGGGGCAAGACTATCCCCCTCGACGACGGCGTCTACTTCGACCATCAAGAGGCGTTTTTCAACGCCATGAACCAGGTCGCCCAGGCGCGAGGCGGACCCGCCGGAAGATTTTCCGCCATGGCCTCGCCGACCGCGGCAGCGAAGAGTTTCGCGGAAAACGACGAGGCGGAACAGTCGCTCATTCAGCTGAACATGTTCAACGACATGCGCCGGAAAGCGGACGAGTACAACGCCAAGGTGCTCGGTTACGTCGACGAGATCAACCGGCGCGAGGGCCCGGCCCGCTTTGCCGGCGCCGGCACGGCCTTTGACGACCTGATCGATGACATCGAGAACGAGCGCTATTTCTTCGTGATCTCCGCCTACGATTTCCCGACCGCGGTCAAGACGGGCCAGAGGAAGCTGCTGTGGGCCACGCGGGTCAGCGTCCAGGCGCAAGGAAACAAGTTCAACGAGGCCGCCGCCCTGATGCTGGCGAAGGCGTCGAAATATTTCGGCCAGGACAGCGGCCGGTTGGTCCGGCAATATGACCGCGAGGGCAAGGTGACGCTCGGCGAGCTTCAGGTCGTCGGTGTCGTGCCCGAGTCGAAGGTCCACGACCAGCCGCCAAAATAGAACTGACACCGGAACAGCGGCGCGCCCTCGCCCAGCGCTACGGCGAGATCTTCGATGTGTTACCGAAGTATCGCGCGTCGGTCACCCGCGTGACCTTCGGGGTCCTGCGGGATTCGGAGCCCTGACACCGCCGCGGCAGCCCGCTGCCCTTCGCCGTCGACCCTCCGGCGCGACCCGCCTACAACCGTGTGGTCGCCTCCGCGAAGAAGGCCGGCCTCTAGCCTTGGCCACGGGCCGCGAGAGATGCAACTGATGGGGCCCTGCGCCCAATCCGGCTACGGGTTCGTGAAAAGATTTGGGGGCAGGCACCCAAATCGGAGCCGCCTTCGTTGCCGGAACTCTTATCAGTAGCCGCAAACACGCGTCCCGGAACCTCTTGAGCAAGCCCGCGGCCACTGGCACGGCACGGGCAAGGAGTCAGTTGGCTCAACCCCCCATCGACATGCCACATCGCCTCCGTGCCGCTCTATTCCGTTCCCCCGTAATCGTCCTCGCCCCGTCGTCGTGCGCCAGCGCGCTGTTGTCCCGCCTGCATCGATGGGCCCGGAGAATACCTTTCCGTATCAGCAGCCGGGCGCGAGCCTCGGTTCTCACCGGCTGGCGCTCAACCCCAACCCTAGAGTCACGGTTCGCCCGGCCGATCCTTTTCTGCCTTTTGGCCGCGACCGCGTCGGCCTCGAACGAAAATATCGTCACCGCGGTGTTCTCCGGCACCTACAACGGTTACCAGCGCCCCCGCGCAGCCGACGGCACGTTCCAGCCCGAATACTACGCCCTCGCCAACGGCGAATATTTGCCGGGCGTCTCGGCCGACGCCTCCATCGACAAGGTGAAGTTCCCCCAGATCGCCGGGCTCACCGCGCAGTTCCTCGCACTGCGCAACTATCACCTCGCGCCGGATGCGAAACAGGCCCGGTTCCTCCTCGTGATCACCTGGGGCAAGACGATTCCCCTCAGCGACAGTGTCTACGGTCCCAACCTCGATTCGACAGCCGCCTCGTTCAACCTGCTCAACAGTCTGCAGAAATCCATCGGAATGTCAGTCGCCCAGACGAGGGGAGCCGACGGCATCGTGTCCCGCGACGGAGCCATCCTCCAGGCGGCGCGGGATGACTTCGAGTCACAAATCGTCCAATTGAACATGTTCAATGAGATGCGCCGGAAGACCGACGAATACAACGCCCAGGTGCTCGGCTACGTCGACGAGATCAACCGTCGCGAGGGCCCGGCCCGCTTTGCCGGCGGCGGCACGGCCTTTGACGACCTGATCGACGACATCGAGAATGAGCGCTACTTATTCGTGATCTCCGCCTATGATTTCCCGACGGCGGTCAAGACCGGCGAACGGAAGCTGTTGTGGGCCACACGGGTCAGCGTCCAGGCGCAAGGCAACCGCTTCAACGAGACCGCCGCCTACATGCTGGCGAAGGCCTCGAAGTATTTCGGCCAGGACAGCGGTCGGTTGATCCGGCAATTCGACCGCGAGGGCAACGTGACACTCGGCGAGCTCAAGGTCGTCGGCGTCGTGCCCGAGTCCAAGGTCCACGACCAGCCACCCACGGAAACAGGTAGCCGGGCGTTGCGCCCATAAGTCCTGGATCTGCAGCCGCCAGCCTGATTCCCACTTGAGCAAACATGTTACCGTGAATTAAGTCCCCGGATACTTAAGCCCCAGACTGGAAGTTTACCCTCATGAAGAAACTCCTCCCAATCATCCTGTCGCTTCTCGCCGTCACCATGTCCCGGGCGTCGAACGAGCGCATGGTCACCGCCGTGTTCTCTGGCACCTACAACGGTTACCAACGCCCCCGCGAGGCTGACGGCTCGCCCAAGCGCGAATACTATGCCCTCGCCAACGGGATCTTTTCCCCAGGAGTCTCCGCGGACGGATCCATCGACAAAGTGAAGTTTCCCCAGATCGCCGGACTCACCGCGCAGTTCCTCGCGCTTAAGAACTACTACCTGGCGAAGGACGCCGAGTCCGCTGACTTCCTGCTGCTGATATCGTGGGGCAAGACGCTGCCCTTCAGCGATTCGGCCTATCGCGCCATCGGCGATACTTTCTATGGCGCCGTCAACCGCTCCAGCGCCTCGACCAAGGCGCTCAAGGCCGCTGAGGACGCAGCTGCCCACGGCGGGCCGTCGACCCGGGGACGCGATGGCAGTGCAACGCCTGAGAGGATGATGCAACAGATCGACCAGGAGGCACTTGACGGAGAGATGTTCCAGATGCGGATGTTCGATGATGCGCGGCGGGACGCCGATGAATACAACGCCCGGTTGCTGGGTTATGTCGACGAGATCAACCGGCGTGACACCCCGAGCCGCTTCGCCGGCGCCGGCATCGCCTACAACGACCTGATCTCCGACATTGAGAATGAGCGCTATTACTTCGTGATTTCCGCCTACGATTTCAAGACGGCGGTCAAGACGGGACAGAGAAAGCTCCTCTGGGCCACGCGCGTGAGTATCCAGGCGGACGGAAACAAATTCAATGAGGCGGCTGCCCTGATGCTGGCGAAGGCCTCGAGATATTTCGGTCAGGACAGCGGCCGGCTGATCCAGGAATTCGAGCGCGAAGGGAGCGTGACCTTGGGTGAACTCAAGGTGGTCGGCGTCGTGCCTGAGTCGAAGGTCCACGACCAACCACCGAAATAGAACTGACGGCGGGCCGGCCTCGGGTTGACAGAAGGCAAGGGCGGCGGTGGGCTTCTGCCAACCGATGCCGCCGTCCACGCCGCCAAGTTTGCCCGAGGGTCCGGCGGAGCTCCGGGTTTGCGGGGCAATCACGGAAACTCCCACCGGGATCAATGCTGTCCCACGCGTCAAGGTGGTGGGGAGCTTCTC